>SVDB01000007.1:30114-32078 GCA_015058065.1 Clostridiales bacterium
TCATATCCGAACTCACCCTCAAGCATAAGCTCATCGTTGATTTTCTGGCCGCGGTAAATACCGCTCGGCTCCTTCGTGCTGTACCTGATCGACAGGTCGGTGCCCTCGATCGGTTCATAGTCGGTGATCAGATAGACATGCTCGCCCATGTCGTATATCCCCACGGTAAACAACAGCCCTATGGCCGAAAACACAGTCACTATCACCAATAACGCGTTCATTGTGAACTTTGTGTTGTTCAAAACCGCCTCCGTAAATGATCTTCAGGCTGATGATCGTTCTTCAGAAACATTATAACAGAAAAAGCGGCCCCCGCTTCATGATCGAAGCGAAGACCGCGGTTTTTTCGGTATTTCCCCGGCAGTTTACGCCAGAGTGACCTTCATGAATTTCTTCTTGCCCTTCTGGAGGATGAGTTCGCCGTCCTTGAAGTCGGCTTCTGTGACAGAGTACTTCCTGTCAGTGACCTGCTCGCCGTTGACTCTGGCTCCGCCGCCCTGGATCGTTCTGTAAGCCTCGGATGTCGATGGCTCAAGTCCGACTTCCTTCATGAGAGCCGCAAGTCCCATTCCTTCGCCGGCGAAGAGGGAAGCGTCGAGCGCCTTGGTCGGCATGTCATCGGATACTCCGCCGCCCGCGAATACCGCGCGGCTTGCATCGAGAGCCTTCTGTGCCTTCTCAGCGCCATGTACCAGCTTGGTGACTTCGTAAGCGAGGACTTCCTTAGCCTTGTTGATCTCAGCGCCTTCAAGCGCGGACAGTCTGTTGACCTCTTCCATTGGCAGGAATGTCAGCATGCGCAGGCACTTGTTGACGTCAGCGTCGGCAACGTTCCTCCAGTACTGGAAGAAATCGTATACCGAGCACTTTCTCTCGTCGAGCCAGAGCGCGCCTTTTGCGGTCTTGCCCATCTTCTTGCCTTCACTGGTCGTCAGCAGACTTACCGTGAGTCCGTATACTTCCTTGCCGCAGGCCTTTCTGGTGAGATCTACGCCGGCGATGATGTTGGACCACTGGTCGTTTCCGCCGAACTGCGCCTTCAGATCGAAGTCACGGGCCATCACGTAGAAGTCATAAGCCTGGAGCAGCATGTACGAGAACTCGAAGAACGAAAGACCGGTGTCTCTGTCCATTCTTGTCTTGAAGCAGTCAGCTCTGAGCATGGTGTTGACATTGAAGTGCGTTCCGATCTCTCTCGCGAACTCGGTGAACTTGCAAGGTCTGATCCACTCAGCGTTGTTTACGCTTACGGCATAGCCCGGCTTAGGCTCCCTGTTCTGGTGACCCGGATGGTATACGCCCTCGTTGCCCTCGTACTTCCACTCGTCATCGAAGTCGATGAACTTGTCGAAGAGCTTCTTGAACTGTCTGCAGTTCTCATCGATAGTATCTATGGTCATGACCTGACGCATGTCGGATCTGCCGGACGGATCGCCGATCTCGCCTGTGCCGCCTCCGAGCAGGAACACCGGTGTATGACCGTATTTCTGCATGTACATCATCGTGATGACCGGAATGAAGTGTCCGACATGCAGGCAGTCTGCTGTCGGGTCAAATCCGATGTAGAATTTGATCTTCTCTTTTCCGAGGAGCTCTCTCAGAGCTTCAGGATTTGTGGACTGCTCCACCAGTCCTCTCTCGACGAGTACGTCATACACATTTGTGTGTTCGCTGACATTGTCAGGAATAAGATTTTTCATCGTTTCTCTCCTTGATCTCTTTTGCTAAATAAACGGCTCCGCAGTTCTGCTGCGAAGCCGGATGTACCATTCATATGGACCGTGGTCGTTCGCAGCAAAACTAGTCTTCGTAATACGAAGCTTCGTTGTAATAATAGATTGCTGCTACGATGTTGTGATCTTTCATATTACAGTCCTTTCGCGACGCTCAAAATATATCATCTGAGGCGGTTTCTGTCAAACCTTCTGCCGCTATAAGAACAAATAAGTGATTATCATGATCCA
>SVDB01000008.1 GCA_015058065.1 Clostridiales bacterium
GTTATCATGAGGCTGCTGGCGGCGACGGCAGTGTTCGCGGCGCTGATGATACTCACGCGCGCGAACGGATATTTCAGTATAGCCGTGACGGTGGCTTATGTATGGGGAATAGTCGCGATGCTGAACCAGTTCAGGCGCGAGGTCATCAAGGCGGAAAGCAGCGAAGCCGGAGAATAAAGAAGAATAAAACGGAAGAAAAAAATGGAACTGAAAACAGGGATAAAAAACAAGAGAGGGATGACGGTTGACAAGGGGCTCACCGCGGACACGTGGGGAAGCGGCGGTCTGCCGGTATACGCGACTCCGGCGATGATTGCTCTGATGGAGCAGACCGCCTGCCTGAGCGTAGAGCCTTGCATGGAAGAAGGATACAGCACGGTCGGAACGCGCCTGGATGTGGCGCACCTGTCGGCGAGCCCGGTCGGCGCGCACATAACTTGTGAGAGCGAGCTCGTTGAAATCGACGGGCGAAGGTTGGTATTCAGGGTGAGCGCGAGCGATGACGCCGGGCTGATCGGTGAAGGCACGCACGAGCGCTTCATCATAAACATAGAAAAATTCATGGCGCGCACGGAAGCAAAGCTGAAATAGGAAGGAAGAACATGAGCAAAGTTTACATCACAGGACACAGGAATCCGGATCTTGACAGCCTGTGCGCCGCGTCGGCGTACGCGCATCTCAAGAACCTGACGGACAGCGAAAACGAGTACATCGCCATCCACTGCAGTCCCGTATCTGATACGGTAAGGAAGCAGATGGAGGAGATGGGACTTGAGATCCCTATGTATAAAAAGGATGTGTACCCAAAGGTCAGGGACGTGATGCTCACGCCGCAGGTGCATATGCAGACGGAGGCGCCTATCTTCGATCTTATCAATACATACAGCACTGACAAGCCTTCGGTGGTGCCGCTCTATGACGGGGACGAATTCAGGGGACTCCTCAGCGTCGACGACATCACGGGATGGTTCCTCAGCGACAATAAGGAAGAGGAACGCTCATACGATCTCACGGTCGAGAACATCCTGAAAGTCATTCCGGGGGAACTGATCCACAGGGGCAAGACAGACAGGGTCAGCGGCAAGATACTTGTAGGCGCGGCTACGTTCGAGTCGTTCCGCGACTTCGCGGACAAATATACCGACTGCATCGTCGTGACAGGCGCCCGCAAGGAACACATAGAGTACGCGGCTTCGAAGCAGATGCCGGCGATCATAATCACGGCTGACGGGGAGCTTCCGGAGATGGACCTGTCCGGTTATGATGGACCGGTGCTCATGACTACTCTCGGGACCGCGGAGACGATAAGACGCATCAGGCTCGCCGAGCCGGTCATCTCGATGATGGAGATGGCGACCGAGACCATAGATATCGACGACCTGTTCGTCGAGGGGAAAAAGATATTCGCGAATTCCCACACAAGGGGACTTGCGGTAATGGAGAAGGGCAGGTTCAAAGGCTTCGTCACCAGACGTTGTTTCCTGGACATGCCTGAAAAATATGTGATCATGGTGGACCACAACGAGCCTGCGCAGAGTATAGAGGGGATCGAGACGGCGAACGTCGTTGAGATCATCGACCACCACAGGCTGGACGCGCTTTCAACGACGATGCCGATATTCATCGCGGCGGAGCCGCTCGGGAGCGTCAACACGATAATCTATCAGCTGTATATGAGGCACGGCATCATGCCGGATCAGTATACGGCGCGCACGATGCTCACCGGAATAATCGCAGACACACTGATACTGCGCAGCCCGACCACGACGGCTGCGGATATCAGCACAGTCGAGATGCTGGCGAGGCTGGCGAAGGTGCCTAGCATCGAGGAGTTCGGAGAGAAGCTGTTCAGCATAACCGATAACCTCGCGATACAGGATCCGACTGAAATGATACTTTCGGATTTCAAGCAGTACGAAAACGCCGGCGTGAAGATGGGCATCGGACAGTGCGAGGTCACGACGCTCGGCAATGTGAATGAATACGCGAACGCGTATCTCGAAGCGCTCGGGCAGGTCGCGTCAAGCCGCGGGCTTGACTGGACGCTCCTGATGATCACCGACGTGCTGAGAGAAAAGAGCGTCCTGCTCGCCACCGACTACAGGGCGAGCCGCGACCTGCCGTACACGAAACTCAGAAAGGGCATCTACAGCATGCCGGGCGTCATGAGCCGTAAAAAGCAACTGCTGCCGACGCTGCTGTCGGTAACATCTGACTGATCCCGCCCTGCGGCGGCCGCTCCGCCTGCGGCAGCGAAAGCGGCGGAGCGCAGAAACATGAGATCATGGATCAAGAAAGGATGACATATGGGCGTTAAAACCAACTGGTACAAGGAAGCGGTAGTATATCAGATATACCCGCTCAGCTACATGGATTCCAATAACGACGGCATGGGAGACATCCGCGGAATAATCTCGAAGCTGGACTATATCCGCGACCTCGGCGCGACTGCCATATGGTTCTCGCCGCTGTACAAGTCTCCGTGGAAGGACTACGGCTACGATATCGCCGACTACAAGGCGATACACCCAGCCTTCGGCACCATGGAAGACTTCGATGAACTGGTCGCCGAGTGCCACAAGCGCGGACTCAGAGTGATTATGGACGCAGTCTTCAATCACACCAGCGACCAGCACGAATGGTTCAAGGCCGCGCTCGCCGACAAGGATTCGCCTTACCGAGACTACTACATATTCCGCGAGGGCAGGCGCGACAAAGAGGGCAATCTGATCCCGCCGACCAACTGGACGTCCTCGTTCACCGGTCCGGCATGGGAACGGATCGAAGGCACCGACGAATATTACCTGCACCTGTTCGCGCCGGAGCAGCCGGACCTCAACTGGGAGAACCCTAAGGTCCGCGATGAGATGGCAGGCGTTCTGCGTTTCTGGCTCGAGAAGGGCGTCGACGGTTTTCGCTTCGACGTGTTCAACATGATCTCGAAGGTGTATCCGTTCAGAGACGACAGGAACCCGCTGCACTTCCAGAAGGGTGTGCAGTACTACGTCGACGGACCGCGCATGCACGAGTTCCTCAAGGAACTGAACGACAAGGCGCTTTCGCTCTACGACACTTTCACCGTCGGCGAGTCCTACACTCCTGACGAAGAGCACGCGCACAGATACATAAAAGAGGAGTCCGGAGAACTCGACTCGATCTTCGACTTCGAGCATCTGACTTCGGACAACGCTTTCGGCCTCAAGATGATACCTAAGCCGTTCAGCCTGAAACAGTTCAAGCGCGGGCTGATCGACCCGCAGCTGCGCTACCACGGCACGGGCTGGAACACTCTCGTCCTCGAGAACCATGACCAGGCCAGAAGCGTCAGCAGGTTCGGCATCAACACGAAGAAATACAGATACGAGGCGGCCACGTTCCTCGCGATGGTCACGTTCCTCGGCTGGGGCACGCCGTTCATCTATCAGGGCGAAGAGATCGGCATGACCAATACGAATTTCAAGAGCCGCGATGAGATGAAGGACCCGGTGTCGCACTTCATATTCGACATGGTGAAGGGTTTCCACATGCCGGACCGCATCGCGTTCAGGCTGATGAAGGGCGCGGTAAGGGACAACGCCAGGACTCCTATGCAGTGGGACGATTCGAACAATGCCGGCTTCAACAGAGGCGAGAAGCCGTGGCAGTGCGTGAACCCTGATTACAAGAATATAAATGTCAAGGCGGATCTGGCGGCAAGCAGCACGACGGTGACAGACCCTCTGGATCCGGCTTTCGACCCGGGAAGGTCGATCTACCGTTTCTACCAGAAACTGCTGGCGCTGAGAAGATCCGAGCCTGTACTTTTGTACGGCAGCACGGTAGAGTATTACCCTGATGACGCGCAGGTGATATCATACAGCAGATGCAAGGATGGGAAGCGCTTCCTGATAGTCGGCAACTTCTCGGGCACAAGGGCGGATTTCATAATGCCGGGCGACTTCGAGCTCGATGAACTCAGCATACGCATGACCAACCGCGGACGCACGGACGCTGAGATAGAAGAGATAATGCAGATGAAGCCTTACGAGGCTATCCTGTTTGAAGAGATAAGAAAGTAAATGACCGGAGATCCCGGGATCGAAAAGGAGGGTAATAATGGCTATAAAGGAATATTTCACACCAACTCATGTGTATTTCGGAGAAGGAGCCTGGGAAAAGGCCGGCGAGGTACTGAAAGCTCATGGCGCTTCGAAAGTGCTTGTACATTTTGGCGGCGGCTCGGTGAAAAGGAGCGGTCTTCTGGGCAAGGTCGAGGCGAAGCTCGATGAAGAGGGTATCGCTTATGTCGAACTCGGAGGCGTTGTGCCTAATCCGAGAGTCTCGCTCGTACGCAAGGGCATCGAGCTCTACAAGAGCGAAGGCTGCGACTTCATACTTTCCGTGGGCGGAGGCTCCGTGCTCGACAGCAGCAAGGCCATCGGCTACGGTGTCTATGGCGGCGGAGATGTATGGGACTTCTACTGCGGCAAGCGCAAGGTCGAAGGAACAGCTCCGGTCGGCTGCATACTGACTCTTTCGGCTACGGGCTCCGAGATGAGCGACTCGTCCGTCATCACAAACGATGAGACCGACCCTGTCTACAAGAGGGGAGTCAATACTGATTTCGGCAGAGTGAAGTTCTCGCTGCTCGATCCTATGCTGACAGCGACTGTCTCGAAATATCAGACTGCCTGCGGCGCGACTGATATCATGATGCATACGCTCGAGAGATACTTCCATCAGGGTTACGCTCTCGACTTCACGGATCAGCTGTCGTTCACGCTTCTCAAAGAAGTTATGAAATGGGCTCCTGTGGCTCTCGAAAAACCGGACGATTATGACGCGCGCGCGAACCTGATGTGGTGCGGCTCGCTTTCACACAACGGACTGATGGCCGCCGGCAACCCAAACAATGGTGACTGGTCATGCCATCAGATAGAGCATGAACTCTCTGCTGAGTTCGATGTCGCGCACGGCGCGGGACTCGCGGCCATCTGGGGATCATGGGCAAGATACGTACTGGGGACAGACCGCGACAGATTCGTCAAGCTCGGCGAGGGCGTATTCGGCGAGAGCGATCCGGTGAAGACGATCGAGAAGTTCGAAGCGTTCTTCCGCTCGATCGACATGCCAACTGATATAAAGGGCCTCGGACTCGACTTCGACGAGGCGGCCTGCCGCAAGGCGGCCCTCGGCGTGACGTTCCAGGATGCCCGCAAGATAGGAAACTTCAAGGTCCTCGACACCGAAGACATCTTCAATATCTACATGATGGCCTCGGGCCTGAAATAGCACTGAAAATAGACCCGGGCTTCGATGCCCGGGTCTTTTCACGCGCGTCTGTTGACTGTGGATCTAGTTCTCCAGCAGTTCCAGCGCTTCATAATATGTCATTGCCATCGCGTCATCGCTTTCGACATGGCTGAAAACTTTTATATCGTCTGAATATCCGCTGAACATTATCAGCTTACCGAAGTCGTTCCCGGCTTTCTTGAAAGCTGCGGTTCCCTTGCTTGTGTCGACATAATTACCGTCGATGTAATAGTCATCCTGACCCTCGCCTTCATTGCATTTGTTGAGGACCGTGGCTTCGGCTGTGATGTCGAACTCATCGTTCATCGTATATTTGATATTGCAGTAGTTCATTGTCAGTCCGCCTATGCTGTAAGCGATATAGAACGTTCCTTTTTCCTTGCCTGTGTAGATCATAAGGGCTGTCCCTGAAGAGACGTTCACGTCGATGAACAGCCCCTCAAGCATTTCCGGCATGTTTGGCATATCTGCTGACACGATGTTATCGTAGCCGCATTCGACTGCCTTGCTGCCGTCATACGAGAATACATGCAGGTATGCCTCGGCCGAATCCTCAGCTGTGAAGAACAGCAGCTCCGGAATTCCGTCACCGTTCAGATCTGTTAACGCGACGCATTCGTTTACGGGATCATCCAGAACGACCTGACCGTCACTGTACTGGTAACCGTTGACCGGCTCGTTGCTTGCGTCCGCCTGCCACCAGTACGCCTTTATATCGTTTTCGTTCTCCCTGAGCACTTCCGCGTACGAAGCGTAGACTGCGCTGAGATCGGCTGCCGCCTCTTCATCATCTTCACCGTCATCATCAACCTCTTCATCCGGCTGCAAGTTCACCCAGTCAGGCATATCCGGCGCGTTGTACATCATGGTCCACGTCCTGTTGCCGTTTATATCCTTGTATTTCATCACGGCGTAATACGGACCGACCGAGCCGCGAGGGCTGTCATCTATATCTAAGAGATCCGCGTCGTATTCTATGAGGACTCTGCTGCCGCAGAAGTACATCTTGGTTATGTTCACCTTGTGCCTTATAAGACCCATTCCTTTTTCGAACTGATAATATGTTCCGTCATCGAGATACATAAGGCGTTTGCTCTCGGCCGACGCGATGACCCCATCGAGGTTCTCCGGGTCGACATTGAACAGTCCGCAGTACACTTCGTCCTGGACTTCCTGGCTGACCGTCTGATAATCAGTGTCCTTTTCCGGAGCCCAGCCTCTCGGGTCCGAGCCTCCGTCGGACCACTCGAACTCATCAATATATTCCGGATAGTTATCGTCGTTGATCATTGCGTGTGTGGCAGGGAAAGCGAAACCGTACGCAGGATCATCGCAGTCGAAGTAGTAGTCTTCTTCTGCAGAGCCGGATTCGTCGAGTATCGACTCGAAGTACGTCCACGCGAGATATGTCTCAATAAATTCGACCATCGCGTTTCCTTTCGGCATTCTTTCTTCATATATATATATCCACAGGTCTTCCGACGGGAAGACTTCGTCGATCAGAGGGATCTCTTCTTCTTCAGTGATATCCCTCGCCTCGCGGTAGTTTTCGTCGTCTGTATCTTCGTACAGTTCCTCGTACTCTTCAGTCGCTTCTTCGTACTTCTCTTCGAGCACATAAGTGATCGCGAGGCCCTTGCGGGCGTCGACCTTCTTCTTGTTGATCTCGATCGCGGCGAGGTAGTAGGTCTCCGCTTCCTCGTAGTTGCCTTCGATGAGGTTCTTCTCGGCCAGTTTGATCTGATCGTTATAGCGCTTGTCACCCAGCAGCTTGAAACCGAGCAGCGCGATCAGCAGGATCGCTATGATGGCCGCCACTATTATGAGGATGCGCCTTGTGCGCGATGACCGGGCTGATCTTGTCATCAGCATGCCGGTATCTTCGATGTTGTAATTCACCTGATCGTTATGATTTGTTTTCTTCTTGCTCATTTTCATACACCTGTCTTCAGCAAAAGGTTTTCTGTCCTGATTGCATATTAGCACATCGCTCTGTCAATGTGCATACGTGCCCCTGACATGCACATTATTGCTCCTGAAATGCATTATCAGCGCCGGACCTGCGCGCAGATGCTTTGTCATACCAAAATCGTGACAGCGCCGCGGGTCAAAGTGGTATAATAATATAGTAGCGAACCAGGCAGGAGAAAGGCGGACGACATGGACGACAAGATCAGGGAATTAAAAAAGATAATAGATGAAAGCAAAAATATCGTTTTCTTTGGCGGAGCGGGCGTATCTACCGAAAGCGGCATCCCTGACTTCAGGAGCGCCAACGGGATATATAACCAGGACCTCGGCAGGACCGTGTCGCCTGAAGAGATGATCTCGCATACATTCTACATGAGACATCCTGAAGACTTCTTCGAGTTTTACAGGGACAAGCTGATCTATGAGAACGCCGAGCCGAACAACTGCCACAAGGCTCTGGCCGAGCTGGAGCGCCAGGGCAAGGTCAAGGCGGTGGTCACGCAGAACATCGACGGCCTGCATCAGAAAGCGGGCAGCAAGGTGGTCTGGGAACTCCACGGATCGACGCTAAGGAATTACTGCGAGAACTGCCACGCGTATTACGGACTCGAAAAGGTGCTCGAGACAAAGGGCGTGCCGAAATGCGACAGATGCGGCGGAAGGGTAAAGCCGGACGTCGTGCTCTATGAAGAGGGACTCGACAGCGAAGTGATCGACGGGGCGGTCAGAGCCATCTCGAGCGCGGACACACTCATAGTCGGAGGCACCACGCTGATCGTGTATCCGGCGGCGGGACTGATCCATTACTTCCACGGAAAGAAACTGGTGCTCATCAACATGAGTTCGACGAGCGCCGACAGTTCGGCCGATCTGGTGATCCACGAAAAGATCGGCGAGGTATTCTCGCAGGTGATGGGCTGGTAGTAGAGAAGGCAAGGATTCTCCCTGGCAGCAAGTGAATTGTTGTCAGGGAGTTTATTTTGCGCGTTTGCGTCATTTTTTTCTAAACAATGACGGATTTGGTGACTAGTATAAGAATATCATGTATATGTATAGAAAGAATCATGCATATCCGGAATTCAATAATCCTGTTGAAATCGGAAGCCCATCGGCTGATAATATTGAAAGGATATAACTATGCTGAAAATCTACAGCAACGCAAACGCGCTTGACATGAGCAGAGTAGAACGCAATCAGGATCTATACAAAGAAGCTGAAGCCGATTCCGTACGCAGGGGGTCGAAGGTCGCTGGGCACATACTGAGTACCCTGGGCGCTTTTATCATGCTTCTTGTGATCGCGGCCTGCCTCATCGTCGTGGTGCCCGGCTTCGCCGGCTACAGATCTTATGTTGTGGCCAGCGGCAGCATGGAGCCGCTGTTCCCTGTAGGCACCATAGTATATGTAGAAGAAACAGAACCGCTGCTGCTTCGCACGGGAGAGATAATAGTGTTCAGGGACCCTTCACGCGGAACGACACCTATTACACACCGCGTGGTTGCGAACAATACGGACAAGCAGCTTATAAGGACAAAGGGCGACGCCAACGAAGGCGAAGACATAAACCCGGTCACGTATGAAAATGTTATCGGCACGGTCGAGTATTATCTTCCGTATGCCGGGTACGCGACGTTCCTGTTCGCGAATACTTTCGGTAAGATAGTCGCCTGTCTGATCCTCGTTGAGGCCTGGCTTCTGATGGAGCTGGGGAGACGTATGAAGATGCGGGCGGAACGATCGAATCAATGATCCGCTGAATTGTTTTAAAAAAATACAAGAACGCAATAATAGCGTATAAAATGCGGAAAACCAGAGTTTATATGACGGTTTCCGTGACAATGGTGGTGCTATAATGTGAAGCGAAAGGGAAACAATCAAGTTGTGTTTGGAAGACTTTTAGTATATTATCTAGTGGATAATGAACAAGGGTAGAGGAGCACATACCGGCATCGAAAGGATGTCAGCGTAATATGTCCTTTGTCTTGTACACAATTATATTTTTTAACTATTTTTTAGGGGGATAATGTAATGAAGAAGAACAAAACTCTTAAGAGGTTCTTTGCATTCCTTCTTTGTGCGGCGATGGTCATCACCTACATGCCATCATCAGTATTTACGCTTGCTGGTGGTGAAGGCGGAGATGACAACGCTGCTGTTGCTGCTGAAGCCACTGAGCCGGCTGATGAGGGAACAAACACTCCTTCAACAGGCGGGTCAAATGACGCGCCGGCAGTACAGGCTGAACCATCCGAGACTGAGCCAGCTGACGACAATGGTACAGTTGTAGAGCCTGCGGATGATCAGCAGCCGGAGGGGCAAGAAGCCGATGGTACGGAAACCCGCGGACCACCACCGGAAGAGGAACCTCTCGAAGAAGGCGTTGAAGAACCGACCAGGGCGACTGACACCACCTGGACGGTGACTTTCTACGACAGAGACGCGGAAGTCTACAAAACAGTAGAAGTCACCAAGGGTGAAGCGATCGGCAGCGAGATGCCTGATCCTATTGCCCGTGAGGACTATAACGCTTACTGGGCTCTCGGCGAAATCATCGAGGGAACACAAGGCCCGGAGATCAAGGTCACAGGAGACAGGATCACCAGCAGCTATGTACCGACTGCTGATACTGTTGTAGTTCCTGACTATTCCAAGATCTCCTATACCATCACTTTCTATGAGAATAAGGATGATACAGAGGCGTTCGCGACGAGGACGGTCGACGTCGACACCAGCTATTGCCTGAACGATATCCCGCAGGTACCTGTCAGGAACGGGTACTCCGGAAAGTGGGTATATAGCGGCGGAGACTTCACCAACAGCGTTGCTGCAAGCAGCGATATGAAAGTCTGGGCTGAGTACGAGGCTACAAACTATACTGTGACCTATAAGTACATGATCGACGGCACAGAGAAAACATATCAGACTGATGAATACTCCAAGGGAGCTCAAATTGAACTTCCTACAGCTCCTGTAGAGGAAGGTCATGAGTTTATCGGCTGGTATCTCGGAGATACTCAGTACACCGGCGGTGAAGTCGTCAATGAGGATATTGAACTTCAGGGAAGGTTCACCGACATGTACTCCGTAAAGTTCGTCGTGCTGAACGATGACGGAACTGTCAAGGAGACGCTCTCCCAGTACTTCAGAACCGAAGGCGACAGGATCGAGACAATGCCTCAGAGCCCATTTGTATCCAACAAGAAGTTCGTGAAATGGGTCATCGAAGGCACTGAAACTGAAGTGACAGCGGATACAGTAGTAACCGGAAACTTCAGAGCGGTAGCAGTGTTCGAGGCTGTTGAATCGTATACGATCACGGTTGATTACTGGTATGAAACCGACAATGGCGCTCACCATACTTTCGATACTGTAATAACTACGATCGCTTCCGGCGATTTCAACTCAGACGGTAAGTACATCATTACGCCTCCGGCTTCCACACAGACAGATTCGGAACTGGTAGACGAGGGCCCTAGGTACTACGCCAGCCAGTCTTCTATTGAAATCGAGAAATCTCATTTTGATACAAACCATGCGTACACAACAGATGTAGAGTACGTCGCCTACACAGCGCAGTATGACTATGTATATCTCCTGAAAGACCTTAACGGAAATGGATATACAGAGATCGACCGCGAGTCGAATGTCAAGGGCGTACTTGGTACTTATGTTACTCCGACAGTTAAGGACTTCCCGTACGCTACTCTTGAGGTTGCTGAAGGAGCAACGATCAATCAGGTATCCGGACAGGAACTTGCGGTCAAGTACGTCAGAAAGAATTACCAGCTCACATATGAGACCAATGGCGGTTCGTATGTTGGCGGCACGACCGCGCCTTACGGCACAAGCGTGACTCTCTCGTCAACGGTTCCGACAAGGACGGGTTACACATTCGATGGCTGGTATCTCGACGAGGCACTCACGCAGCGCGCAGGCGCCAGCGTTACGCTGAATGAGAATACCACGGTCTACGCGAAGTGGAGAGGCGATACAGTCAACTATACGATCGTTTACCTGTTCGAGAAGTATAATGACGCCGGCACAAGCAGCAGCTATGTGTACGACAACTCCAGAGACGCAACGGGTACTGTAGGAAGCACAGTGCAGGCAGCCAACGCGCCTACTATAACCAGAACCGGATGGGAGAAAGACACTGAAAGAAACGCTGCATCGAATGTTGTGATCGAGGCTGACGGATCTTCAGTTCTGTATGTGTACTATAAACTTACAGAATACACATTCCATTTCAGGCCGGGAACCTATGGTAATTATAATGTTACCGCAACGCTTAAAGGCGATGAAAAGACCGGAAACAATAACTTTGCCTATACCATGAAGGTCAAGCTTGGTCAGGATATATCATCCACATGGCCAGTAGACATCAGTGACGGAACATATTATTACGGTTATTATGATGTTGATTTCCAGGGTTGGAAACCGGAAGGCAGCAGTACTGTATATGTTACGAAGCGTTTGATCGTAACAGAAGATATGTTACCTAACTCAGGTACATCGATGACTTATACTGCCAGCTGGTTAAGAGATAGTTATACATATACTGTTAATTACTGGCTCCAGAACGCGAATAACGATCAGTATACAAGATCCGAAACGTACAGCCAGACTTACCAGTCAAACAACGGAAATCTTAGTCCGAAAGATATTCCTGGTTATACATTTGTCAGAAGAAGTGACAGCGGAAGAACATTTAATTTCTATTATGACCGCGACAAGTTCAAGATCGACTATTACTACGGCAGTACAAAGCTGAATACGATCGAAAATGTCAAGTTTGACGCGACGATCACAGGCAGCACATATAACTGGACACCGACTGCCGCGCAGTGTGGAGTAGACAGCGATTACACATTTGAAGGCTGGTATTCTGATGCCGGACTGACAACAAAGTATACGTTCTCAACAATGCCGGCGTCCAATCTGGTGCTTTACGCGAAATGGACACCTCCTTCATATACAGTAAGCTTTGATGTTGCAGGGGGAGCGCCTGAGATCGAGCCTCAGACTGTAGTGAAGGGTCACAAGGTCGAGAAACCTGCGAACCCGACAAAGGCCGGATATACATTTGATGGCTGGTACACAGCTGCCGAAGGCGGCCAGATGTACGACTGGAATACGCAGATCACAGCTGATACTACTATCTACGCGCACTGGACGCAGGATCCGCTGAGCTATACTGTTCACTATGTGAAGGGTTCCGAAACCGGTGAGGAAGTAGCCCCGGCCAAGACTGTCAGCAATCCGAACTGGGCTGCGGGCGAAGTGATCACTGAAAAGGCGCTCGCTATAGCCGGATATCGTCCTGACGCTGGTGAAAAGAGCGTTACGCTCAGCATTGGATCGACCAATGATATCTACTTCATTTATAGCGTAAAGAGCGAAACAACAGGATATACAGTAAGGTATCTGGAAGAAGGAACAAATGAACCGGTTCATGATCCGAAAGTAGTTACTGACGTTCCTGGCGACACGGCCTCTGTTGTTGAGTTCGCTATTGAAATCGATGGTCTTTATCCTAACGTTGAGGAAATAACTTATACGCTTGGATCAGACCCGGCAAACAACATTATCACCTTCTACTATTCAAAATATAAGAGCATAAATGTCACGGTCAATTTCGTTGACATGGAAGGACAGCCTATTGCTGATCCTGACACAAAGACTCTGAAGGTAGGAAATACGTTTACCCTGAGCCGTACACCTATCGCGGGATGGGATCTCAATAAGGCGGTCAAGGGCGCGTCATTCAGCGACCCTCTGGCTGAAGATTCCTTAAAGATCACAGAAGCGGTCATTGAGGCTAACCCTAATGGTCTTGTGTACACACTCTTCTATCAGAAGAGACTGACGATCACCGCGAACAGCTTCTCGAAGCAGTATGACGGAACAGCGCTCATGATGCCTACGACTATTAATGACGCGGTAACGGTCGAAGGTCTGGCAGATGGAGACACGCTGACCGGTATCTCGTTCGGATATCAGGGCACTGACAATCCTACTCAGAACGGAAGGATCAACGCAGGTACAGCGACCGTTACACCTGCGGCTCCGCAGATCAGCGGCAGACATAATGCAAACTACTACAAGGTACGCGTTTTAAGCGGATCATTAGAAGTAACAAAGATCAACGTCACCATCCGTATCGAGCCTGACCGCTGGACCGGAGCGGAATACAACGGTGAGGTATACAAGGCCGGATTTACTAATCCGAGCAAGCAGATCTCAGATTACGTAATCATCAGCCATGAGGGTTACCGCACTGAATATCTGGATGACGTATGGAATGCTGTAAAGGCAAAGGCGCAACACGATTCATCTGCTGCCGGTCTGGGATACTATGGGATCGCTGAGAGCGATGTCGGAGATTACACATGGAATCTGCAACTGACGACAGCTGATCTGCCTCAGAACGACAACTACAGCGTAAGCCTGTATGTCCGTCCGGGAAGACTGCAGATCCTGCCTAAGGCGATCACAGTAAAGGCAAATGGCGGCAGCAAGCCGTATGATGGTACGCCTATCACGGCGGAAGGCACAGGCTACACCATCACATCAGGCTCTCTCGCTGACGGAGACGTAATAAATGTACCGCTCTCCGGATCTCAGACTGATCTTGGCGACTCCCCTGCAACCGTGGGAGCGGTCACGATCACAAGAGGCGAAGGCGATGCCGCTAAGGATGTAACAAACAACTATACTATTACTAAAGAAAATGGAACACTGACAGTCACACAGGTCACGACCGAGTACGTGATCACGGTAACCGGAAATAACGCAAGCTATCAGTACAATGGTTCTGAGCAGAGCGTAAACGGCTACACAGTAAGCGATTACGATCCTAAGATCACGTTCACGGGCATCGATCAGGACGACGCTAAGGCGACCGCAAAGGGAACCAACGCCGGCACATACACGATGACGATGTCTGAGGCTGACTTCAGCGCGACATCAGAGTACTACACGAACATCAAGATCGTGGTAGTACCTGGAAAACTGACGATCACAAAGAAGACAGAACCTTATAAGATCACGGTAACCGGTAACTCGACAACAAAGATCTACAACGGTTCTGAGCAGAGTGTAAGCGGCTACACGGTGAGCGAACATGATCCTTCGATCACGGTAACAGGTCCTGCGCTGGATAGTGATAAAGCTACCGCAAAGGGAACCAACGTAGGCACATACACGATGACGCTGTCTGAATCCGACTTCACAGCGACATCAGCCAACTACGATAACATCCAGATCGAGGTAGTACCTGGAACACTGGAGATCACACCGATCACTGATGAGTACGTGATCAATGTAACAGGTAACTCTGATACTAAGGTCTACAACGGATCCGAGCAGAGCGTAAGCGGCTACACAGTAAGCACATACGACTCGACGATCAACTTCTCAGGCATCGATCAGGACGACGCTAAGGCGACCGCTAAGGGAACCAACGCGGGCACCTACACGATGACGATGGCAGCCGCTGACTTCAGCGCTACATCGAACAACTACACTAACATCAAGATCAATGTAGTGCCTGGAACGCTGACGATCACACCGATCGAAGAAGAGTACGAGATCACAGTAACCGGACACTCCGACTCGAAGGTCTACAACAGAGCCGAGCAGAGTGTAAGCGGTTACGATGTAAGCGACTACGACTCGACGATCACACTTAACGGTCCGGCGCAGGATAGCGCTAAGGCTACCGCTAAGGGAACAAATGTCGGCACTTACACAATGACGATGACTGATGCTGACTTCACAGCGACATCGGTCAACTACACCAAGATCAAGGTAACTGTAGTACCTGGAACACTGGAGATCACACCGATCACCGATGAGTATGAGATCACAGTAACCGGAAACTCTGACACTAAGGTCTACAACGGATCTGAGCAGAGTGTAAGCGGCTACACAGTCAGCAGCTTCGATTCGACGATCGCGTTCAACGGCATCGCGCAGGATGACGCGAAGGCGACCGCGAAGGGAACCAACGCGGGCACCTACAACATGACGATGTCAGCAGCTGACTTCACGGCTACATCGGACAACTACAGCAACATCAAGATCACAGTAGTTCCTGGAACACTGACGATCACACCGGTCACAACCGAGTACGAGATCACAGTAACCGGTAACTCTGATACCAAGGTCTATAACACTGAGGAGCAGAGCGTAAACGGCTACACAACAAGTGAATACGATTCGACGATCACGTTCACAGGCATCGCGCAGAATGACGCTAAGGCGACCGCAAAGGGAACCAACGCCGGCACCTACACGATGACGATGACCAAGGATGACTTCAGTGCTTCATCGGTCAACTACACGAACATCAAGATCACAGTAGTTCCTGGAACACTGACGATCACACCGATCACATCCGAATATGAGATCACAGTAACCGGTAACTCCGCGACAAAGATCTACAACGCATCTGAGCAGAGCGTAAGCGGCTACACAGTAAGCGAGTTCGATCCGACGATCACGTTCACAGGCATCGATCAGGACGACGCGAAGGCTACCGCAAAGGGAACCAACGTCGGCACCTACACGATGACGATGACGCAGAGCGACTTCAACGCTTCGTCGGTCAACTACACAAACATCAAGATCACAGTAGTACCTGGAACGCTGACGATCAGCAAGAAGACAGATGAGTACGTGATCACAGTAACCGGTAACTCCGCGACACAGATCTACAAGGGTTCTGAGTGGAGCGTAAGCGGTTACACAACAAGTCAATACGATTCGTCGATCACGCTCAACGGCCCGGCACAGGACGACGCTAAGGTTACCGCAAAGGGAACCAACGCCGGCACCTACACGATGACGATGTCTGAGGCTGACTTCACAGCGACATCAGCCAACTACGACAACATCAGGATCGTGGTAGTACCTGGAACTCTTACGATCACACCGATCGAAGATGAGTATGTGATCACAGTAACCGGAAACTCCGACTCCAAGGTCTACAACGGATCCGAGCAGAGCGTAAACGGCTACACAGTAAGCACATACGACTCGTCGATCACGTTCGAGGGTCTTGAGCAGAACGACGCTAAGGCGACCGCAAAGGGAACCAACGTCGGCAGCTACACGATGACGATGACCAAGGATGACTTCAGCGCTTCATCGGTCAACTACACGAACATCAAGATCAATGTAGTACCTGGAACACTGACGATCACACCGGTCACCGATGAGTATGTGATCACGGTAACCGGAAACTCCGACTCGAAGGTCTATAACGGAGCCGAGCAGAGCGTAAGCGGCTACACAGTAAGTGATTACGACTCGACGATCAACTTCACAGGCATCGATCAGGACGACGCTAAGGCTACCGCTAAGGGAACCAACGCCGGTACATACTCGATGACGATGACCAAGGATGACTTCAGCGCTACATCAGCCAACTACAGCAACATCAAGATCACTGTAGTACCTGGAACGCTGACGATCACACCGATCACTGATGAGTACGAGATCACAGTAACCGGACACTCTGATACAAAGGTCTACAACGGATCCGAGCAGAGCGTAAACGGCTACGACGTGAGCGAGTACGATTCGACGATCACATTTAACGGTCCGGCACAGGATGACGCTAAGGCGACTGCAAAGGGAACCAACGCAGGCACCTACACAATGACGATGGCTAAAGCTGACTTCACAGCTACATCGGCCAACTACACAAACATCAAGATCACAGTAGTACCTGGAACACTGACGATCACAAAGGATACAAAACCATATGTGATCACAGTAACCGGAAACTCCGACTCGAAGGTCTATAACAGAGCCGAGCAGAGCGTAAGCGGCTACACGGTCAGCAACTACGATTCGTCGATCACGTTCACGGGCATCGCGCAGGACGACGCCAAGGCGACCGCAAAGGGAACCAACGCGGGCACCTACACGATGACGATGACCAAGGATGACTTCAGCGCGACATCGGTCAACTACACGAACATCAAGATCAATGTTGAACCTGGAACGCTGACGATCACCCCAATCACCGATGAGTATGTGATCACAGTAACCGGCAACTCCGACTCGAAGGTCTACAACGGATCTGAGCAGAGCGTAAACGGCTACACAGTAAGCGAATACGATTCGACGATCACGTTCAACGGTCCGGCACAGGATGCCGATAAGGCTACCGCAAAGGGAACCAATGCCGGAACCTACACAATGCCGATGACGGATGCTGACTTTACAGCGACATCGGTCAACTACACCAACATCAAGGTAACTGTAGAACCTGGAACGCTGACGATCACGCCGGCTAAGCTGCCGGACGATCCGGATGATCCGGACGATCCTGCGAACAAGAGATTCGATGTATCGCAGCCTAAGGATGTTCCTTACAACGGACAGGATCAGAAGCAGCCTGTTACAATAACAGACACTACATCCGGTCAGCAGCTTACAAGCGCAGACGTCACTGTTGAATACAGCAATGATGTCAAGAACGTCGGAACAGTTACAGTAACTATTACCGCAGTTGAAAACGGCAACTACACAGGAAGCTTCACAAGGACCTACAAGATCACACCGGCGCCTATAACGATCAAGGCGGACGATAAGACTAAGGTCTATGGACAGGCCGATCCTGAACTCACAGTATCGATAGTATCCGGACAGCTCTACGGCGATGATGAGATCACATACGATATCTCAAGAGAAGCCGGAGAAAATGTTGGACAGTACACGATCGAGCTCAAGGATGGCACAAACTTCATTCTCAAGGCACTCAAGCTCACAAAGGGCAACTATGAGGTAACCTTCGAGAACGGAACGCTGACGATCACACCGGCTCCGCTGACTATCACAACGCCGAGCGCGTCGAGAAGATATAACGGCAGAGCCCTGACAGCAACGGCGGCTACGATCAGCGGTCTTGTGAACGGAGATCAGGCAACTGTTACAGCAACAGGTTCACAGACGAGAGTCGGCTCCAGCAGGAACACTTACTCCATCAACTGGACAAGCGGTTCTGCAAGCAACTACGACATCACTGAAAACCTCGGTACTCTGACAGTTACCAGAGCCGGAGTAAATCCTCCGCCGGGACCGGGCCCTGGACCTGATCCTGAACCAGAGGTCATCCCTGATGAGCCGACACCAGAGGTAGAACCTGAACCGGAAGTCATCCCTGATGACCCGACACCTACTGCGGGTGGAGTATGGGCTCTGATCAACCTGATCTCGGCTATCCTCACCGCTCTCGGAGCGATCATCGCGCTCTTCCGCAAGAAAGAGGAAGAAGACGAGGATGAGCAGAACATGTACAAAGAAGAGGACGAAGACGACAACAGGGGCAAGAAGATGCTCGCTGCCAAGATCGCCGGAGCACTCGCGGGAGTCGCTGCACCGATCACATTCATCCTCACTGAGGACATGAGCCTGCCGATGGCACTGGTCGACAAGTGGACTGTACTGATGGTGATCATGCTGGTGGTACAGATCGTTGCGGCAGTGTTCAACAAGAAAGCATCGGAACTCGATGATGATGACGAAGCGGCAGAGGCAACTGCTAACTAAAATTTCAAGGTAAGCTAAACGCCTGAAAAAGAATCACGGGAGACAGCATTTCAGCTGTCTCCCGTTTCTTTTACTACACTAACCTGTATAGATAATTGATCATATAAACTAAAAGCGGTCCCGGAAAGGGACCGCTTTTAAGTTCTGCTATTTGATGGCTTCGAGCCTGTCACAGACAGTCTCATCGACTGTGCCGCCGCGTATTATGTGGTAATACGCGTAGTCGTCAGCGCTGAGCGTACTGTTCTCACGGAATATTTCTTCTGCGCGGTCTTTCCTGTCCGGATGGATGCGCACCGAAATACCGCAGCTCGCCGAGATGAACCTCGGTACGGGCATGATGGTAACTTCGGCCGGCTTCAGCAGCTTTTCAGTTGAGATGGCCGCGTGTGTGGATTCAAAAGTGAGAAGATAATATTCGTCCATTTACAGTTTTTCCGGTTGATTACAGTTTGATGACCTTGCTGACTTCCTGCATAGCGCCAAGGATGTCATACATGTTGCTGACTGTTCCTACCTTCAGCTCGTCCTTGAGGCCGTAGTAGTTGAGGCATGTTCCGCATACAAGCACTTTTGTGCCTTTTTCGATGAGAGTGTTGAGGTTCTCGACGATCTGAGGCTCAACTCCTGTTACCAGTTTGACGCCTTCGTTCATGAAGAGTACGTATGCAGGGATCCTTTCGGACTCACTGAGTGTGAAGATAGCCATCTTGGCGAGGTTGCCGCCGAGTTCGCTGTTGTTGGTACCGATGGCGTTCGTGTTGAAGAACACCGCGTATGTGTCTGCCTCGGCTACGCTTGCGCCTTTGATGGTCTCGCCGTTTGCGAACTTCACAAGGAACTTGTCGCCGAATGCTTCGCTTGTAGCCGGTCTTCCGAGCGCGTCACCGAGTCTCTCGAGATTGCCTACCTGAGTAGGGCCGTCAACGATGATCTCTACATCCTGCTCGCCTGCTTCGAGCTCTTTTTTTGCCATGATCACAGGGATAGGGCACTGCTTGCCGCCTGCATCGATTCTCATTTTTATTACCTCCGCGTTAGTATTTGAAATTCTGGCATGTTCGCGGTCTGACCGCAAAACGTTACACAGAAAATATACTCTCTTTTCGCGCAGTCTGTTATAGATTAAATCAATAATACAAGCCGATTGTCAAGCACCGGCAAATAATGAAAAGAACTTTCCGCCGCTTCAGAAACATCCCGTTGGACAGTGCCGATATGGTATACTAACTATAATTGGAGGATCATATGGTCATATTCGATCTGGACGGTACGCTCTGGGATTCAACGGTCCCTGTAGCGGAATCATGGAACATAATACTGAAGCGCGAGACAGGAAAGGACGCGGGTCTGACGCCGGCGGATATAATGCGCAACATGGGTAAGACCATGGATGAAATAGCCGACGATCTGTTCGCGTATCTGCCCGAAGAAGAGCGCTATGCCCTGGCGCGCAAGTGTGAGGTATTCGAGAACGGGTACATCACGGAGCGCGGCGCGACACTTTATGAGGGTGTAGAAGAGACTCTCAAAAAGCTGCAGGACAAGGGCGTCACCATGAGCGTAGTCAGCAACTGTCAGGAAGGATACGTGAAGGCTTTTCTCGACTCGATGGACATGTGGAAGTATTTCGTCGATTACGAGGAATGGGGCCGCACAAAGCTGCTCAAGGCGGGCAATATAAGGCTCGTCATGGACCGCAACAACGAAGGTAAGGCGATATATGTCGGCGATATACAGACAGACGCGGATGCTGCCCACGAGGCGGGGATACCGTGCATACACGCCGCGTACGGCTTCGGAGAGATCGAAGACGCCGAAGGAACGATCAGCCGCTTCGACGAACTTCCGGCTGTCCTGAAAAAACTGGGCTATCTGTAGGCTGCGGAACACAACCGCGCTTTAGTTGCGATAATCAACATACACAGTACATGTCAAAGGAGATCATCCTGCTATGAAACTGAACAACAAGAGGACCGTGCTGGTTGGACTCGCGTTTCTGTCGATCTGCGCGTTCTGGCAGATGTACGACAGCGTGGTCCCTCTGATCCTTACAAAGACATTCCATATGAACGAGACGTTCTCGGGAGCCATCATGGCCGCTGACAACGTGCTCGCGCTTTTCCTGCTGCCGCTCTTCGGGACGCTGTCAGACAGGACGGATACAAAGCTTGGCAAGAGGACTCCTTACATCCTTGGAGGAACATTCGCCGCGGTCATTCTGCTGAACATTCTTCCGCTGCTGGATAATTCATATTACGCTGCGGCGAGCGCGGGCAAGCTGGCGGCTTTTGTCATACTGCTGGGCCTGCTGCTGATCGCTATGGGCACATACAGATCACCGGCGGTCGCGCTGATGCCTGATATCACGCCTAAGCCTCTGCGTTCCCGCGCGAATGCAATCATCAACCTGATGGGCGCTGTTGGCGGCATCATATATCTCGCTGTAGCGGCCGTCATGTACCCTAATTCAAAGGTGCTGGGACTGGCTCATGTGAACTATCAGCCGCTCTTCATAGTGGTGTCGCTCATAATGCTGGTCGCCATCGTTTTGCTGAAACTTACCATCAACGAGCCTGAACTGGTCGCTGAAAACCGCGCGCTCGAAGCAGAGCATCCTGAATGGAATCTCGCGCAGGACGACGGGAGCGGTAATGAAGTGCTTCCTGCCAGCGTAAAGAGGAGCCTCGGCTTCCTGCTGGCGTCCATAGCGCTCTGGTTCATCGGATATAACGGTATAACCACATGGTTCACCACATATGTCGACAAGGTGATGGGACAGGGCCTCGGAGGCGCCTCTACATGCCTTCTGATAGCGACAGGAGGAGCGATCATCTCGTATATCCCTATCGGAAGCATTGCTCATAAGATAGGCCGCAAAAAGACCATAATGATCGGAGTAATACTCCTGGCATCCTGCTTCCTCGCCGGATTTTTCCTGACTACGGCGTTCAGCAGCATCAATGTGATAATGTTCATCGTATTCGCTCTCGTCGGCTTTGCCTGGGCAGCGATCAACGTGAATTCGCTGCCGATGGTCGTTGAGATGTGCAAGGGCTCTGACATCGGTAAATTCACGGGCTACTACTACACTGCGTCGATGGCGGCGCAGGTGGTGACGCCTATACTCGCCGGTACTCTGATGAGATCGATCAGTTACAAGGTGCTCTTCCCGTACGCGTCGCTGTTCGTGCTGCTCAGCTTCGTGACCATGACGCAGGTGAAGCACGGCGATGCCGCTCCTGAGGTAAAGAAGGGCCTCGAAGCGTACGAAGAAATGGAAGAATAAGGATCGACAGGGATCGATGAAGAAAACAAACAGAAAAGTGAATCTGGCTGAACGCTATGCCCACAGGGGATACCATGACAAGCCGGGAATTCCCGAGAACTCGATGGCTGCGTTCAGGCGCGCGATCGAGTATGGGCTTGCATCTGAGATAGACGTACATCTCATCGCCGACGGTACGCTGGTGGTATTCCATGACGACGACCTGGAGCGCGAAACAGGCGTTAAAGGGAGCATAGAGGCATATGACCTCACCAACCTCAGAAAATTGCGTCTGGAGGGCACTGACGAGCTCATACCGACACTTGACGAGGTACTTGAGCTCTACGAGGATACAGGACTGGCGCTGCTCATAGAACTCAAGTCAGTCGGGGGCAACTACAGGGCTCTGGCAGAAGCGGCCGCGAAAAGACTCGACAGTTACAAAGGTGAGTATGCGGTGCAGAGTTTCGACCCGCGCGTGCTGATCGCGTACCGCAGACTGAGGCCTGAAGTCATCAGAGGCCAGCTGGCGCAGAATTTCTACCGCAGCAGAGAAGGCCTTCCATATTATCAGGTAGTGATGCTGTCAAACCTGATGATGAACATCATCGCGAAGCCGGATTTCATTTCTTATAAATACTGTGACAGGGACAATTTCGTGCTGAGACATCTGGTAGACAGGAAGGGACTTCCGGAGACGTCATGGACGCTGGAGTCCGCCGACGAATACCGCGGAGCCGTCAGCGCCGGAAGTGTGCCAATATTCGAACAGATAACGCCTGAGGAACTCAAAAAATTACTGCGCGAGAAGGGCGGCCGCTGATCCGGGGGACAACGGAACGGCTTTTCTGAAAAGTGGATACGGTGCGGAAATGGGGACTGAAAAGAGAAAAAAACTCACTCCGGTAGGAGTATGGCATTACGTAAGGCTGATCTACAGATCGGTGCTGTTCCTGCTTCTGATATACGCGTATATCAGATACAGATTCATCTACAGGGAGCCTTTCATAATAGGGCTCGAGAAGATGCCGGCCATAATCTACGTGGTATGGACGGTCTATGTCATCGAGATGATATTCCGATTCTTCCCGTCAAAGATCGAAAGCCCGGGCTGTCAGAAGCAGTTCGCGCGCAATTACATCAAGTCCGGAAAGACGGAGGTCATCATCCCGGACAACAACGCCACGATGCTTGTCGCTCTCATCTGGATAGTGTTCAACGGTATCTTCGGAGCGCTGCACATGCTGGGAGTGATCGACGACGGCGTGATGATATTGCTCTGCGGGGCGTATTCGGTGTGCGACATGATTTGCATAATGTTCTTCTGCCCGTTCCAGTCGTGGTTCCTGAAGAACAAATGCTGCAGCGCCTGCCGTATATACAACTGGGACTTTGCCATGATGTTCACGCCGCTCTTCTTTGTTGAGAAGACGTACACATGGAGCCTTCTGGCTTTGTCGATCGCCCTGCTGGTGAGGTGGGAGATCACGTTCTACAGGCATCCGGAGAGGTTCTCCGAAAACACGAACTCATACCTCAAATGCAGAAACTGCACCGAGAAACTCTGCGCGCACAAAAAGCAGCTGCACAGACTCTGGAAGCAGATAGAAGAGTACAGCGAGAAAAAGCTGAAGCAGCTTGAGATAAGATAAAGAAAACTCAATATATACATATACAACGCGAAAGGAATCATTATGAGAAACAAGAGAAGAGACGGAAAGAGAGTCAGATGGCCGGACGGATATCATAACATACTGCCGTACATCATGCCGAAAAGGACCGAAGCTGAAGTGTCCATGACAGAGCAGTTCGATGTGACCGATCTGGTAAAGTACATGGCCGAGAGGAACGAGAAAGAGGGCACCAACCTCAAGATCTTCCACGCCATCTGCACGGCGATCGCGAGGACGATCTATCACAGACCTAAACTGAACTACTTCATTTCGGGAAGGACTTATTACGAGAGACCTGATATCACACTTTCTTTCGTAGTAAAGCAGAAATTCGAGGACGAAGCAGATGAGACGCTTATGTTCCTCAAGGTCGATCCTGAAATGAACTTCGACTCGATATCGAAACTCATCATCGGCGACGTCACAAAGGTGCGCAAAGAGAAATCGAACGATCTCGACAAGCTGATGAATTTTGTCGGCAGTCTTCCGAGACCGTTCCTTGAAGCGTTCTTCGGTACTCTGAAGATCCTCGAGTATCACGGCGTCATGCCTAAGTCCCTCACAGCGGGCGATCCGAACTACTCATCCGTGCTTCTCTCGAATCTCGGATCCATAAGATCGGATTCGTGCTACCACCACCTGAGCAACTACGGGACCTGCTCGGTGATGATCACCATTGGCGTGCTCCATAAGGAACAGAAGCTGATGGAAGACGGCACATGGCAGCCTAGAGACGTCATCAACTGCACATTCACTATCGACGAGAGACTCGCGGATGGCTTCTATTACGCGAAGTCGCTCCGCATCGCCAAATACATGCTCGAGCATCCTGAAGTGATGAACGAGCCTATCAAAAAGCCGGTACCGGTCGAGCTGTAAATTCAGGTCCGGACGCGTGTCCGCGCGGGGATGAGGGACAGTGGTACTGACAGAGAAAGGACACCGTGATGAGCAGAGAGAAAAGAACTGAAAAGCACATGGCTCCTGATAACAAGAAGGAGAAAAAAGAAAAGAAGAAAAAACGCGGGCTATGGTGGAAGATACCTGTGTGGATCGTAGCCGTCGCGTTGATCTTAGCGGGTCTTGCTCTCGCGGTGAACTACGGTGTGTCGCTCCATCTGAGGCATTATATCAGCAGCTTCGAACCTGTAGACTACAGCGATACGGACAGGATGGTGCCTGAGATAGATCCGGAGACAGGATATTATACTTTCACGACTGACAGGGACCTCAAGATCATGATGCTTACGGACATGCATCTTGGCGGAGGCTTCTGGAGCTATGAGAAGGACCGCAAGACGGTATATGAAGTGATCACGATGCTTCAGAAGGAGAAGCCTGATCTTGTCATCCTGGACGGCGACAATACGTTTGCTGTCCCGGGACCGGTATATAACGGCGGCGGTACGCTCAATAACTACATGGCGGCGAAGGATGTCATCACCATCTTCAACCACGAGGGAGTGTACTTCACGACTGTGTTCGGCAACCATGATACGGAAGTGTTCGGTTATACCGACAGGCAGACGCTGGGTGAGCTGTACATGGACGACAAGTTCGAGTACTGCATCTTCGACCAGAACTATACGGATGGCGGGGATCTGCCATCGGTGACGAACCAGATCATCGTAGTGAAGAACACAAAAGGCGATATCACCAAGGCTATCCTGCTTGTCGACAGCAACGCTTATGTGGACAACTCCCTTCAGGCTGTTCTTGACTGGAACTATGACATCATAAGGGATGACACTGTTGACTGGGCTGCAGTATCACTGAAAGCTCTGGGCGATCCTGAGACGGTCGCTTTCTTCCACATCCCGACCAGCGAGTTCAGGGTCGCTTATGAAGAACTTGAAGCGAACGGTTTCAAGGATACCGAAGATACCAAATACATATCGGGCGTATGGGATGAGCTTATCGATGAGACCACTGGAAGCCGCATATGGCATGGAGGCATAACAAAAACCGACGTTCCTCTGGCCGAGATCGACAGATTCTTCGAAACGCTCGGACCTGACGGTATGAACGTGCTTGAAGCCTGCTACTGCGGACACGACCATGTGAACAACGCGTGGGTCAATTACAAGGGTGTCGACCTGATCTACGGTTATTCGATCGACAATCTGGCGTATACGGACATTAATTACTCAGGTCTGCAGAGAGGCGCTACGATAATAACGATAAAGCCTGACGGAACGAGAGAGACCGTTTTCAAGAACGCGTATCTGGACTACGGCATTCCGACGGATGAGTTCGTTGATGTCTATACAGACCAGCTCTACTATGAAGGAAGCAAGCCTGACGGCGTGCTGGGACCATAGGGCGTGACAAAAGCGCTTCAGAAAACCTGAAACGTGCTGAGAGAAAGGGTAGAAAATGGCAGGACCGGGCGGCCGCATGGGGCCGATGCACTTCCTCACGGAGGAAGAAAAACAGAATATGCCTAAGGTGACGAAGGAACTGATTGCCAGGATACTGAGCTATCTCAAACCATACTGGCTGCAGTTCATCTTCGTGTTCATAGCGATACTGCTGTCGGCGACCGTCGGTTTATTCCCGTCTATCATCACCGGTCGCATAGTCGACGAGGCCCTCGTGGGCAAGAACATGGAGCTCCTGATAAAGCTCCTGCTCATGGCTTTCGCGGCTCTGACCGTGAGCCAGCTGGTCGGCGTTCTCGAAAACTACATCAACGCGTGGATCTCGCAGCGCATCATCTTCGACATGCGCAACCAGATGTACAAACATCTGCAGTACATGCCGCACTCGTTCTTTACCACTGAGAAGCAGGGCGACATCATCACGCGCATGAACACGGACATAAGCGGCGTGAGTTCGGTCATCAGCGGCACGCTGTCCAATATCGTCAGCAATGTCGCGACGGTCATCACGACTCTGGTGGCGCTCTTCAGCATGAGCGTGCCGCTGGCTCTGGTGGGCATCGCAGTCATCCCGCTGCTGGTGCTGCCGACAAGGACGGCAGGCCGCACGCGCTGGAAATACCTTACGCAGAGCCAGGCCAAGAGCGACGAGCTCAACCAGAAGATAGACGAGACGCTGTCTGTCAGCGGCTCGATGCTGGTCAAGATATTCACGCGCGAAAAGCAGGAGTATGACGATTTCGTAAAGGTGAACAAAGAGGTCACCGATCTCAATCTGAAGGAGCAGAGATCCGGCCAGCTCTTCCGCGTTGTCATGGGGATGTTCACGCAGCTCGGACCGCTGCTGATCTACTTCGCCGGCGGATACTTCATCATCAGGCAGATAGACACAACGCTGACCGTCGGTGTCATAACCGCTACCGTGGCGCTTGTCAACAGGCTGTACAGGCCGATCGAGCAGCTGATGAACATATCGGTGGACTTCACGCGGTCGCTGGCGCTCTTCACCCGCATCTTCGACTACTTCGACAGGGAGAATACCATAACATCACCGGAGAACGGGCAGAAGCCTGACGTCGACAACAAGCCGATCACCTACGAGCATGTCGCGTTCAGCTACGACCCTGAGAATCCTATCCTCACTGACGTGGACTTTGAAGTGCCCGGAGGTAGCATGTACGCGATCGTCGGACCATCGGGCTCCGGCAAGTCGACGGTGGTCAACCTCATTCCGCGCCTTTACGATGTGTGCGGAGGCTCCGTAAAGATAGCGGGCATGGACGTGCGCGACTTTGACCTTACATATCTGAGGGAACAGATAGGTGTTGTGACGCAGGAATCCTATCTCTTCAACGGTACAATACTTGAGAATCTGAGATACGCGAAAAACGACGCGACGATGGAAGAGATAGAAGAGGCCTGCCGCATCGCGAATATACACGACTTCATAGTCAATCAGCCGGACGGTTACGACACGCAGGTCGGAAACCGCGGGCTGAAACTGTCGGGAGGCGAGAAGCAGAGACTGTCTCTCGCCAGAGTCATACTCAAAGACCCGAAGATCCTCATACTGGACGAGGCGACTTCGGCGCTCGACTCCATTTCGGAGAACTCGATACAGGACGCTCTCGAGCAGATGATGGTGGGACGCACCAGCATCGTGATCGCGCACAGGCTCTCTACCATACTGAAGGCCGACAGGATACTCGTCGTGAAGGGCGGTGTGATCGCTGAGCAGGGAACTCATGACGAGCTCCTTGAGCTGGGCGGCACCTATAAAGAACTGTATGAGACACAGTTCAGGCAGGCGATCGACAACGAGGCGGCCAGAAGCAGCGCGGAGGCGGCCGGAGAAAGCGACGGCCTTGACATAGGGACGCTGTCGACGCAGTACACTGTCAGAAAGATAACCGAGGCGGATATCTCGCCTGTGTACAGACTGGCGAAGTCCAACATGAGATATTACAGATATCTTGGAAGGATCCCGACGAGAGAGAGTCTCACGGATATCATTTCCGAGGTGCCGAAAGGAGTTTCGCCGGTCTGCAAGCACTTCGTCGGATTCTATAACGAAGACGATCTTCTTGTGGCGGTACTTGACCTCATCACCGAATATCCTGAGAGTGATGACGCGTTCATCGGCTGGCTGATGGTGAATGGTGAGATGCAGGGCAGGGGCATAGGATCCGGCATCTTCGCCGACGTGCGCGCGGCGCTGAAGGCAGCGGGCTATGACTATCTGTCGCTCGCAGTCATAAAAGAGAATTCGGAAGCCCGCAAGTTCTGGGAGGAACAGGGATTCAAAGAGATAGAAGAAACGGTCAGCACTGACGGCTACGAGGTGTTCAGGCTGGCAAGAGATATATAAAAGCGGAGAAGAGATCGCAGATGAGTCAGATCAGTATTTTTGACAGCGCGAAAAACGATAACCAGCCGCTCGCAGCGAGGATGAGACCGAGGAACTTCGATGAGTTCGTGGGCCAGCAGCATCTCGTGGGCGAGGGAAAGGTACTGCGCAATCTTATAGAGCGCGACAGCGTGTCGTCGATGATATTCTGGGGCCCTCCGGGCGTGGGCAAGACTACTCTGGCGCAGATAATCGCTGCCAAAACGGACGCGCAGTTCATCACATTCAGCGCGGTCACAAGCGGCATAAAGGATATCAAGACGGTGATGCAGCAGGCGGACAAAATGACCGCCATTGGCGCGCGCACCATCGTTTTCGTGGATGAGATACACAGATTCAACAAGGCTCAGCAGGACGCGTTTCTTCCGTTCGTAGAGAAGGGCAGCATCATCCTGATCGGAGCGACGACTGAGAATCCTTCTTTCGAGGTCAACGGAGCTTTGCTGTCAAGGTGTAAGGTCTTCGTGCTGCATCAGCTGAGCCCTGAAGACATCGCCCAGCTTATCAGGAACGCGATAAATGACCCGAGGGGATTCGGTGATCAGGACCTCAGGATAACTGACGACGTCATCAACGCGCTCGCTTCGTTCGCGAACGGTGACGCCAGAACGGCGCTTTCGACACTCGAGATGATGGTGCTCAACGCCGATCATTCAAGAGACCCGAAAGACGGGCACGAGGTCATAACGGTCACGACAGAGGACTTCGAGCAGTGCACTTCAAGGAAGTCGCTGCTGTACGACAAGCAGGGTGAAGAACACTACAACCTCATCTCCGCTCTGCACAAATCGATGAGGAATTCCGACGCGGACGCGGCAGTCTACTGGCTCGCGCGCATGCTCGAATCGGGCGAGGACCCGATGTACATAGCGCGCCGTGTGACTCGCTTCGCGGCGGAGGATGTCGGCCTCGCCGACCCGAGAGCTCTTGAGCTCTCGGTCGCGGCATTCCAGGCCTGCCATCTGATCGGAATGCCGGAATGCAGCGTGCACCTCACCGAGGCCGTCATCTACAACGCGCTCGCGCCTAAGTCCAACGCCATGGATGTCGCCTACATGCAGGCGGCGCGCGACGCCAACGAGCACATAGCCGAGCCCGTGCCTCTGCAGATCCGCAACGCTCCTACCAAACTTATGAAGGAACTCGATTACGGAAAGGGCTATGTCTACGCGCATGATACCGAAGACAAGATAGCCGACATGGAGTGCCTGCCTGACAATCTGCGCGGCAGGGAATACTATCACCCGGGAGATCAGGGCTTTGAGCCGCGCTTCCGGGAGCGCTACGAGGCCATCAAAAAATGGCGCGAGGAGCACAAAAAGAAGGGGAAATGAATATGGACAGAACTGACAGCCGTTACATGGCGTATATCCGTATCCTCGAAGAAGAGCTTTTGCCTGCGATGGGCTGCACAGAACCCATCGCGATCGCTTATGCCGCGGCAAAAGCTTCTTTTATTCTCGGAAAACGTCCGGAAAAACTGATCGTTGAAGTAAGCGGCAACATAATCAAGAACGTCAAGAGCGTCGTGGTGCCGCATACCGGAGGTCTCAGAGGCATACAGGCCGCCGCGGCGGCGGGCGCTGTCGCGGGGGACGCGGAAGCCGAACTCGAGGTCATCTCAAACGTTACGTCTGAACAGATAGAGGATATCAATTCTTTTCTTGGCTCCGCGGACATCGAAGTCAGGCACGTAAACAACGGACATATCTTCGACATAGCCGTTACCGCGGCCGCGGGCGCTGACTCGTCATTCGTCAGGATAGTGGATTATCATACGAACATCGTGCTTGAGCGGTGTAATGACGAGATACTGCTTGAGAAAGCCGTAGATGAACCCTCAGAGGACGGGCTTACCGACAGGAGCTGCCTGACCATCGAAGGAATAGTCGAATTCGCTGACGCGATAGATGTCGCGGAAGTCAGCGGGATACTTGAAAGGCAGATCTCGTATAACATGGCTATCGCCGAAGAGGGCCTTGCCGGCAACTACGGCGCGAATATAGGAAGCACGCTAATGCTAGGTCATGAGTACGACCTCAAGTACGTGATGAGGTCATATGCCGCCGCCGCGAGTGACGCCAGGATGAATGGCTGCGAACTTCCGGTCGTGATCAATTCCGGAAGCGGCAATCAGGGCATCACGACCAGCGTTCCGGTGATCGTTTACGCCAGGGCGCGCAATAAATCGCATGAGGAACTGCTTCGGGCGCTGTGTGTCTCCAATCTCGTTACTACGCATCTGAAGACCGGAATCGGAAGGCTCTCCGCTTACTGCGGAGCAGTCAGCGCGGGCTGCGGAGCAGGCGCGGGCATAGCCTATCTGCAGGACAAAGGTGTAGACGGGGTCGCGCACACCGTGGTCAACGCGCTGGCTGTCAATTCCGGGATCGTCTGCGACGGGGCAAAGGCGAGCTGCGCGGCCAAGATCGCTATGGCCGTTGAAGGCGGTCTTATGGGCTTATCGATGTACAACAAGGGGAACCAGTTCTTCGGCGGAGACGGACTCGTAAAGAACGGAGTGGAAAGCACGATCGCGACTGTCGGAAGGCTCGCCAGATTCGGCATGAAGGAGACTGATGAAGAGATAATCCGGCTCATGCTGGAAGATTGAATAACTTAGCACTTTATTGCAGGGTATCAGATAGGGGGATCGAAAAATGAAGAGGATCAGAAAACTGTTCGCGCTGCTCGTGATAGCGGTCATGGCAGCCGCGCTCCCCGGATGCGGAGGAGGCTCCGGCGGAGGAGTGAAACAGGGTGAAGAGTTCACGCTCGGCGAATACACGCTGAAGTTTGAATCAGCCGCGATAAACGGAAGCGAAGGGACCGTTACATTGCTGCTGAAAGGGGCAAGCGGTGTTCCGGTAAGCATATCGAACGGCACTATCACCCTTCTCATCAATGTGAAACTCGGAGAGGGGCCGGATGAGGTAAAGGCTACAAACATCTCAATCAACGGCACCGAAGATACGGAAGGCTACGGATCGCGCATAGAGTATGGCTTTGTGATACCGGAAGGGAAGGAATATTCGACCGCTACGGTATTCATGACGCAGAGCGAAAGCAATTCAGTGGTTCTTGATCTCGGCGGAGGAACTTCCGGAGGCGGAGGGAAGATAGGCCCGATACTGGCATTGATCGGGCTCGCGGTACTTGGCACAGCGGGACTGGCGGCCATCATGCTTTCAAAGAAGAAGAAAAAAGCCCA
>SVDB01000053.1:0-1705 GCA_015058065.1 Clostridiales bacterium
AAACAGTCGTCACAGCTGAGCCTGAATCCTTTCAGTTTCTCCGCGACGCTGAGTTCGGTCTTCTTTTCAGTTCCCGATGTCTCTTTGAGCCACTTTATCATCTTCGTGACAGCGACACCGTCCAGCACATGCGCGTGCTTCATTCCGGCGATCTCGGTCCCGTTCTTGATCATTTTCATGAGAGCGACCGGAGTCAGTTCTTCATGCGTCTCAACACCCTCAGGGATGCTTCCGTAGAGAGCAAAGTTGCACTTGCCCGGATCGAGCCAGAGCCTGCTTCCCGCAGGAATGACCGCGATATCTTTGTATATGTCATCGTAAGGCTTCATCTCAACGTCTGAGAGCCTTTCCGGAAGTCCTTCAGGAAGAGTGCCGTCCATGACATAGAGTCTGATACTGTCCTTTGTCAGCAGAATGAAGGAGAAGAACACAGGAGTGTACAGGACGTCGTCCGCGCGCATATTGAGCAGCCAGGCTGATTCCATAAGATCTGATATGAGAAGATGGTCTGCCCCGGCTTTTTCCATCTCTGCCCTGACAGCATTTATCTTTTCAGCGGTATCCATACCGGCTGAGCTGAGCGGGAGTTCCCATGCCCTGCTTGGCTTGATCGCCGGTCTGTCCGCCCAGACCATGCCGCCGAGGTCATTGCCGATACTGAATTCAGTCCGGACCCCTTCTTCATCGAGTTTGGCCTTGAGTGTTTTCGCGAACGCGGTCGTCACTACTCTGCCGTCAAATCCGATCACATAGTTACTGTCAGGATGATCTGCGTTGTGCTTCGCTGCTGAGTCCTTCAGGAACTCTTCGATGGTCGGAACGCCATCCTCACCCATCTTCATGAGTTCGATGCCGCTGCCTTCAAGCTGCTTGCCTGCCTGCAGGAAATACCTGCCATCGGTCCACAGCCACGCTCCGTCTTCAGTAACGAGCAGATCTCCCGCGGATCCGGTGAATCCGCTCAGGAACGCGCGCGTCCTGAAGAACGCGTTAACATATTCAGAACCGTGGAAGTCGCCCGAAGGTACGTAAAACGCGTCTGTTCCCACGGCTTTCATCAGTTTTCTGAGTTCTGTGATCTCTTTCTTAGCTGCTTCTTTCATCTTTTTCATCTGTTACTTTCTGAGCTGTCTCGATATCTCGTCGAGAAGCTCCCATGCCCTGTCGTGATAACGTTTCTGTTCCTCTGTAAGGTCCCCGTACCTCTGTATCATCGGACTCTCATGCCCGTGTTTTCCATATTCAGAGTTCACGGATTGCTGAATCTGAATATCGTAACTGATCTGAACTCTTCCCCTGCTTTCAGTATACATGACTCGCGTACGGCCGGATCGATGCTGTTCACCGCGTCAGGTCTGAACTGCGTCTCGAAGCAGACTCCGCTGCGTCTTCCGTAGATCACATCATCCTTACCGCTGTCACTTAGTCCGTTGGCAGTATATAGCTGCATTTCAGGCATGTCCGTCATGACGTCCATCCTGATCCCGCTGTCAGCGGAATACATCGCTGCCGCCCTTTTGAGGCAGCGGCTCCCGGATTCATTTTCTCCTCCGTCCAGGACAAAATCGTGATCGTATCCGCCTCCGTATACCAGCTGGATGTCGCTTGCATCGATATCACGGCCAAGCGTCTTTTTGCTCCGGAAATCGAAAGGCGTTCCATCTACAGGCTGCGGGTCGCCGGCCGGTATGAGATCCTGACCGAC
>SVDB01000053.1:1805-9145 GCA_015058065.1 Clostridiales bacterium
GCAGCTCTGCCATCCTGTAATTTACCGAATCTAAACGATCTCATTATCTGATCCTCTCCAGTCTCTCTTCTTCTGCTTTTCTAGGAAGGAAAAGCGGCACATACTCTACCAGAACGCGTGATGTCTCAAGACCGAACCATTTTATCGGGTTACCGGCGAGACGTCTGATGAAATACTTGTTATGTATGAAGAAATTATCCGCGGAACTTATATCTCCCTCGGCAGGCATCATCTTCCTGATCATGCAGAACTTGAATGATCCCACCTCTGAAGGTCCGTAGATCGAATGCTCCCTGAACTGCTTAGGCAGTTCGCCGCTCTTCAGAAGATCCTGGACTATCTGCCTCAGGTATACGTTGATGCTTTGTTTTACTTTGAAGCCGAGTATAAGTTTGACACGGAAAATATAGTCGGTCCCGTATGTTTCTACCTCATATTCCTTATCGTAAGGCTGGTTGGTCGTATGGACACTGATGAACCAGTACGCGTCAGCCTTTTTAGGGTCCCTGTCGAGTATCGAATAAAGGATATCGCGGTCTATGACCTCAAAATCATCACCCTTTGCGATATAAACCAGGTTATTGCTTGTATAAGGGATATCCGGATCGTTCTGCAGTCCCTTGATGTTTGACAGATAATCGCGCATAGGAAGTTTGACGCTCTGCATGCGCTCTATCTGCGTTCCGCGGTACCAGCTGATCATTATGAGAAGTATCACGAGCGAGATTATGATCGCTACATAACCGCCGATCGTGAACTTGCCAAGGCTGGACACGAAGAACACCCCTTCGAGCGCGAAGAACGTGACCGCGAACAGTCCCGCGCCCAGGATCCGCTTGTGAACGACTCCTATATATACTGTGAACAGTATCGTCATCATGAGCATGCTGATGGTGATCGCGAGACCGTACGCGTTCTCCATGCGCGAGCCGCTCCTGAAATACAGTATGACGGCCGCGCAGAGCACCCACAGGATGTTATTGACTATTGGAATGTATATCTGTCCGCGTGTATCCGAAGGGAATCTCACGTTCAGATGCGGCATAAGGTCGAGGCTGGCTGCCTCATGTACAAGTGTATAACTGCCGCTTATCAGCGCCTGGCTCGCGATGATGGCGGCCAGAGCGCTCAGTATGATGGCTACCGGACGAAGCGCCGGCGGCAGCATCATGTAGAACGGGTTCAGGTCGTGTATGGCCGCGAGCGCCGGATCGTTCCTGTTCTCGATGATCCAGACACACTGACCCATGTAGTTGAGTATCAGGCAGGTCTTGACGAAAGGCCAGCTGCGCATGATGTTCTCTTTCCCGACATGGCCCATATCCGTATACAGCGCCTCGGCTCCGGTCGTACAGAGAAAGACGCTTCCGAGGATCATCAGGCCGGCCTTGTTCCCCGGGCTGAAGAGCACCTTTACGGCAAGCAGAGGGTTGAGCGCGCGGAGTATGGACAAATCGCCGAGCGAGAGCCAGACACCTGTTACGCCAAGATAGAGGAACCAGATCATCATGACCGGTCCGAACATCTTTCCGATCGAACTGGTACCGCTCCGCTGGATCATGAAGAGAGCGCTCACGATCGTGAGTGTGATTACTATGACGATGAACTGCCCCTCTCCCAGGAGTCTGTCCATGAAGTTTATGCTTCGAAGGCCTTCTACAGCCGTAGTAACAGTGACAGCCGGCGTAAGGACTCCGTCAGCCAGCATGGTGCAGCCGCCTATCATGGTCGGGATTATGAGCCATTTGCCGCAGTCCCTTACAAGACTGTAGAGCGCGAAAATGCCGCCCTCGCCGTGGTTGTCAGCCCTGAGAGCTATCAGTACATGCTTGACCGTCGTCAGAAGTGTGATAGTCCAGATAACAAGCGAAAGCGAGCCTATTATGAACTCGGGATCCACCTTGTCTATGCCGCCGTTTCCCTCGACGATGGACTTCATGACGTACATAGGAGATGTTCCTATATCGCCGTAGACGATGCCTATGGCTACGAGGATCATCCCCATGCTGAATTTGCTTTTTTTGCTTTCCAAAGTGTTTTCCATGTTTTTTTGAATCGTCTCCCTGATAATTGCAATTATAAAGAAACGACTTGATTATAGCACAATCACACCGGTTCAGTTATTACAAGAAGGATTATATCACAAAAGCGTAACAGCACCCACATTGCACATATTTCAGGTGTGAATGCGGGTGCTGTGATTTTTATGTGTTTCTCTGCGGAATGATCACTACAGGAGCGAAGCGCTCGCGATCAGTCCGGCGAATACGATGGATACCATCGATACCAGCTTGATCAGGATGTTGATCGAAGGTCCGGATGTATCCTTGAACGGATCGCCGATGGTGTCTCCGACAACAGCAGCCTTGTGGTTGTCGCTGCCCTTTCCGCCGAAGTGTCCGGCCTCGATATACTTCTTGGCGTTGTCCCAGGCGCCGCCCGAGTTAGCCATGAAGATAGCCATGATGAAGCCGGATACCGTAGCTCCGCAGAGCATTCCGACTACTCCGAGTCCGCCGAGTATCAATCCGGTCACGATCGGTGCAGCGATGCCTACGCACGCAGGCAGAATCATCTCTTTGAGAGAAGCCTTTGAGCAGAGGTCTACGCAGCGCGCGTAATCCGCGGTCGCGTTTCCTTCCATGAGGCCCGGGATCTCCTTGAACTGACGTCTTACCTCAAGTACTACGCTCTGGGCGGCTCTGTTTACAGCGCCCATCGTGAGTGATGAGAACAGGAACGGCAGGCAGGCTCCGATAAAGAGTCCGACAAGGACCTTAGGATCGAGCAGGTTGAGCTGCAGGTCCTGTCCGTCCGGCATATAGACGAGCAGTTTCTCTTTGAAGTTGGCGATAAGAGCCAGGGCTGTCATTCCGGCGGAGCCGATGGCGAAGCCCTTTCCGGTAGCGGCGGTCGTGTTTCCGAGCGAGTCGAGAGCGTCTGTTCTCTCACGTACTTCAGGAGGAAGTCCGGCCATCTCAGCGATACCACCGGCGTTATCCGCAACAGGGCCATAAGCGTCAGTAGCAAGCGTGATACCGAGTGTGGACAGCATTCCTACAGCAGCGAGTGAGATGCCGTAGAGTCCGATGCTCGAAGGAGCGACGTCTACAGGGCAAAGGCCCGAGCAGTAGTAAGCGATGATGATGGCGGCTCCTACGATAAGGATCGGGAGAGTCGTTGACATCATGCCTGTTCCGAGACCGCTTATGATGAGTGTAGCGGTTCCCGTCTGCGAAGATTCAGCGATCTTCTGTGTCGGTTTATATGTATCTGATGTGTAATACTCCGTGCAGAGTCCGATGAGTACACCTGCGAGGAGTCCCGCGATGATGGCGAGGTAGAGTCCGTAGAACTCCTTGCCGAAGAGCCACCATACCAGGATGAACGAGAACACTGCGGTAGCGATAGCAGAGAAGTTGGTACCACGGCGGAGAGCCGCGAGCAGGTTCCTCTGGCTCGCGCCTTCTTTAGTCTGTACGAAGAATGATCCTATGACGGAGAATACTACTCCGACAGCTGCCATCAGAAGAGGCAGAGCTACAGATTTTACTCCGAGACCGCTTGAGAAGAACGCGATAGCTCCGAGAGCGCATGTCGATACCATGGATCCTACATAAGATTCATAGAGGTCAGCGCCCATTCCGGCAACGTCTCCTACGTTGTCACCGACATTATCAGCGATAACAGCAGGGTTACGAGGGTCGTCCTCAGGGATGCCCGCTTCTACCTTACCTACGAGGTCAGCGCCGACGTCAGCGGCTTTCGTGAAGATACCGCCGCCTACACGGGCGAAGAGCGCCATCGAGGAAGCTCCCATTCCGAACGTTACCATCGCGGCTGTGATGTTCTCGAGTGTTTCATGGAATACAAGGTCAAGAAGCGCGTACCACAGCGAGATATCGAGAAGTCCGAGGCCTACTACTGTGAACCCCATTACCGAACCAGCTGAGAACGCTACTCTGAGTCCCTTGTTGAGGCTCTGCTGAGCGGCGCATGCTGTACGGTCGTTAGCTCTTGTGGCGATGCTCATCCCGATGTAACCCGAAAGACCCGAGAAGAAGCCTCCTGTTATGAACGCGAACGGTACATACCATGTCAGCTTGTGGGCAGCAGCCATGGCGCAGAGCACAGCGAACATGAAGATGAAGAAGATTATGACCGTACGGTACTGACGCTTAAGGAAAGCCGCGGCTCCTGTACGTACGAAGCGCGAGATCTCTTTCATCCTGTCCGTGCCCTCATCTGAGTTCAGTACCTTCTTGGCCTGCGCGTAAGCGAAGATCAGCGCACAGATCGAAGCAAAAAGGCTGATCCAATACAGATGTGATAACAGATATTCTTGCATTACAATTGCCTCCTTGTTAGTTTATACAAAGCAATTTATGACATTTATATTATATACCAAGCCATGATTGTACTCAATGAGAAACAATGTTTCATATTGTACTGCTTTGTATTTCCATTTTTTTCAGTATATCAGATTGCTTGAAATTTACAAGAAAATCAAAGCGACATTTTGTTTTTTTGAAAATAACTCTGATTTTTTTCATAGGTCCCCTTCCCGGCAAATAAAAAAGACAGACGCGGAACCGGTTTTGATTACCGGTCCGCGCCTGTCAGATTCGCATATGTAAAGTCTACTTTACGTTTATATAACTACGCGTTTCTCTTTTCTTCGATAGCCGCCTGCGCAGCTGCCAGTCTAGCGATAGGTACTCTGAACGGCGAGCAGGATACATAGTTGAGACCGACTTCGTGGCAGAAGTGTACGGATGCAGGATCTCCGCCGTGCTCTCCGCAGATTCCGAGCTTGATGTTCGGTCTGGTCTTCTTTCCGCCTTCAACAGCGATCCTTACGAGCTTGCCGATACCCTTCTGGTCGAGCGACTGGAACGGATCGTTCTCGAGAACGCCCTTTTCGACGTATTCCTTGATGATAGCGCCGGTGTCGTCTCTGGAGAATCCGAATCCCATCTGTGTAAGGTCGTTGGTTCCGAACGAGAAGAATTCAGCCTCTTCAGCTACCTCGTCAGCAGTCAGGGCAGCTCTAGGGATCTCGATCATCGTTCCGACCATGTACTTCATCTTTTCGCCGGACTCAGCGATGAGTCTGTCAGCTACTTCTACGATGGTCTTCTTGACGAATTTGAGCTCGTTTACGTGACCTACCAGCGGTACCATGATCTCAGGTACGATATCGAGGCCTTCCTCTTTACGTACTTCGATAGCGGCGCCGATGATAGCCTCAGTCTGCATTTCAGCGATCTCAGGATATGTGATGGCAAGTCTGCATCCTCTGTGGCCCAGCATCGGGTTGAACTCGTGGAGTTCGAGAGTCTTGTTTACGATCTTCTCGTAAGGGATGCCGAATTCCTCTGAAAGCTGCTTGATATCCTCGTCTGTCTTAGGCAGGAACTCGTGCAGAGGCGGGTCGAGCAGTCTAATAGTTACAGGTCTGTCTCCCATTACCTTGTAGATCGCCTTGAAGTCCTCCTTCTGATAAGGAAGGATGCCCGCGAGAGCTTCTTTTCTCTCTTCGACTGTGTCAGCGAGTACCATTCTTCTGAACTTAGGGATCCTCTCATCTTCGAAGAACATGTGCTCTGTACGGCAGAGTCCGATACCCTCGGCACCGAACGCTACAGCCTGAGCGGCGTCTCTAGGATTATCAGCGTTTGTTCTGACCTTGAGTGTTCTTGCTTCATCAGCCCACTCCATGATCTGGCCGAAGTCTCCGGAGAGCTCAGGAGCCAGTGTCTTGATGGCCTCTGTGTATACGCATCCGTCAGTACCGTTGAGCGAGATGCTGTCTCCCTCTTTGTAGACCTTGCCGCCTACTGTGAGAGTCTTGTTGGCTTCGTCAACAACGATCTCCTTGCAGCCTGCTACGCAGCACTTGCCCATTCCTCTGGCAACTACGGCAGCGTGCGATGTCATTCCGCCGCGGGCTGTCAGGATGCCTTCAGCGGCGACCATGCCGGCGAGGTCTTCAGGCGAAGTCTCTTCTCTTACGAGGATGACCTTCTTGCCTTCAGCAGCGAACGCAGCGGCGTCATCAGCGGAGAATACGATCTGGCCTGTTGCAGCGCCAGGCGAAGCAGGAAGTCCCTTTGTTACAGGAGTTGCCTTCTTGAGTTCGTCAGCATCGAATACAGGGTGCAGCAGCTGGTTGATCTGATCAGGCTCTACTCTCATTACAGCAGTGTCTTTGTCGATCAGTCCCTCTTTTACGAGGTCTACGGCAACCTTTACCGCAGCGGCAGCTGTTCTCTTGCCGTTACGTGTCTGGAGCATGAAGAGTTTTCTGTCTTCAACAGTGAACTCCATGTCCTGCATGTCCTTATAGTGGTTTTCAAGAGTGTTCGCGATCTTCTCGAACTGAGCGTATACTTCTGGGAACGCGTCTGCCATCTCAGAGATAGGCTGCGGCGTTCTGATACCAGCTACTACGTCTTCGCCCTGAGCGTTTACGAGGAACTCTCCGAAGAGCTTGTTCTCGCCGTTCGCCGGGTTACGTGTGAACGCAACGCCCGTACCGGAATCGTTTCCGGAGTTACCGAATACCATGGACTGAACGTTTACGGCTGTACCGAGCGAATCAGGAATATCATACATCTTTCTGTAGAGGATCGCTCTTTCGTTGTTCCACGATCTGAATACGGCCTTGATAGCCTCGAGCAGCTGATCTTTCGGCTCCTGCGGGAACTCTCTTCCGAGCTCTCTTCTTACTACTTCCTTGTAGCCATTGATGACTTCCTTGAGGTCTTCTGTTGTCAGTTCGACATCGAACTCAACGCCGGCTTTCTTCTTCTGGCCTTCAAATACAGCATCAAAGTTGGACTTCTTGATCTCCATTACGACATCGCCGAACATCTGCATGAATCTGCGGTAGCTGTCGTAAGCGAATCTGTCGTTTCCGGTCTTTCTGGCGAGACCTTCTACGGCTACATCATTGAGTCCGAGGTTGAGGATGGTATCCATCATTCCCGGCATCGAGATAGGGGCTCCGGATCTTACGGACACGAGCAGCGGATTCTCATTGTCTCCGAACTTCTTGCCCATGACCTCTTCGAGCTCTGCAAGGTGCTCCCATACTTCGTCGATGACTGCAGGATCGAGTACTCCGCCGTCTTCGGTATACTTTCTGCACACATCAGTTGTGATGGTGAAACCGAACGGTACCGGAAGACCGATGTTGGTCATCTCAGCAAGGTTAGCTCCCTTGCCGCCCAGAAGGTTTCTCATGTCCTTCGAGCCTTCGTTGAATGAATAAACGTACTTTGCCATAGTTTATTGCTCCTTTTCTTATAACTGCGGACCCGCGCCGGTTGCGAAGG
>SVDB01000054.1:0-5401 GCA_015058065.1 Clostridiales bacterium
CTCTTAAAAGCTAAATTTATGGTGTCTGTCGGTAATTCGCTGTTTTTGGCATGCAGTTAACTCTGCATTCAACCGCAGCCGACCGAGGGTATTCATCATTCTGCCTATCTCGACATGACCTTTCTGACTATCGGCAGCGCTATCCTGTACGGCAGCGGTCTGAGGTCTTTGTCGGCTTTTTTCAGCATCTCTCTGATCTGTATGTGCTGAGGGCAATGCGTCTCTCACTTGCCGCAGCCTACGCACTGGCTCGCGAAGCCGGGGTTCTTCTGCATGCCGACATTGCGCGCGGTGATCCATTCCTCCATGCCCAGTGATTTCAGACGCTCCCATTCGGAGATGTCTGTGAACATGTGCATCAGGTAGTAGTCGATGTGGTCTGTCTGCAGGCGGGCGAGCTCTTCGTTAAAGATCTTATCTATCGCCTTCATCGACCTCACCAGATACTGCGGCAGTTTGGTCGCGACGTTGACCTTGTCGCGCGCGTTGTTTTCGGCGAGTATCCTGCCGAGACATTCCTCGCTGCCCGGATACGCGTACGCGGTGTCGAAATAATTGACGCCCCTTTCTATCGCGTACAGTACCTCGCGCTCGGCTTTAGCGTGATCGATCTTCGTACCCTTGCTCGTGAAGCGCATGCACCCGAAACCGAGCTGTGACAGCTCATTGCCGTATCTGTCCTTCCTGTATCTCATCCCAACCCCCTTCTGTTACATGAGTCGTTTGTATATGTCGAGCATGCTCTCCATCTGGTACTTGAGCAGCCATGCAGCGTTGTTGTATTCAGGCGTGCCCTTGAGCACATCCAGCAGCTTCGGGAAGTACTTTTCCGTCTCAAGGATCGTCCTGTAGATCCTGTCCCTGCTGAGTCCCCACGACATGGTCGTGAGGTTGTTGCATCTGTCGAGACATTTTATCAGGACTGCCTTCGGGTTCTGCAGCATCTCGCCGAAGTACGCGTCTAGCACTTCCTCACGGTGCGCTTCGTCAGTTTTCTCGCGAGTCACCAGCCTTACGATCTCCCTGATCCCATCTGTCACCGGCAGTTCTTCGAGTTTGACGCCGCAATCCTCGACCACGTCGTGAAGCAAACACGCAGCGATGACCTCATCATCGGCGATCCCCATCGACAGCGCGTGGCACGCGAGGTTCAGCGGGTGGTAGATGTATGGGATGTCGGATTTCTTCCTTTTCTGGCCCTCGTGCTTCTCGACCGCGAAGTCGACTGCCTTGATAGCATTCTCCATTTTCAGGGCTCTGGCTGTGGTCTTCACGAAAGACCTCATGTGTTCCCAATCGTAGATTGCCTTCTTTGTTTTGAAGTACTTTCTCGACTCATCCAGTATGGCGTCGAACGAAGTATCAAAGGCATCCCTCAGTTTGTTGAGATTTTCCTTATCCGGCATGTACTCGTCTCTCTCCCAAGACGACACCGCCTGGAATGTGACTCCGATATCCTCCGCCAGCTTCTCCTGTGTAAGATTCTTCTCTTCCCTCAACCTTCTGATATTTTCTCCGATGCTCAATCCTGCGCCTCCTTTAACGCTTTGCCCGCATCTGCCGCCCCGCATCTGCCGTGGCGGCCGCAGGCTCATGACCAATTCCTTACATGGTCATTGTACTCGATCCCTCACTTTAATTGTAGCGAGCAACAATTGAACTTTCAAGGCGAGGATTCAAGCGTGGCTTGAGTCCAATGCGAACAGACTGAAAAAAGGCCTCACGGCCTTTTTTGCTTGATTATTCTGTTTGTCCCTGCACCGGATGCCAGCTCTATATCAATCCCGGGATCTCTTCCGGGCTGTCGATTATGATGTCCGCGTTGTTGGCTTCGAGTTCGCTTCTCGGTCTGAAACCCCAGGTGACTCCGACTGTCGTGACGCCGGCGTTATTGCCGGTCTGCATGTCGGTGTTGGTATCCCCGAAGTACAGGCACTCCTCCTTTTTCGCGCCGAACTTATCGAGTATCTCGAACACGCCGGTCGGATCAGGTTTGATCGGGATGCGGTCTGTCTGACCCTGGATGTGATCGAAGACGCCCTTTCCGAAGATGGTCTCTACCACACTCACGGCACTTTCGTGCGGCTTGTTCGAGAAGACCGCGATCTTCACGCCGCGCTTTTTCAGCTCGTCGAGAGCCCATTCGATGTGGTCGTACGGCGTCGCTTTGTAGCATGGGTCCTCCTGCATCCAGGCACGGCACTTCGGCAGACCTTCCTCGAGGTGCGAAGCCTCCGTGTCGCCCGAAGCTATGAGCGCTCTCTTCAGCGCGTTCTTGATGCCGTCGCCGGCAAAGTAATTGAAAGCTTCTACGGGCTGAGGAGGCAGTCCGTAGAGAGCGAGGGTCATATTCACGGGTCTCGCGATGGACTCCTGCGTCGCCGCAAGCGTGCCATCAAGGTCGAAAATGCAGATTTTTATCATAGTCGTCTTTTGGTCCACCTCATCGGGGGACGGGCTTTATGCCAGCAGCTGCAGGCTGAGCGCGATGAGCAGCTGACCTATGTAGTAAAGGCTGATGTTGGTGTTGCGCAGGCTTTGTTTGAACTCGCTGCCGAAAGTGTTGAGGATCAGGACGATGTCGCTGATCAGGAACAGCACCGCACCGGCCGCGAACACAGCGTTGAACGATGACGGATCTGAGATCAGGTTGCCTATCGCCACGCAGTTGAGCAGCATGATCGCGCCGATGTACACGACACCGAAGATCTTGAATGCCGGCTTTGCCGTGATGCGTTTGAAGATCCACATCATCAGCAGCGCGGTCAGCACCAGCCCCACGATGACGCAGATCAGTTTATGCGCGCAAAGCGGTAACACAGCCGCCAGATACATGATGTGTCCGGTCAGGAACACCAGTATCCCCACCAGGAATATCATCTGCCCTTTCTTCTCGAACACCATTCTGAGATTCAGCAGGACATCGGCGGTGCTGCCGATGATGAGTCCCGCGACTATCATGGTGGCGACGTGGGTCCACGGGCTGCAGAGCGCGCCGATCGCGACGAAGCAGAGCGACGCCAGGCCCTTTAGTACCACGGCTTTTACGTATTGCTCCCGGCTTTCAGCGCGCAGGAACAGCGCGGCAAGAGCCGCGCATATGATCATCAGTACGTAGATCATTTGATCCGTCCTTTCCGGTCCCTATATCCTTTATTAAGCGATTGCTTTTATGCCTGCAATCGGGCTCTATTCTTCACTCTTCTGGAGAGCCTTGAGCGCTTCCACTTCAGATTCGACTGTCTTGCTGAGTTCCTTGATCGCTTTCTTATGGTCGAGCTTCGACGCGATCTTCTCTTTGTGGATCTCCCTCTCCATCTTATGGGCGCTCATCGAATCCTCGGCCATGCTCTTCGCCGCGTCCTTGATCCCGCATGCCTCAGCCTTTACCTGCTTCTTGAGTTCCTTGAGTTCATTCTTTTCTTCTTTTGCTGCCAGTTTAAGTTCTTTTCTGAGATTATCCATGTCTTCATACCTCTCTTTCACTCTTCTGTAAAAAGTATTCGGTTTAAGTTCCAGTTCCTGCATCGCCGCGCGCGCAGTTATTTCTCCGCTCTGCCAGCGTCTCACGACCGTATCAAACAGGTCATCGTCGAGCGCTATCGGCTTGCGGCCCTTGCCCTTCTTTCTGATGGAGTCCGCCAGCTCGCGAAGATGCCTGCCGCTTATAGTGACGCTGTCATCGTCTTTGATGGTCCCGAGCAGTTCATCCAGTTTTTCAGGATCGAAATCATATGTCATTTTTCTGCCTCCCCTGCAAAGACTTCTGAATACGCACTACCTGCGATCCGGAGCGCACAGCTTCAGATGATCCGGAGTGTGCGCCTTTTGATGGTTGGAGTATAGACCAATTGAAAAAGTGTGTCAATACTATTTTGAAACATTTCACAAATAATACACATTTGACACACTTTTGACATGTTTCGGTTTCGTTCAGACCGCGATCCTGTTCCGGTCACAGTAACGCTTATTGTCCGGCCACCTATTACGCCTGCTCCTCTTCTTCGTCTACGTGCAGTATCACCGGCTCGTGACCTGTGTACGGCAGATACTTCTCGAACAGATCTCCTGTCGTTATGCTGATGTGCGCGTTGTTGGTCGCGTCGTTGCACGCGATCTTCTCATATTCCATCAGTTCCTCGTCGATGACCAGATGCACCTTGCTGTCCTTGTCATACACAAGGCTGAACGGATTGGCCGCTCCGATCTTTACGCCGAGGTATTCCGTCAGCGCCTCTTCAGGAGCGAACGAGAGCCTCGAAACTCCCAGCGCTTTCGAGAATATCTTAGTCTTGAATCTCTTGTTGTCGCGCGTGACGTAGAGATAGAACTCGGTCTCCTGGCGGTTGCAGAGGAACAGATTCTTGACGATGCTGGCGCCAAGCACCTTGTTGACCTCGACGCAGTCCTCCATCGAAACGATGTAGTCGTTCGTTACCCTGTCAAACGGTATGTCAAGCTTCGCGAGCGCCTCGTAGATCAGGCGCTGCGTCTCGTTTTCGAATTCCTTCGGTGCTTCGTGGTTGATCTCGCTTACGTAAAACATTTGTCCTCCCTTTCTCTCATATTCTATGGATATTCTGCCGGTTTCCGCGTTCCGTTACGGTCACTCCGGCAGATACAGTTTCCCAAGTATGAATTCTTTCGCGCGGTCCGGCATCACTCGCAGCAGCACCATCAGCGCCTTGTAGTCGATACCGACAGGCACTCTTGCCGGAGGCTCCTTTTTGCCCGCGAGCGCCAGCGCTACCTTCGCGACGCTGTCCGGGGACCTGCCGTTCTGCTCGTCCGCCGCCATCTTGTCGACGCTCTTTCTGAGCACGCTGCCGTAATCAGCCGCGCCGCTGGCTTCCTGAGTCTCTCTGGCAGCCGTAAAACCTGTCTTCGTGTCGCCCGGCTCGATGATGCATGCCCTGACGCCGTAACGTCTCATCTCCATGCGGACCGCGTCGGTGAACGCCTCCAACGCGTACTTGCTGGCAGAATACTGACTCTGCATCGGTATCGACACTCTGCCCGCGATCGAACCGATCACTATCAACAGGCCCTTGCCTTTGGCGCGCATCCTCGTCAGACAAGGCTGTGCCGCGTTCAGTGTGCCGAAGTAATTGACCTCCATCTGCTTTCTGGTCATTTCCGAAGGAGCGGTCTCTGCCGGTCCGGCGACTCCCATGCCCGCGCACAGGACCGCGATATCGACTCCGCCGAGTCCTTCCACGAACTCTCTGACAGCAGCCTCATCCGTGACGTCGAGCCTGCGCAGTGTCAGACTGCCGCCGCCCGGGAAGTTCTCTGTCTTCTCTTCGGTATTGCGCGAAACGCCCGTGACCTCGCATCCGTTTTTCGCGAACGCGAGAGCGCACGCCTTGCCGATGCCCGACGACGCGCCTGTCACAAAGAC
>SVDB01000054.1:5501-9049 GCA_015058065.1 Clostridiales bacterium
GTGACCTCGCATCCGTTTTTCGCGAACGCGAGAGCGCACGCCTTGCCGATGCCCGACGACGCGCCTGTCACAAAGACGTTCTTTCCGTATATATTGACAAATTCTTTATTGCTTTTTTTCATTCTGTTTCTGTTTATGTTTCCCCGTTGCCGGGTCATCTTTACGGCTGAGTGCCTGTTCAGGCCCCTGCAGCCCTGTCAGCTTTCAGCATCTGCCACTGCAGCCAGCGCAGCACCCTGTCATTGAAATCCCCGGCCTGCTCGTAGACTCCGTGACTGTAACCCTCGTACATGTACAGCTCGCTGCCCGTTATCGCTTCGTGAAGTTCGATCGAAGCCTCCGGTCCGAGCACGGCGTCGCGGTCCGCCCCGATTATCAGGGTCGGACATTTGATCTTTCCGAGCAGGACATACACGTCATGGCTAAGGCAGGACTCGCACATTCTGCGGAACCTCGTGTAATCCTTAGGCTTCGCGAGCGCGATCAGATTGTTCATCATCCTTCCGCGTTCCAGATACGCACCGGTGTATGAGCGATCCGCGGTGTCGAGCATTATGCCCTTGTAGTCGCCACGCTCCGCCATGTCCAGCCACAAGTTGAGCGATTCCCGCATCACAGAGGTCGGCCGCGCGGCTGTGACCGCGAGTACCAGGCTTTTCACTTTATCCGGATGCCTTATCGCGAACTGCTGGGCTATCATGCCTCCCTGTGAAACGCCGAATATATGCGCGCGTCCTATCTCCAGCGCGTCCATGATGTCGCTGAGGTCGTCGGCCATATCAGCGGTCGTAAAACCCTCAGGCATGCCGTTCCGCCTGCTGAAGACATAGACTTTGAAACTTTCGGCGAATTTTCTGTACATCATCGCGAAAGGGACGGCAACTCCCTTAGCGGTCTTGAATCCGTCCCCCACTCCCGGAAGCATGATCAGCGTGTCCCGGCCCGAGCCGAAACTGATGTAATCGAAGTCATGTCCGTCGATATTTATATTTTCATTGCGCGCGTTCAGCATGAAGCCTCCGCTCTACTTGAGACAGCCCTTTTCGTCATGCAGCGACTTCATGTATTCGCTGTATTTTTTGCGCGGACTGTCAGCCTTGTCCTTTTTCGGATCTTTGCCGGAACCCTTGGCGTCCTTGCCGTTCTTCTCGTTGAGGTCCTCGAGGACTTCTATGATCTCTTCAAGCTTCTTGTTGCCGCCGTCTTCGGTCCTCTCGAGCTCGTCGAGATCCTGAAGGTCGTCTATCGTGATCGTGACCAGTGTCTCCTCGTCAACGTCTTCGAGGTCAGCGACTCTGGCGGCCTGATTGGTGATGATCTTTTCGAACAGGTTACGCACTTCTCTGGCGTTCGCGAAGTTCTCGCCCTTGCATGCCTCGAGCCTGATGATCTCCTTGCGGGCAGCGGCGTCCGCTTCTTCGGTCAGCTTGTACTGGTACTTGTTGCACTGCAGCTCAAAGATCTGCTGAAGCTCGTCCACCGTATAGTCAGGGAACTCGAAGAACTTGTTGAATCTGGACTTGAGTCCCGGATTGCTCTCGACGAAGGCCTTCATCAGCTCGGTGTATCCGGCAACGATGACGACGAACTCGTCGCGTCGGTCCTCCATGGCCTTGAGGATGGTATCGATAGCTTCCTGTCCGAAGTTCTCGCCCTCCTGATTGAGAGTGTAGGCTTCGTCAATGAACAGGATGCCGCCGATCGCTTCCTCGATTTTTTTCTGCGTCTTGATCGCGGTCTGTCCTACATAGCCCGCTACCAGTCCGGCGCGGTCTGTCTCGACCAGCTGCCCTTCGGAAAGGATGCCGATCTCTTTATACAGTTTGGCGAGTATCCTGGCGACCGTGGTCTTGCCCGTGCCCGGATTTCCCGAAAACACAAGGTGCAGCGAAACAGGAACGGCCTTCATGCCTTTCTCTTTACGCATCTTCATGACCTTGGCGAGACCCACGAGCTCCTCGACGTCGTGCTTGACCGTCTTCAGTCCGATCAGTTCCTCGAGCTCTTCCTTTCCGGACCTTTCGGGTTCTTTCGGTTTTTCCGGCTCGTCCTCTGACGCGGATGTCGCGACCGGCTTATACTCTTTTTCGGTCACGAGTTCGGTCTCGATCTCGGTCTCGATAGGAGCTGCGGCACCAGGTGCCGCGCTTCCTGCGCTTCCCGGACCGCCGAAGTTCGCGGTGCCACTGTTGCCTGCCGGTCTGCTGCCGGTCACATAGCCGCTTCCCCTGTTGCCGGAGCTGCCGTATCCGCTGCTTCTGGTAGGCACTTCGTCTGAACCGCCCCCGTAGAAGTCCTTATAAATATCAATGAGGTCGCCCCTGATACTTTTCATTTCAGTTATTCCTTTCCCGCTGTTTTCTTTCCCGTTTATTATACTTTAGCGGGTAAACTCTATCAACTTTCAGATGTCTTACAGCAGTGCTTCGACCTGATCTCTCTTCGCGTGTAGCACGCAGCCGCCAATATGTTCTCCCGACAGGATGTCGCCTGTCCTTAGCGCTGTGAAAAGATTTGACTGCAGCGCGTCTCTCAGCGAAGTATCCCTGACGTTGATGTCCGAATACGGTGAGAACGGGCATGGCTCCGCGCCGCCGTGCGAATTGATATGGAAGAATCCGCGTCCCGCGGCCAGACAACCGCCCGAGCTCTTCTCGTCGCCCGGGAACGAGATATAGATCATGTCCTGCTTGTTCGCCCTGAGTTCATCTATCCTCGCGCTCATGGATCCACGGTCGGCATCATCAGGCGCCAGATGCGCGCCTTCCTCCTCGACCGGCACGAACTCTATATAGAACACCGCCTTGCAGCCGCGCGACCTGAGTTCGTCAAGGAACGCGTCCGAGTAGACCATTCCCATGTTCTCTTTGGTGACGGTGACGGAAACTCCGTATATGATCCCCTTCTCACAGAGCTTATCCATCTTTTCGATGACGGTGTCAAACACGCCCTCGCCTCTTCTGGCATCGGTCTCCTCGCGGCCTCCCTCGATGCTTATGACCGGCACGATGTTCCTGCAGCTGTCCAGCAGGCCGAGGTGCTCTTCGGTCATGAATGTGCCGTTCGTGAATACCGGGAACAGTATGTTCTTCATCCTGCCTGCCGATTCGATCACGTCCCAGCGCAGCATCGGTTCACCGCCCGCGAGCAGTATGAAACTGACGCCGAGTTCCTCTGCCTCATCGAAGATCCTCTGCCATTCCGCTTCGGTGAGCTGCATCGACGGTTTGCAGTCGTTCGTAGCGTCGTTGGCGCGCGAATAGCAGCCCTCGCAGTGGAGGTTGCAGCTCGAGGTGATACTCGCGATCAGATACGAAGGAACGTGAAGTCCCTGCTTTTCGTTCGCTGCCCTTCTCCTGTCCGCGACCGCGCAGGCGGCGGCAAACTTCACGAGGAACGCGCTCTCACGCGGATCCTTCAGCGTCGCCTTGAGCGCGTCTTTGATCACCTGCTCGACCCCTTCAGTCAGGTATTTCTGTAAATCAAATCTTTCGTCCATTAAGTCCCTCTTTTTATCGATCGTATCGCCAGGAATGTCGGTATGTTCA
>SVDB01000055.1:0-2219 GCA_015058065.1 Clostridiales bacterium
ATGATCGATATCCCGGTGAATCCGAGGAATATTGATACCAGTGGTGAAACCATGTTCATGAAGCAGTACGGCAGATAGACCATCGTCGGTATGCCGAGCGCGCCTACCATTACCGCCGCGCAGGATGACCACGGAACGAGCGGTGATGTCACTGTCGCCGAGTCCTCAAGCGCTCTCGAGAGGTTCTGAGGAGCAAGTCCTCTGTCCTCGAACTCCTTCTTGTACATCTTGCCCGGCAGGATGATGCCAAGGTACTGGTCTCCTGTAATGATGTTGGTGCCGAGGCAGGTGAACACCACGCATGTGATGAGTCCGCCCGTCGACTTCGCTACTGTGAGCAGCTTGGAAGCGAGTATGTGCAGCATGTTTGTCGCGTCGAGCACGCTGCCGAGGCAGATCGCGCACAGTGTGAGCGACATGGACCACATCATGTTCTGGATACCGCCGCCAGAGAGCAGTTCGTTCATCATCTCAGAATCGCTCTCAAACTCGAATCCATAGTTGAGGGCCGTCTGCATATCGTTGAATGAAACATGCTGTACAAGCATCGCGCACAGCGCTCCGAGCAATACTCCGAGGAACAGACTCGGTACCGCAGGCTTTCTGAGGATACCCATTACGATGACCGTGACCGGTACAAGCAGCAGCAGTGGCGAGATCGTGAAACCGCTCTTGATGACGCTCGAGATCTCGTCTACCATCGACAGGTCTCCGCCCTCAGCGCTGTATTTGAAGCCGAGGAATGTGAATATGATTCCCGCGATGATCAGAGATATTCCGCTGGAAACGAGCATATGGCGGATATGATCGAACAGAGTCGCTCCGCTGACCGCAGGTGCCAGGTTTGTCGTATCCGACAGAGGCGAGATCTTGTCTCCGAAGTAAGCCCCGGAGATCGCTGCTCCGGCTGTCGCAGCGGCAGGTATCCCGAATCCCGCTCCTATGCTCAGGAATACTACGCCCATAGTTCCTACAGTAGTCCAGCTGCTTCCCGTTGCTGTCGATACTATCGCGCAGATGATCATCGCCATCAGCAGGAAGAATTTAGGATTCAGTATCTTGAGTCCGTAGTAGATCAGCGTCGGGATGACTCCTGACTGTATCCAGCATGCGATCATCATTCCGATGATGCCGTAGATCAGAATCGTTATCGCGATCTCCCTGATGCCGTGTCCTATAGCGGACATAAGGTCTTCCCATTTGAATCCCAGTCTGTATACCGCGTATGCTGATACGACCGCTGTGCCGATGATCAGCGGGATGTGAGCGTCACTTCTCAGTATGACGACGTTGTACATCAGCATACCGAGCGAGAACGCTACGAGTATCAAACTTTCAAGTGCTGTAGGCTCTCTTTTTTGCCTCTCCTTCTTTTCTATCAGTTCTTCTTTACTTTTTTCTGACATCCTTCCACCTCCTTACAGTCCTATGGCCTAAGACCGAAGGATCACGAGAGCATCAGCTGCCGCTACGCCCTCTCCCTTCGGATAAACAAAGACCGGATTGATGTCCATCTCAGCAAGATCATTCTTGTGATCTACCGCGAATCTGCCGACTCCCATCAGGAGATCCGCCAGAGCGTCAACGTCCAGTTCAGGCTGTCCGCGGTAACCCGTCATCAGTTTGTATGCCTTGAGCGAGGATATCATCCTGAGAGCGTCATCTTTCGTGAGCGGGGCAGGCTTCAGGGACACGTCCTTGAATACCTCGGTGAACACTCCTCCCATGCCGCAGAGCACCATCGGTCCGAAGGAAGGATCGACGTTTACTCCGACAATGACTTCCGCGCCCGGCTTTTTCAGCATCTTCTGCATGAGTATGCCGTTGATGACTGCGTCAGGGCACTTCGCGGTGCAGCTTTCCATGATCGACCTGTAAGCCGATCTGACTTCTTCTTCAGATCCGATGTTGAGCTTTACTCCGCCTACATCGGATTTGTGCAGGATATCATTGGATTCCACTTTCATTACGATAGGGAATCCGATCTTCTCAGCGAATCCGACAGCTTCCTCTTCATTCGTCGCGATGAACTCATCCGGGACCGGCACGCCGTATTCCTTGAGGAGCTCTTTTGACGCGTGCTCGGACAGAGCTTTCTTTTCGCCGCTGACCTTGTTGTCAGGGACAGCGTCTTCAAGCGCTTCTATGTCGGTGTTCTTCAGCCACTCAGCATATTTTCCGAGCAGTCCGACATGCTTATAGCCGTAGTAGCAAGGAGC
>SVDB01000055.1:2319-8652 GCA_015058065.1 Clostridiales bacterium
CAGGCGATACCGTTTTCTCCGCCGGAACCGTTGAGTGAAACGACTCTGTTGCCCTTAGGTAGTTCAGGCAGTGTCGATATCATGTTGGCAAGCGACGCGAGGTCTTCGAGGTCGTCGACTCTTATCACGCCGTACTTTTCAAATATGGCGTCGAACGAAGCGTCTGCTCCCGAAAGGCTTCCGGTATGCGAGCTCGCCGCGCGGCTTCCCTTTTCGGATCTGCCTATCTTGAGCAGGATGACCGGCTTTCTCTTCAGCGCCGCTTTCTTCAGCGTCGCAAGGAATTTTCCCGGATTCGTCACGCCTTCGATGTATGAAACTATAACGTTCGTATTCTCATCGTCTATCAGGAAGTCGATGTAATCGACAACCTCGACGATCTTGCTGTTTCCGCAGGAAATCACGTACGAGAAGTCTGTCTTGCCGCTGTCCATCAGCAGTGTGCAGATCATGCCGCTCTGCGATACGAGACCGACCTTGCCTTTCTTCTCAGGGATGGTCGTCATGAAGCCCATCGCCGGAAGATGTTCGACCATGTTGATGTAGCCCGCGCAGTTAGGTCCCATGAGAGCGACATCAAGTTCTTCGCAAAGAGCCTTGAGTTCTGCCTCAAGAGCCTTGTCTTCTGGCTTTCCTGTCTCTCCGTAGCCTGCCGCGAATACAACAGCGCCTTTCGCGCCTTTGGCGGCAGCCTCTGTGATCAGAGCCGGCACGGTCTTCTTGTTGGAAGCGATGATGACCATGTCGATCTCTTCAGGCACTTCGGATATGCTGTGATAGCACTTGTGTCCGAATACGGTGTCACGTCCCGGATTGACCAGGAAGATGTCCTTGTCGAGTCTGTCAGGAGCATGCAGCTCCATCAGTTTGACAGCGAACCCCCCGTAAGTCTCCTTCTCGGTCGCTCCCGCGATCACGAATTTCCTTGGATTCAGCAGTTTATTAAGATCCATAGGCATTCCTCCTTTCCGCGGTCACCCGGTCAGTCAAGGTCGTATCCGGCCTCAAACGCGCGTACGTTTGCAGCGTTGAACTTGCCCTTGCCTGAGTTTTCGAAATACTCGCACATCGACGCAGAGAACTCTTCCTTCGTGAACAGCCCCGTCTTTTTGCAGATGTATCCGAGCATACAGATGTTCGCGGCGCGCTCGTTGCCGAGCGATATCGCCAGGTCGGTCACCGGAGCCTTGTAAACTTCTACGTCTGTTCTTGTGATCTTGGCCTCATCTACGAGTGATGTGTTGACAAACAGCTGTCCGCCGGGTTTTACCGCGGCCTGGAACTTGTCCAGTGAAGGTCCGTTGAGAGCCATCACCAGATCAGGATGATCGCAGTATGGGCTCGCGATACGCTCGTCAGAAATAACTACGTTGCAGTTCGCTGAACCTCCGCGCATCTCATTTCCGTAGGAAGGGAACCATGTCACTTTCTTTCCGTTCTTATACGCGGCGTAAAGCAGCAGTTTGCCTGCCGTAAGAACTCCCTGTCCGCCGAAGCCGGCGCAAATAATCTCTTTAAGCATTTCCGCCACCTCCTTACCTGTCGATGAACTCGCCCATCTCGTAACGGGTCATGAGTTCATTCTTGATGCGCTCCATTGCCTTGACAGGGGTGAGGCCCCAGTTCGTCGGGCACGGCACCAGCACCTCGACAAGGCCGAAGCCCTTGCCGTCGCGCTGCTTTTCGAGAGCCTTGCGGACCGCCTTCTTTGTTTTGTTGATCTCGGCAGGATTGATGATAGTGGTCCTTGCCAGATACGCGATATCGAGATTCCTCATCACCTGTACGACATCGAAGTCGAGACCGTGTTCTTCAACTGTGCGTCCGCGAGGAGTCGAGGATGACCACTGTCCGATCTGTGTGGTCGGGGCGAGCTGTCCGCCTGTCATGCCGTAGCATGTGTTGTTCATTACGAAGAATGTGACGTTCTCATTACGGGTAGCGCATGCCATTGTCTCACCGAGACCGATAGCGTAAGCTCCGCCGTCTCCGGCGATCGTCAGCGCGTATTTGTCAGGTCTCACGCGCTTCATAGCAGTGAGAGCGGCTCCCATCTTTCCGTGAGGAGGAACTATCGCGTCGACAGCCATGCTGTACTGGAACTGGTGGTTGCATCCGATGTCCGAGCAGATGATGGTATCGCCAATGATATCCATCTCGGTCAATACTTCACCCAGTATCCTGTCAAAGATAGAGTGTCCGCATCCTGCGCAGAACATGTTCTCGCATTTCATTATCGCAGGTGCCTTCTTTGCAGTTACTCTTGCCATGTCAGTACACCTCCTCTTCCTTTACCTTGCCCGCGAGAATGTCCTCCGCAAAGCTGATGACATCGTCTACAGCCGGTACCTTGTACGCGGTGGTTATCGCGTATACCGGATACTTGCACTTCGAGTAGAGCATGACGTCTTCACGCAGCTGTCCCATCATGTTCATCTCTACCGTTACGAGAGCCTTGCAGTCTTTGGAGAGTTCCGCGAATGCCTTTCTCGGGAACGGCCACAGTGTGATAGGTCTGATGAGTCCGAGCTTTATGCCCTTTGCCCTTGCCGCGTTGACAGCGCCTTCGGCGACTCTGGAGGAGATGCCGTAAGCGATCAGCACGACTTCAGCGTCCTCGACCTGTATCGACTCCCAGCGCTGCTCTTCTTCGATGATGCGGCGGCATTTAGCCAGATACTTCGCGTTCCATCCGTCGATGTCTTCGTTATATGTCTTGTCTGTTACTACTTTGTTCTTTTCGCCTATCGGCGTTCCCTTGACGGCCCAGTCGTATTGATCCTTGTCGTATTCCTTGTAAGGTCTTGCCTCGCAAGGCTCGACCATCTGACCGATGGTGGCGTCTGAAAGGATCAGCACCGGATGCATCCACTTCTCGGCAAGTTCGAACGCTTCATAAGCCATGTCCATGTTCTCCTGGACGCTGTTCGGAGCGAGGGTGATGAGATGATAGTCTCCGTTGCCGCCGCCCTTTACCGCCTGCCAGTAGTTGTCCTGGCCGGCGCCGATGAAGCCGTCTCCGATGCCGTATCTCTGCACGCAGGCTACGACTCCCGGGATCTCAGCGCTCACCCAGTAAGCGATACCTTCCTGTTTCAGGGAGAATCCCGGGCCGGACGATGATGTGAGCGCCCTGACGCCGAGAGCTCTTGCCGCAAAGACCATGTTTACGCTTGCGATCTCGGATTCGCCCTGCACGAACACTCCGTCAACTTCTTTCATTCTTTTACCCATCCACTCGAGGATCTCGCTCTGCGGAGTGATCGGGTAACCTGCGTAGAAGCGGCAGCCGCCTCTAATGGCGCCTTCAGCAAGCGCTTCGTTTCCTTTTATCAGTAAAACTTCTGCCATAACGCGCCTCCTTACAGGATCTCGAATACCAGATCAGGGCACATCGTGTAGCAGCTTCCGCACTGTACGCACTTGTCCTGATCCACCTGCACGGTAACGACTCCCTTTCCGTTTGTGTACGAGGACAGAGAGATCGCTCCTACCTTGCAGTTTTCGATGCAAAGGTAGCAGCCCTTGCATCTTTCAACATCAAGTTTGACCTTTTCCATTTTTCCTCCTACTGGCGCTTCGCCATTTCGGCCTTGAACACGCCCGCCAGTCTCCTGATGCCCTCTTTGAGAGCAGGGATGTCATTGGCCGAGAAATTGAGTCTCATGGTATTTTTGCCGCTTCCGTCGGCATTGAACGATGCTCCCGGTATGTACGAGACTTCCGCGTCGAGAGCGTCTTTGAGCATCTTGCCCGTGTCGAAGTCCTCAGGGCATGTGACGTACAGGAACAGACCTCCGTCAGGGATGGTGAATGTCACGCCTACAGGGAACTCATTCTCCATCATTTCGATGAGAGCGTCGCATCTTTCCTTATAAACACCGCATAGTTTCTTGACATGCTCATCGAGGTCGTACATCTTCATGTACTCACGTACATGTACCTGCGAGAACTGGTTGCACTGAAGGTCGAGTCCTTCCTTGATCTCTTCGATCCTGTCGATGAGTTCCTTGCTGTCGGATACGATGTAAGCGATACGCAGACCAGGAGCCATGATCTTCGAGAACGATCCGAGGTATACTACCTGGCCGGTCGTGTCGAGAGCCTTGAGGCAAGGTACATGCTCGCCGCGGAATCTGATCTCACCGTAAGGGTTGTCTTCAAGAACATTGACCTGAGGGTATTTCTTGAGCAGCTCGAGGAATTCTTTTCTTCTCTCGAGAGGCCATGCCTTGCCGGTCGGGTTCTGGAAGTTCGGGATAACATAGATGAGCCTTGTGTCAGGATGCTCGTTGAGAGCTTCTTCGAGCTTGTCGATACGGATTCCGTATTCGTCGGTCTCAACACCTACGATGTTAGGGCTGTAAGGCAGAGCGGCATTCAGTCCGTCAAGGTAACTCGGCTTTTCGATGAGGATAGTCTGTCCATCATTGAGAAGGGCAGTGCATGTCATTGAAATGCCCTGCTGGCAGCCTGTGCAGATGATGATGTTGTCGAAAGTGATGTTCATGCCCTCATTTCTGTTCAGTCTCTCAATAATGAGATTGATGAGTTCAGTATCACCTTTCGTAAGTCCGTACTGCAGAGCCTCGCCAAATAAAGCCTCATCCGCGAAGATCTTCTTCGCAGCCTCTTCAAGTTCTTTCATCGGGAAGAACTTCTCATCAGGAAGTCCGCCCGAGAGCTTGATGAGGTTAGGATTGTCCCTGTTGGCTATTTCTACAGCCACGTCACGGATGACAGATCCTCTGATAACTTTCATTCTTTCAGCTAATTGCATGGCAGCATCTCCTTTCTGTTCTATGCTTGTTTCATTGGGGCAGGAATACCCGTCTGAATTAAGTGTTATTCTGTTGTACAGAATTCAATTCTATACAATGGGTTGCATTACAATGTGGCCCCATAAATAGAACCACATTCTGCTAAAAATAATTATAAACACGCAAAACAAAAAGAACAACTTCTGTCAGAAAGAATGTTGTTCTTTTTTTGTCCATTTTGTTTACCGGTATACCGGATCCGCCGCCTGAATCGTCTTTATCTGATCTGCTGACTCATCTCGCCGCAGGCCTTTTTCAGCTCAGACGCTATGTTTTCATAGCCCAGAGCCTTGATGTTTCCCTCGTATCCGCTCACGCTCAGCGCCATTACGGCGTGCCCTTCTTTATTCAGTACCGGGCATCCTACACAGCAGAGACCCATCTCCTGCTCCATGTCGTCCACGGCATAACCGCGCTCACGTATCTTTTTAAGTTCTTCGCGGAACGCTTCCGGGTCGGTGATGGTGTAAGGAGTGTATGGCACGAACTTGTGCCTTTTTATCACCTCATAACTAAGGTCGTCGGAATAAGCCAGAAGCACCTTGCCAACGCTCGAATAATAGCATCTGTATGGCTCGGAAAACGACTCGGATATCATCAGCTGGCGTTTGCCGCCCTTTTCCTGATGGATCGTGATGGCGTAATAGTCATCTGTCCGCGAGTAGTCCCTCACCGCGACGTTGACACATTCCTTGAATTCGCGGGCGAGATCTTCTGCATACGGCTTGGCTATCTTGATGAGAGAGGAATTCTTTTCGACGTTCCTGCCCAGCAGATGCACCTTGTAACCCAGCCCGTACTTGCTGTTATCGGGGTTCTGATAGAGATATCCGTGATTCATCAGAGTCGATATCACCCTGTAGATCGTGCTCGGGTATTCGCCCATCGCTTCAGCGATGTCCTTTATGCCCATCTCTTTGTCTTCATAGCATATGGTCTCCATCAGCCTCAGCGTGCGCTCGACCGCGGCTATGTTTACAGAGTCTTTATATTCACTTTTCTTTGCCATCATTAACTCCTCTTGCGGTCTTATCAATGAGAACTGCCTTTGGTTCTACTAATATATCACCGTATTGTGTAGGTTGTGTGGCGAATTCTGTCTGACAGAATTAATTCGATCTGTTATAGATCTCGGCAACATACTTCCTGTTGCCTCCGATGATGACAAATGCCAGTGCCGCCTGTATCAGCATGGCGACCAGGATTATGGTACGCTCGGGCAGGACTTCACTCGCCAGACCCGCGATGATCTCTCCCAGAAGAGCTCCCAGCATGCTCAGCATGTTGAACGCGCCATTGAAGCGGCCCTTCCTCTCATCAGGCACATAACTCTGCGTGGCCGATATCCTTATCGTATAGGTGGTCACTCCGCCTATGCCGATCATAAAGCACAGTATCATCATTACCGGTACCGGCAGGAACAGGTAAGTGCCTTCAGCCAGCGAATTGAAGATATACAAAGCGAGAGCCAGGATGTACCTCTTGGATGCAGGTATCGTGGTTTTGTAATGGA
>SVDB01000056.1:0-1846 GCA_015058065.1 Clostridiales bacterium
GTGAGCAGGGTGCGGGCTTTTTTGGTCATCAGGTTGTTGAGAGACAGGCGCAGAGCGGTAGCCATGGACATGGACTTGTTGCGGCGTCCTGCCGCGCGGCCGCTGCGCTTTGCGCGCAAAGCGCGAGCCGCCCCTTCAGAGCCGGCGGCTCCGGCAGCTGCCGCTGCCGCGGCCGCGCCCGGAAGTTCCGCGGCGCCTGCGGCTTTGCCGTCACCCGAAACTGCCGCTGCGGCGCCTTCCGCGCCCGGCACGAACGGGTTGCTGTCGCTTATAACCTGACCGTCAGACAGTCTGACTATCCTGGTCGAATAAGTCTCTGCCAGTTCAGGGTTGTGAGTGACCATGATCACGAGTCTGGTCTTAGAAACATCCTTCAGGATGCTCATTACCTGGGTGCTCGTCTCGGTATCGAGGGCGCCCGTAGGCTCGTCCGCGAGAATTATCTCCGGATCGTTTATCAGAGCGCGCGCGATCGCTACACGCTGCACCTGACCGCCTGACATCTCTGCAGGCTTTTTATGTATCTGATCGCCGAGCCCCACCTGCTCGAGAGCAGCGACCGCGCGCTCTCTTCTCTCGGAAGCGGATACGCCCGAGAGGGTCAGAGCGAGTTCTACGTTCGAAAGTACGCTCTGGTGAGAGATGAGGTTATAACTCTGGAACACGAAACCGATAGTGTCATTTCTGTAAGCGTCCCAGTCGGCGTCCTTGTATTTCTTTGTGCTTATACCATCGATAAGAAGATCGCCTTCGGTGTACTGATCGAGTCCGCCGAGGATGTTGAGCATTGTCGTCTTGCCGCAGCCTGAAGGTCCGAGCACGGAAACGAACTCGCTCTCTCTGAAAGCGAGGTCTATGCCCTTCAGCGCGTGGACTGTCTCAGCGCCGGTCCTGTATTCTTTTGTTATGCCTTTGAGCTCGAGCATTTACAGTGATTCTTCCTTTAGATGGTTGTGCAATCCACAAAATTCTACATCTTTTACCTGCTTTCTTCAATCATCACGCGCATAACACACAAGATTTTCACAAATTGTCAAGAAAAGACATTGTTGCGCTCGCATAAGGGGCAAAAGAATGATAAAATACAGAAGTTCGGGCCTGCCAATGATCCGGACTCTGAAATAGAAAAACAACTCGAAAGGTGAAACATAAAAATGGCATATAACTGGACTCTGAATGATAACGGAAACATCGTCTTCCCGGTTCCTGAAACCGTGAAGATCCCATGGGAAAAGAGCAGGGGTGACCTGCCTCTTACGGTAGAGTATTTCAACGGCACCATGTACGAAAAGGTAGAGGAGACTGCCAAAAAGCATCCTCTCAACATAGCGCTCGACTTCATGGGCAAGCACATCACATATAAGTACATGATCGACCAGATCAATCTCTGCGCCAAGTCGCTCAGAGTGCTGGGTATCCGCGAGGGCGACAGGGTCACCATCGCCATGCCTAACTGCCCGCAGGCGATTTACATGCTCTACGCGGTCAATCTGGTAGGCGCTGTCGCCAATATGATCCACCCGCTGTCGGCAGAGAAGGAGATCGAAAACTATCTGAACATGTCGGGCTCCGTGATGGTAGTCACGCTCGACCAGTTCTACCACAAGATCGAGGCGATACGTAAAAACACAAAGGTGCAGAACGTCATCATCGCGCGCATCAGAGACGAGCTAACCAAACCGATCAGGGTCGGTTACATGCTCACTGAGGGCCGCAAGATCCAGAGGATCCCGAGGGACGCTCCGGTGTTCCAGTGGCCTGACTTCATGAGCCTGGGCAGACACTGCGGATATGAATACAAAGTAAAGAGAAAACCTGACGATCCTGCTGCCATCCTTTATTCGGG
>SVDB01000056.1:1946-5505 GCA_015058065.1 Clostridiales bacterium
GTGTTCTCCGGAGGCGATTCGCTCTCCGTCGAGCTCAAGAAGAAATTCGACGCTTTCCTCTTCGATCACAACGCGAAGATACAGGTGCGCGAGGGTTACGGTACTACAGAGTGCGTTACCGCGTCATGCCTGACACCTCCGCAGATGTATAAGGAAGGAAGCATAGGCATCCCGTTCCCTGACACATATTACAAGATCGTAAAGCCGGGTACGGCCGAAGAACTGCCTTACGGCGAAGAAGGCGAGATCCTGCTGTCCGGTCCTTCAGTCATGCAGGGATACCTCGATATGCCTGAAGAGACAGCCGAGACGATCCGTGAGCACGCGGACGGACTCAAATGGGTTTACACGGGCGACCTCGGAACGATGGATGAAGAGGGATTCATATACTTCAAGGGCAGAGCGAAGAGGATGATCATCTCCTCGGGATACAACATCTATCCGGCTCAGCTCGAAAATATTTTCGACGCGCACGAGAAAGTTCAGATGAGCTGCGCTGTCGGAGTGCCTGACAGTTATAAGATGCAGAAGGTCAAGATGTTCGTGATGCCTAAGACGGATCTCACGGCGGATGACGCCCTCAAAGAGGAACTTATGGCCTACGCGAAGAAGCACATCGCGAAGTACGCGATGCCGTATGACATAGAATTCCGCAAGGAACTGCCTAAGACACTCGTAGGAAAGGTCGCTTACCGCGTGCTCGAAGAAGAAGAGGCCGCGAAGCGCGAGGCGGAGAAGGCAGCAGCGGAGGCAAACGCGAAGCCGGAGGCATAAAAAAATGAACAGACAGGATCTGGATCTGGCGTGGATGCTGCAGTTTGAGAACATTGCCTGGTATGAGGACGGAAAAGTCTACATACTGGACCGCCGCATCTACCCTATCGACGTAAAAAAGGTAGTGTGCAAGAGCCACCGTGAGGTCGCGACCGCGATCAGAGACATGGTGACCCAGAGCGCGGGACCTTATGTGGCCGCAGCGATGGGTATGGCGCTTGCCGCGCACGAATGCGCCGGAAGGCCGGAGCCGGAGCAGATCGACTATCTTGCAAAAGCCGCGCAAACCATCTCGCACGCGAGACCTACCACTTCATGGCGCATGGAGAAGATCACAGAAGAATGCCTGAACGCCGCGAAGGATGCCCTGAAGTTCGGAATACAGGACGCGTCCGAGGCTGTCAGGGATTTCGCGATAGATCAGAACAACCGCAGGTACGAGGGCATAGCGAAAGCCGGAAGATATCTGGCTGAACTCTTCCCGAAGAAAGGTGCCGTGATGACACAGTGCTTTGCCGAGACCATCGTGGGCATGATGCTGAGAGAGGCGAAGAAGCAGCACAAAGACATAAAGATCTATTGCCCGGAGACCCGCCCTTACTTCCAGGGCTCACGCCTGACCGCTACGGTCTGCCGCGACATGGGCTTCGATGTGACGGTGATCACCGACAACATGCCGGCTGCTGTGATGAAGAACGAGGGCATAGACTTGTTCACGACTGCCGCCGACGTCATCTGCTGTGACGGACATGTAGTAAATAAGGTAGGGACATATCAGATAGCGATAGCCGCGAAGTATCACGGAGTACCATACTATGTGAGCGGGACTCCGGATCAGGGACATCCGACTGTAGATACGGTGAAGATCGAGATGAGAGATCCGAAAATGGTGCTTCAGGCCATGGGCGTTCCGACAGCAAATCAGTATGTAAAGGGATATTATCCTGCCTTCGACATCACGCCGCCTGAACTCGTGGCAGGTGTCGTCACTGACCAGGGCGTGCTGTCGCCTTACAGACTGGAGGATTATAAAGGAATAAAAGATCAGTTCCTGGTCTGATCCTTGCGGGAGGCACGGTCCTTTATCCAGGCCGGCAGAACGATCGCGACAAGAATGAGGATGGCTCCGATGATTATGCCCGGAGTCATTTTTTCATGCAGGAATAAGACACCCAGCACAGCGGCCGTGAGAGGGTTGAATACCGCGAGTATGCCTGCGCGTTCAGGAGTGATGTACTTCTGACCGAAAGGCTGGATGGTGAAGCCCACGCAGCTGCAGATGATAGCAAGAGCAAGTACGGCTCCCCACTCGGTGCCGCTTTGCGGCAGGCGGATCTCTTCAAAGAAGAACGCTCCGATATACGCGAAGATGGCTATGAAGAGGAGCTGGTATATAGATACGACCATCAGGTCGTCGTGCTTGGCAGCGATATCGGTGACGATGACCGACAGACCGTAAAACACCGTCCCGGACAGAACGAGCAGTTCGCCGGATGTAAAGCCTATCCTGTCGCCCTTCAGAGTCAGGAAACCGACTCCTATCAGACATAGAACAGAAGAAATAACGGTGATCTTGTCCGGCAGATGCCTGTAGATGGTGCAGGAAAGAGCAGGAACTATGACGACTACCATTCCCTCAAGGAAAGCGGTGACCGAGGAAGGCGTCGTTTTCAGCCCCATCATTTCGGTGAGCATCGCAAGAAAAAAGGTGATGCCTATGAGCGCGCAGTGAAGCAGCGTTCTGGCGTCGACCTTGGTGATTTTTTTGCGGAACAGTATCGCGATAATAACAAAGGCGATCGTGAATCTGAACGCGATCGTCAGAAAAGGACCCATGGTACGCATGGCGATCTTTCCGAACAGGAGAGAACTTGCTCTCAGCGAGAGAGCCAGCGCTACCAGAATCTCACCCTTTCTTTCATCCATTTGTATCCCAGCCTTTTTCATGCTCAGATTATATATGCTCGCGGCGGGCGTTTTCAAGGCGCGCGGATCGTTTTCACAAGGATGTCGAGGGGGCTTGCATGGGGTGATACAATAGTAGGGAACGAAAAAAGACGCCGAAGCGTCGTGTTATGAAAATACAAGTCAAGAAAGAAGGCAGAATAATGGCAAAAGTAGATATCTTCTCCGGCTTCCTCGGAGCAGGCAAGACTACACTCATCAAGAAACTCATATCCGAGGGATATGAAAACAAGAACATCGTACTCATCGAGAATGAATTCGGTGAGATCGGAGTAGACACGGGGTTCCTCAGAGAATCCGGCGTAAAGATCAACGAGATGGTCGCGGGCTGCATCTGCTGCACGCTGGTCGGCGATTTCGGCAAGGCGCTCAACGAAGTGATCGAACAGTACGACCCTGACCGCATACTCATCGAGCCATCAGGCGTAGGCAAACTGTCCGACGTCATCATCGCGGTCCAGGATCTCAACAACGATAAGATCGAACTCAACGGCTTCACCACCGTTGTCGACGCCAAGAGATACAAGATGTACATGGAAAACTTCGGCGAGTTCTTCTCGAATCAGGTCGAGCACGCCAGCTCCATTTTCCTTTCGCATCAGCAGGGCATGTCTGCCGCTGAGCTCGACGATGTAGTCAAGGACATCAGGACACTCAACAAGACTGCGCAGGTCGTGACTACTGACTGGGATCAGCTTAGCGGAAAGAAGATGCTCGAGGTCATGGAGTCTGACAGGACTCTGAACGCCGAGCTCGACAAGCTGAGAGCTGAAGCGTATGAAGAACTCGAGGCTCACGAGCACGAACACGAGCACGAACA
>SVDB01000056.1:5605-8531 GCA_015058065.1 Clostridiales bacterium
CACCATCATCACGGTCACGACGCTGATGAGGTGTTCGATGAGGTCGGAGCTCAGACCAGCAACAAGTACACTAAGGCCGAGATCGAAGAGATCCTCGACAGCCTCGACGAATGCGGCGAGGTGCTCAGAGCGAAGGGCATCGTAGAGAACGCTGACGGCGGCTGGCTCGAATTCGATTACGTTCCGGGCGAGGGCGAAGTCAGAGAGACAGAAGCTGAAGCTACCGGCATGGTCGCCGTGATCGGCATAAGGCTCAACAAGGAAAAACTCAACGAACTTCTGAAGCTCGCGTAATCTTCCGTGAGATTTATAGAAGGCGGAAAACAGATCATGAAAGAAACACCCGTATATCTTTTTACCGGATTCCTAGGAGCCGGCAAGACATCATTCATAAAAGAGACTCTCGAACATCACGAGTTCGGCGATGACGGCCGCACGCTGCTTCTGGTCTGCGAAAACGGCGAGGTGCAGTATGAACCTGAAAAATTCGTCGGCCCGGGTGTCATAGTCGAACGCATAAAGAGCCAGACGGAGCTCAACGACGTGAATCTCGGCAGGATCAACAGGTGCGGAGGTTTCGACCGCGTCGTAGTCGAGATGAACGGCATGTGGGAGAATCAGAAACTCTTCGCGGCGATGCCTCAGGGCTGGCTGATCGCGCAGGAGATGGCCCTCTTCGACACATCCACATTCATGATGTACAACCAGAACATGCGCCAGCTCTGCTTCAACAAGATGCAGACTGCCGACATGGTCGTATTCAACCGCTGTCAGAAGGGCTTCGACAAGATGCCTTATCACAAGGAGGTCAGGATAGCCAACCGCCGCTCGATGATCGTATATGAGTATGGGATCAATGACATCGAGCCAGACGACATAGTGGACCCGCTTCCTTATGACATGAACGCCTCAAAGATCAAGATCGAGGACGAGTGGTTCGCGGAATGGTACAGGGACATCAACGAGAACGAAGACGACTATGACGGAAAGACATTCATCCTCAAGGGAAGAGTCGCGCTCTCCGATGAACTCCCTGAAGGTCAGTTCGCTTTCGGCAGGCACATCATGACATGCTGCGAGGCAGACATCCAGTTTGCCGGTCTTCTCGCGTACTACGCCGGCGCTGAAAAACTGAACGTAGGCGACTGGATCGAGATCACAGCCAAGGTCCGCTGCGAATACACTGACGCGTATCAGGAAAAAGGACCGGTGCTTTACATCCGTAATCTTAAAAAATGTGAAGCATGCAAGCCTGAGGTAGCTACCTTCTGATATTATATAAACGCATATCAGTATCCTCAGACAGGATCAGGTAATATGAGGGGAGTTCCTGAAATGAGAAAGGACAAAACGAAAAAGAGGAAAATGCTGAACAAGGCGGTGGTATGCATGCTGACTGTATGCATACTTTCGTGCGCGGCATTCCTTGACGGCTTCGCATATGCCGCGTCTGAATATAAATACGCCAGCCCGTTCAGCAAGACGGGATACGACACGTATTACCACAACGGAAGGTTCGCGAACAATCTTATCGTAAACGGTGTGGATATTTCAGACTGGCAGTCCAAGAACTGCCGCTTCGGCGACGCGAAGGCAGCAGGCGTAGATTACGCGATCATGAGAGTCACATGGACTTCCTATGGAAAGAGCGCGCTCTCGCTGCACAACGATGATAACTTCTACAGCCAGTACAAGAACGCGAAGGCAAACGGCGTTATGACGGGAGTCTATGTATTCTCGCAGGCCAAGAACGCCACAGAGGGCAAACAGGAAGCCGAATTCGCCATAAAGAGACTCAAGGCTCTCGGCATCGGACCGAAAGATCTCAACCTGCCTGTATACATGGACTATGAATTCGCGGGCGGAATATTCGGCAGGATGCACGGTATCAGCAAGACGGCCGCCACCAACGCTGCGGTCGCTTTCTGCAACACCATAAAGGCGGCGGGATACACACCGGGCATCTACGCGAACACCAGCTTCTTCAGCTCATATATCGTGACGAGCCAGCTGGCGTCTGATGTAGACCTCTGGTGCGCGCAGTACTATTCGCGCAACCAGTCGAAGGTCAATTACACCAAGTGGCAGTACTCCAGCAGCGCCAAGATCAACGGCATGCTCTCGTACACCGGAGCTCAGGGAAAGATCGACGTCGATTTCTGGTATCTGAACAAGAACAACGCGGTGAGCAGTGTTGTTACCAAGATATGCGGCAAGACGACGCTGAGTGTTGCTGACGCGAAGGCGCCGAAGTTCAAACTGTATGCCGGGGACAAACTCCTCAAAGAAGGCACCGACTACTCGCTTGGATACATCCGCAACAACGCGAAAGGCAGCGGCTACGTTTACGTCAAGGGAATAGGCTCTTACGGCGGATACGCGCTCATACCTATCAAGATAACAGACGCGACATCCGGAGAGGACACCGATGAGATAAACTGCGCGAACTATCTCGCTAAGGCCAACACTGAGACTTCGAAGTACATCAGCACGCCGAACGTAACTGTAAAGGCGACCAAGATCAAGAAGATCAAAGGTAAAAAGCAGAAATTCTACATCATTGTCCAGAAAGTGCCTAAAGCTTACGCGAGCGGCTATCAGGTCAAGTACAGCCGCAACAGCGACATGAGCGACAGCGTCATCAAGACCATCGGCACCAAGTACAATAATGTAAGCAAGAATATCAAGACCAACGCCCGCGGCAGGTACTACTACGTACAGGTCAGAACATACAAGGATTCGGGCGGCCTCAGATACTACTCGTCATGGAGCAAGGTGAAGAAGGTCTGGGTCAAGTAGCCGCGAACCGGTAAGGAAATATAAAGGGAGGCAACAGCCTCCCTTTTCATTGCAATGAAAAAACGACTCTGAACAAGTCGAACCCCATCAACCTGTGCATAGCCGTTTCTTCAAAGCACTATCTCAT
>SVDB01000057.1:0-5985 GCA_015058065.1 Clostridiales bacterium
ATTATGCAGCGGCGCGTTACAGCGGCTTTTTTGATGCAATGCGTTAAAGTGGCATTTGCAGCAGCATTTTAAAGCGGCGCATTGTTTTGGCGCGTTTTTCAGCACGCTGCAGCGGTGCGTTTTCCGGCATATCGAAAAAGAGGCCTCAAGGCCTCTCTTTGTTTTTCAAGTTCTTACCCCAGCGCCACGTCGAGCGCCATCATCACCGGTTCTTACCCCAGCGCCACGTCGAGCGCCATCATCACCGAAAACCCCGCTGCAAACAGAAGAACACCTATATGCGAATGCTCTCCTTCCGCCATCTCGGGGATCAGTTCCTCAACTACCACATATATCATCGCTCCTGCTGCGAAAGTCAGCAGGTAAGGCATCGCGGGAACTATCACTGCCGCAGCGATAACTGTCAGCAGACCTGCGACAGGCTCGACTGCGCCTGAAAGGACTCCATCCGCGAAAGCTCTCATTCTGCTCTTGCCGGCGGCATAAAGCGGCATCGAGATGATCGCTCCCTCAGGAAAGTTCTGGATCGCGATGCCTATAGAAAGAGCGAGAGCGCCGCCGGCGCTGATCTCAGCGGAACCCGCCATATATCCCGCGTAAACTGCTCCAACAGCCATCCCTTCCGGAATATTATGCAGGACTACAGCGAGCACCATCATCGTTGTCCTCGCCAGATGGCTGACCGGGCCCTCAGATGTCTCCGCGTTAAGATGCAGATGCGGTATCACGTTATCGAGTATGAGCAGGAACAGTATCCCCAGCCAGAAACCAATGAACGCAGGCACAAACGCAAATCTTCTCATGCCTGAAGACTGCTCCATCGCCGGAATGATAAGGCTCCATACAGACGCGGCTACCATAACGCCCGCCGCGAATCCCGTAAGCGCCTTTTGTACTTTTATATCGAGTCCGCGTTTCATAAAAAACACGCAGGCTCCTCCGGCTGAAGTTCCGATGAGAGGGATCAGCAGTCCCATGATTATTTCTTTGCCGAATCCGTTAACAACCATAAGTTTTTGATCCTTGAAATTGGAAATTAGATAATCTATAATCAGTTAGTTAAATTGAACTAACTATCATAATTATAACGGAGGTTCATGAAATGTCAACCATGATACTGATCTGTGGGGCAGCATTGATCATTTACGCGATCTACGGGACCGTACAGAGACTGCGCGGCAAGTCCAAGTCGAGCTGCTGCGGCACCTCTGAAGCAGTCGTCGTGAAAAAAGTCGCGGATACCGACAAGTCCCACTACCCTTTCAAATATATCGTATCGATCGATGGAATGATGTGCAGCAACTGCGCTGCCAATGTTGAGAACGCGATCAACGCCATAGGCGATACATGGGCAAGGGTCGAGCTCGGCCGTCACCGCGCTGTTGTCTTGTCCAAAAGTGAAAAAGCTGAAACCGATTTTTCTGACGCGCTCGCGAAAACGTCATACACGGTCACCGGTCTTAAGCCGGCCGATTATTAAAGACAAGGAGAAGCTTATAAATGAAAATAGTACGATTCCAGAACGTTTCCAAAACATATACAGCCGGAGACCATGTGCAGAAGGCTCTGTCTGATGTGGACCTTGAACTGGATGAGGGCAGATTTGTCGTCATTCTCGGTCCATCCGGAGCGGGCAAAAGCACTTTCCTTAACCTGCTCGGCGGACTGGACAACCCGTCAGGAGGTCAGATCATCGTTGACGGGACCGACATTTCTACATTGTCCGGTGATGAACTCGCGGACTACCGCGCCTCAAAAGTAGGATTCATATTCCAGTCATACAATCTTATCCCGACGCTGACTGTATTTGAAAATATCAGCCTTGTTAATGAGATCGCGCCGGATCATCTGGATACGAACGAACTGCTCGCTGAAGTCGGTCTGTCCGACCACAGCCATCAGTTCCCGCATGAACTGTCCGGCGGTGAACAGCAGCGCGTGTCGATATGCCGCGCTCTCGCCAAAAATCCTAAGATACTGCTTTGTGACGAGCCGACTGGCGCTCTCGACTCAGAGACCGGTGTCGTCGTGCTGAGGCTTCTCCTCAAAATGGCCAGAGATTACGGCAAAACGATCATTATCGTGACCCACAATCAGAACATCGCGAAAATGGCTGATGTAGTGATCCGCATAAGGAGCGGCAAGGTCACTTCTGTTGAGGAGCAGCCCGCTCCGCTTGCTGTTGATGAGGTGGATTGGTAATGCTTAAGCGTAAGTTATTCAGGACCGCGAACGTATACAGGGTCCAGTTCATTTCCATGATACTGATGATCGCTCTCGGTATCGGAGTGTTTGTAGGTTTCAACGCCGAGTGGGTCACGATCCGCGAGGATACCTCATCGTTCTTTGAAGCCAGCGGATTCGCCGACTACAGGATCATAGACGAGGAAGGTTTTTCATCGGAAGAGATGAAAAAGATACGTGACATCGAGGGCGTCACGGGCGTAAGCCGCTACCTCTCCGTCAACGCGGATGTCAAGGGCAGCAGCGACCAGCTGGCTCTGACGGTAACAGAATTCGATCACACTTCGGGATTTGTTCTTATTGAGGGCGAAGAGTACGACAGGACCGACCCGGAAGGCTTGTGGCTGATGGATCAATATGCGCTGCTGAACGATATCCATATTGGTGACGAACTCAGCGTATCATTTGAAGGAATGGAGTTCACGGGCAAGGTCAGGGGTCTTATCGAATCCGGCGAATACCTTATCTGTGTGCGCGACGAGTCCCAGGTGATGCCCGACTTCGAAACATTCGGATATGTATACGCCACTCCTGCCATGCTCAAGAAAGTGATCGAGCAAAAGATACGCGAAGAAGAACCGGATATAGATGAAGGTGTGATAAGCATCGCGATCAAGGAAGCTTATGATCATGTCTATCCGCAGATCAATGTCAATACGCCTATGGACAAAGAGGAATTCCAGGAGGCCGCGGACAAGGCGCTGGGGCGCACCCTTCTGATCCTGTCCAAGGATGAGGTCGTTTCGTATGCCGAAGCCAAAGGCGAAATGGATGAAGGCAAGACCATGGGGTCGCTCCTTCCTATCCTGTTCCTCGCTATCGCGGTGCTGACTATGATCACCACGATGAACAGGATCACCATAAGCGAGAAGACCCAGATCGGAACGCTCAAAGCGCTCGGTTTCAGGGACAAGCGCATACTCCGCCATTATACTTCCTACGCGGCGGTCATCGCGGTGACCGGCGCTGCGCTCGGGATGGTGCTGGGATACCTGTTCTGCGGCATGATAATGAGTCAGGACGGCATGATGGGCACATATTTTACGATGCCTGACTGGACCATCCATATACCGGTCTGGATATGGGCCATAGCGGTCATGCTTGTCCTGCTGACTATCCTTATCGGGTATCTGTCAGTCAGGGAGCTTCTCAAAGGCAACGCGGCAGAGGCGCTCCGCCCGTACACCCCAAGGCATATACACCGCATAGCGCTTGAAAAGACCGCCCTGTGGAACAGAATGAAGTTCGGCACCAGATGGAATCTGCGCGACATTTTCCGTCACGGAGCCAGGAGCGCGATGTCATTCATCGGCACGTTCGGCTGCATGCTCCTGCTGGTAGCGTCACTTGGCATGAATCAGACGATGCACAACTTCCTCGATACGTTCTACGATAAGACGACGTTATACTCATCTAAAGTATTCGTGTCGGCGGAAACGGAAAACGATGACGCTCTCGCGCTCGCGGATTCTCTGAACGGCGATCATTCCGCGTCTGTAAGCTCTAAAGTAGGAGAAAAAGCGATCTCCGTAGATGTCTACGACATTACTCACGGAACGCTCCAGTTCATAGATGAGGACAGCAATATAACGGATCTGCCGGAGGATGGAGGTCTGATCTGCGTCCGGCTTGCTGACAAATTCGGCGTGAGCGCCGGAGACACAGTCACCATTGAGCCTTACGGGACCAGCGAAAGCTATGAGATCAAAATAGCAGGGATTAACAGGTCCCTGACTGAAAGCATCTCTGTCTCGAAAGAGTACGCGGAGTCGATCGGGCTGACCGGAAGCGACGCGTACAGGATCAGCAGCATCTATACTATGACGCCTAAAGATCAGATAGAGGCAAGCGATAATATAACCAGCATTCAGAGCAAGCAGGATATAATCGATTCGTTTGATACTTTCATGGAGATATTCAATTTCTTCATCATCGCGATGATGGTCGCGTCCGTCCTGCTTTGTCTGATCGTACTGTACAACCTCGGGGTAATGAGTTATATGGAACGTTACCGCGAGATGGCGACTCTGAAAGTCCTCGGCTTCAAAAACAAAGCCATCGGCAGGCTCCTGATATCCCAGAATCTTTGGATCTCCACCGCGGGAACGCTTCTCGGCATACCGGCAGGTATCTGGGCGCTGAAAACACTTATGAACATGCTGGCGGGCAATTATGAAATGGAAGTAATGATAGGCCCGTCTTCGATATTGATAAGTACGGCCATGAACCTCGGAGTATCAGTGATCGTCGGTCTGCTGATAGCCAGGAAGAACCGGCATATAGATATGGTTGAAGCTCTTAAGGGAACAGAATGAAGAAACGGCAGGGGATATTCCCCTGCCGTTTCAGCTTCTGCGTTCCATCAGTCAAGATAGTCCTCCCGAAACAACATAATCAGCAGATGACTGACCGCTATCTCACTTATCAAGCAAAATATTCATGACCTTTTCATCCATGAAAGCGCCTTCACAGATACGCTCCTCATAGTTCTCGATACCGCACCACGCGGCAAAGGCAGCTTTGGTATCCTCGCCGTAAACACTGTCTATTTCTCCGGTGTAGAAGCCCTTTTCCGCCAGAGCTCTCTGCACCTGCGCGCAAAGCTCGCCTTCCATAGGTATCATGGTTTCGGTGGCGCCGAAGTAGAGGTCATGCATATCCAGCAGCTCAGCAAGTTTGCCGATTGGATCCGGATGGTCATCAACGCGAAGGTCTATCATGCGGTCATTGTATCCGCCATAGCTTCCTTTTTCTTTGACGACAAGCAGCCCAGCAGCCTGACGGCCGCGGCGGTCGCCTCCCGCGTTCTGTCCGGCGTCCAGAGCCCGTACCAGCCGGTGAGCAAGCGGTCCGGTAGACTGTTGAAAGGATTCAGCCATCGCGGACACTGTCTCTTTGCTGACAAGTATATTGCCCTGGCAGGTAAAGTTCGGGCCGGAGATGCTTCCTGCCCAATCCATGCACTTATTCCCGGTAAATGACGCGGAGTGGCCCTGTGAATCCACGATGCCTATCTGCCGGTCGTCCCTGCCTTCGTCAAGCGCAAGCAGCGCGTTCAGGACCTGCTCAGCAGAGTAGCCCTTGCTCAGCATGATGAGACCAAGCTCGCCGAAGTCCAGGTTCGCGTTAGCCTGTGTGGCGATAGCACCGGCGCCGGCTTTTGCGAAGCACACAGCGCTGCCGCATGCCAGAAACTTGGACTGTACCGCTACGCCCCATTCCCCGGCATCGGGATCATAAGCTGCTATTGAAAAAGTGGAAATAGTCTTCATGATTACCAGCCTGTTCCGAAATTAGTGATGGTATATGAACCGTCTTCGGTTGGTCTGAGTATGCCAAGGCCGAATTTTTCTACGACCCAGCCGCTTTCTTCATCATATTCACCGTTTGCCGGCAGCAGCTCATTTATATCTGTTCCTTCTGTCGGGTGCAGTTCATAGCGGACTTCAAAGGCGACTTCGTCAGGACCGAGCTCATAGTCTTTCAGGACGTCCATTTCCTGTTCTTCTTCCGTTGTGTAGATCTTTTCCACGTAGATCCTGCAGTCGTCGATCTTATCTCCGTAGCTTTCTTCCAGCATATTCTGCATGGCAATAACGATCTGCTTTTCAGCCTCTTCCGGATTATCCTTTAATGGGATATTGCTTCCCGCTGTCCCGGTCTCCTCAGTCTTGGTAGCGTCAGTTTCCTGCTCTTCCTGACCGGATCCGCCGCAGGCTGTCATAGCTATCAATAAGCATG
>SVDB01000057.1:6085-8257 GCA_015058065.1 Clostridiales bacterium
GAGCAGCCCTCCATCCGGTGAGGTGAAGCGGAATTTCGATTTATGCGTATCCCATTCATAAAAACCGCTTGCAGGAACCACACAGCGCCGCCTCTCGATACTGTCCGCGAAAGTCTTCCTTTCCCTTGCGGTCTCGGCTCTCGCGTTGATGATAAGGCTTTTTTTCACGGGATTTGAGAAGCCCCAGTACATCTCAGATGCTTCAACCGCGCTGCCCCATCCGCTGTTTCCGTGTATGACAACACCGGCCTGCGACGGATATACATCCCTGCGGGTCTTTTCTCCGGAAACCGGCTCAGGAAGTCTGACTACTTCCAGCGCCCTCATGAGTTCCCTTAAATCTCTTTCAAAATCCTCGTAATAATAGCGGCAGCACATACCCCGGATAAGATTTTACCTATCGGATCGATCCATGGTTTTTCGCCATGATCACTATACACGTGTATACTATAGCGTTTGTCATTTTATTCTGCGTTTCTGCTTAATGTCAATAAAAGCCTGCGGCATGCGTGCTATCCTCGGACTCTGCCTTACCCTTCCGGCTGAAAGAATCCATTAAAAATGCTGAATGGACACAGGGCATTGTGATACTATAATTGTACACAGTATACAGTATGTGTTTATTGCGTAAACATATGGAAAGTACAGCTTTGGGGAAAGGGGGACTCATATGGCATTGCACATTGTCACACCGCTTATTGAATCTGTGCCGCTGAGCGCCGCATGCGGCCGCGAGGTTTGGCTCAAACTTGAGAACACTCAGCCAAGCGCTTCGTTTAAACTGCGCGGAATAGGAAAACTATGCTCGCAGCTATATGAAGAAGGAAAAAAGACATTCATTTGTCCGTCTTCCGGCAACGCGGGTTATTCCACCGCGTGGGCCTGCCGCGAACTCGGGACAAAGGCCATCATCGTCGCGCCTTCCGGAACACCCGCAGACGCCGTGAAAGCGATCGAATCGCTCGGGGCAGAAGTCATCGTCCGTCAGGGCACATGGGATGTTTCAAACGCTTACGCGCTTGAGTTAGCTGAAAACGATCCTGAAGCAGTTTATGTCACACCTTATGACGATCCGGTCCTGTGGGACGGGCATGCCACGATGATCGATGAAATCACAGAACAGGCTCCTTGGAAACCTGACCTTGTGATCTGCGCGGTCGGTGGAGGCGGTCTGATCTCGGGTGTTACTGACGGTCTGATCCGCAATGGCTGGGCGGATGTTCCGATCCTCGGCTGCGGTACGAACGGCGCGGACGCGTTCTGTCAGACTATCCGCGCTCATGACACTGTCAATATCGGTACAGTCAGTTCTCTGGTCCACTGTATCAGCGCGACCCATGTCACGCCTCACATCGTTGACTGCATGGACACCGTGCAGTACAAGACTTACGTAACTGATGACGTTACCGCTGTCGATGCCTGCGAGAAGTTCATGGTGGATCACCGCTTTATCGTAGACCCTGCCTGCGGAGTCACTCTGAGTTCTGTTTATACAAACGCGCCGGAACTTGGAGACGCGAAGCACATCATCGTGATCGTATGCGGAGGCGCGGGAGTCGTCGTTGACGAGTATAAGTACATCCGCGATCACTACGCAGCAGAAGCATGATCGATATCAGCCTGATAAGGGAGGAAAAGCAAATATGAAGAGAGAGATCATTCAGCTTGAAGAAGCCAACTCTGTCGCGCCGGTCTCTCCGGCCGTTCGCGTAGGGGACCTGATCTTCGTTTCAGGTCAGGTAGGATTTGACAACCACAATAAATGCTACTACGGAGATGACATCGAAACACAGGCGCGCGGGGCGATGGAGAATCTCAAAGAGGTCCTCGAGGCCTCGGGGAGCGACATGGATCACCTCGTCAAAGTCAGTATCTATCTGACAGATATAAACGACTTTCCGGTCGTAAACGGGATCTATAAGGAATACATCCACGAGCCGTATCCGGCGAGGATATGCTACGGGATCGCGGATATCTTTATTGGAGGTCTCGTTGAGATCGAAGCTGTAGCGGTGACCGGAGACTGACTCATATATAACTTATTCGCTCCCCGCTAACATCCGATGTTACACGATCCTTGTTTGTATTTTACGCGGTTTTGGCCAGTCATTCTTTCATCTCAACGTGTTCAGCAACAGCTTGAGAGCCCGGCACCTGCGTTTCACTATTTAA
>SVDB01000058.1 GCA_015058065.1 Clostridiales bacterium
TTTTTTATTATGTCGTGCACAACTGTGCTTGTGGGGAAAAGGGCTAGTTATGACGGATCAACCATGATATCCAGAACTGACGACGGGGATTTTGAGGTCATGAAGACCATAGTCGTCGAACCGGATAAGCAGCCGAGAAAGTATAAGAGCAAGATCTCGCGTGTGGAGATAGATCTCCCTGACGATCCGATAAGATATACAGCCAGTCCGCATGTCGATCCTGAAACGGGCATCTGGGCTGAAGCCGGGATCAACGCTGCCGGAGTAGGCATGTCCGCGACTGAAACACTCACCTCGAATCCGATGGTGCTTGCGGGCGATCCGCTGGTAAGGTACAGACCCGCGAAGGGCAGACAGAAAGCAGTGCCCGGAGGCATTGGAGAAGAGGATATGATCACTCTGGTGCTTCCGTACATCCGCAGTGCCAGAGAGGGAGTCGAAAGGCTGGCTTCGCTTCTTGAAGAGTACGGCACATATGAGATAAACGGAATTGCCTTCAATGACGAAGACGAGGTCTGGTGGATGGAGACCATAGGCGGGCATCACTGGATGGCCAGCAGAATACCTGACGATCGTGTAGTGGTGAACCCCAACATGTTCTGCAGGGATGTATTTGATCTCGATGACGCTTTCGGAAAACAGAAAAACTACATGTGCTCATCAGATCTGAGGGAGTTCATCGAAAACAATCATCTTGATCTTAATCAGGACGGCAGTTTCAATCCGAGACTCGTGTTCGGATCGCGCCGCGACATGGACCACGTATATGACACGCCGCGAGCATGGTTCATGGGCCGATATCTTGCTTCTGAGTCGTATAAATGGGATGGTCCGGACGCGGACTTCGGTCCTGAAAGCGACAACATTCCTTGGTCGCTCGTGCCTGACAGAAAGGTCACCATTGAAGACGTGCAGTATCTGCTGTCCGCGCACTTCCAGGGCACACCGTACGACCCTTACGGAATGCGTGAGCATGGACTGAGCGGAAAATACCGTTCCATAGGGATCAACCGGACGGGAGTCACAAACATTTGTCAGATAAGAAAAGGCATGCCTGCTGAGACCAGAGGCATAGAGTGGATATGCTACGGCTGCACCACATTCTCATGCTGGGTGCCTGTGTATACCAATGTTCCGTCTATGCCTGCTTTCCTCAGCAATATCACTCTTGATGTCACTTCGGAAAACCTCTTCTGGGCATCGAGGCTCATAGGCGCGATGGTGGACAAGGACTACGATCACTGCATACAGGATATCGAGCGCTACCAGAGCGCGGTCAATATACGCTGCCGTCAGGTCATCATCGAATACGATAATAAGATGGCGGAGACCGGCGATTTCTCGCTTGCCGCGGAAGCCAACAAGAAGATCTGTGACATAGCTAAGGAAGAAACAGTCAGGGCTCTCGGAAAGATACTCAATACGTCTACTGTACGCATGAAGAACAACTCCCGCCTTGCGGACAATTAAAAGGTCAACGGCACTTCAGTGTGTTAAAATAGTAAATGGAGATACATTCATTCATTATACGGAAAGGAGATGGGATAGTTGGATCATAAAGTAAAACTGACCGATGAGCAGAGAGCGATACTCGAAGGCTCAAAGGGCGAGACTCTGGCGAAGGTGATGGAATCGCTTGTCAGATACGGCGAACTGTTCGGCGCTACCGAGATGGTTCCTATCAGCAGCAAGTACAACCACCTCGTTACATCGTTCGGGCTAAAGGCTCTCGGGCCGGTCTATGAACTGATGGATAAGCTGCTCGAGGCAGGGGCTCCGTCCGGACAGAAGTTCACGGTAGACCCGAAGCCGCTCGACAAAAACGTTCCGAGCAATTTCGCTCAGGATGTGGTCTTCAAACTGTTCATGTACAGCAGACAGAAAGACTACGAGAAACAGCTGGCTGATCTGGGCCTGCTCTCGGACAACGCTTTCACATGCACATGCTACATGGATGAAGTAGGAAACAAACCCGGATTCGGTGAAGTGCTCAGTTGGTCTGAGTCATCGGCTGTCGTATACGCCAATTCGGTGCTCGGAGCAAGATGCAACCGCAACTCCGGTATCATCGACCTTATGGGTTCGGTCATCGGATACGTCCCGAAATTCGGTCTCCTTACAGATGAAGGACGCAAGGCCGACTGGATCGTAGAAATAAAGACGACAAAGAAACCTGAGGCCCAGCTGCTTGGTTCCGCGATCGGCATGAAGGTCATGGAAGACGTTCCGTATGTAGTGGGACTCGATAAATGGCTCGGCACGGAACTTGATGACGCAGCGTGCACATACCTTAAGGATTTCGGCGCGGCAACGGCTTCGAACGGCGCGGTAGGTCTGTACCACATTGACAAACTGACGCCTGAGGCAGTAAAGTCCGGGAAGAAACTCATCAAAAAGGACGCAAAGACCTATGTGATCGACGATGCCGAACTCGAGAGAGTATATCGCGAGTATCCGGTCATCTGGAAGAACAAGGACGCGGCTCCGAAACTCTGCTTCATGGGCTGCCCGCACATGAGTCTGCAGCAGCTCAAGGACTGGACAGAAAAGGTAGAAGAAGGACTCGCGAAGAGCGGCGAACCAAAGGTCACAGTTCCTACAGTTTTCACGGCTGCTCCTGATGTTCTCGAAGCGTTCACGAAGACACCGTACGCTGAAAGACTCAAGGCGACCGGAGTGATCACTTCGTATATCTGCCCTCTCATGTACATGAACAACCCGCTCAGCGAGAAGATGCCTGTCATCACATCGAGCAACAAGCTCAGAACATACACATCGGCCCGCTTCTATACGGATGATGAGATCGCGGAGCAGATCACCCAGAGCAGGAAAGGAGGCAAATAGACATGAAGTCATTTCAGGGACGTGTAGTAGCGCCGGGCAGAGTGTCCGCGGAAGCGCTCGTATCACACGGCGGTCTTAACACACTGGCCTCCTTCCAGAAAGCGCTGCAGTTTGGCGACAAGAAGGCGACGTGCGGTGACCAGAACAATCCGGATCTTTACGGCAAGCAGATGGCCGGCAAGGCACTGTGCCTGCCTCAGACCATCGGTTCCACAACAGGCGGACTCGTACTGTACTGCGCCTGCTCCATGGGACGTCAGCCTGCGGCCATGCTATTCTCGAATCCTATCGATTCGCTGGCAGCTGCCGGAGCGGTTCTCGCCGATGTGTGGCTCGATGCTCCTGAGGCAAAGATGCCGGTAGTCGATTCTCTTGGGGATGAGTTTCTCGAATACGTCAAGGACGGCATGAACATCATCATCCAGGAGGATGGAAAAGTCATAGTCAGCGATCCGTTCTAAAAAAGGCGCTGAGAGATACGGCAAAAGCAGCACAATATCACAAAATAAACAGATCCGGATGCCTTCGCGGAGTCCGGATCTTTTATTGTATGGTTGTAGCTTGCCTTCGGTTGGTTATCAGTTGCCGAGCGGGATCTCAACGACTTCAGCCATCTTCACAAGCGTGTGCTCGATCTGGTTAGATATCTCTTCGACCATGCGCTTTGTGATCTCTTCGCTCTTTTCTTTTTCAAGGCTATCGTAGAAATTCTCTTTGACATCCGCGATTATGCTGTCCATGCGCATCTTGAAGGTGTTCTTAGGCACCATCTTACGTACGGCTTTAGGGATCTCGGATGTCAGCAGCTTCTGCTGCATCTTGTCCTTTCCGAGGATCAGCACTACGGCGGAGGCGATGACTCCGATGAGTACTCCCTCAGGACCGGCCATGAACGGAATGAGGTCGATCGCGGAAATGAGGATCGCGACTATCGCCGTGACTATCGAATCGATCAGGAAAGTCATCTCTTCGACCGCGAAGATGTTCTTGGCGTCCACCTTGATGTCGATGTCCGAAGCGGATAGGTACGATCTCAGGCTAAGCGCGGTATACGGTACCCTGTGCTTGATGCAGATAGGGACAGTGAAAGATTCGAGTTCTTCTATGACCGGCTTGAGCCATGAGGTGATAGGCCCGGCCAGAAGTTCTCTGGTCTCATCTTTCTTGAGGAACTCCGCGACCTCGACCTGCAGTATCTCGTCGGTATCGACAAGCCTCTTGATCTCGCCGTTTCTCCAGCGGTCGAAAATAGGCATCGCGACCTGTTCGACGATAGGCGCTACGAGACAGTCGACCGCGTCCTTATACAGGATAGGTATGTGCTTTTCGACTATATCTTCGATATTCGTCGATTTTATGAGTTTGTCGAGATCTTCCCTGAACTCTTTGATGTCTTCATCGATGCGTCCGCAGTACGCGAGACCTCTCGCGACAGAGAACTCAGGATCATTGGCGGAGATGACGACCGCCTCAGGGAATACCTCAGCGCACCAGTCTCTGATGGCCGCGAGCTTGCTCACTCCTCCTGTCAGGAAGATCAGTTCAGGAAGGTCGCCGGAGATATTTGCGCGCACGTCCTTGAGCGAATCCATGAAAACTTTTTTCCAGGACTGGCCGCCGAGCCAAGGAGTCTTTTTGCCAGTGAGCTTCTTGGCGATCTGCTCGTTCATCCTGAGCGTCAGCTTGACCGTGCGGTCGTAATGCATCACGACGGTCTCCTTGCACTCGTGGGTCTGCCAGTATTCCTCGTCAGAGAAGTATTTCTCTTTGAGTCTGCGGGCGGCAAATTCCGCGTAGTTCTTCCAGGCGTCGCTCGCTTCGAGCACGGCCTTGATCTTTTTACGCGCGATCCCTGACGCTTCGATGGCTTCTTCGAGGAGGATCTCGTCCATTATGCCGCCGCCGAGAACTACTTCGCCGGCTGTCTGCATCTCGACTTCCTTACCACCCATTATATACGCGAAGTCCGTTGTGGACGACCCGATGTCGACTACCAGAACAGGCTTTGATAGTATGTCGACACCTATCTGGAGGTGCTTGGACTGGCAGGCGCTCACCATGGCAGCCCTCGACTCGGAGATTATCTTCGCCGGCGGATAGCCTGCGCTTTCAAATATCTCGCGGTAGTGCTCTCTGGAATTCTTGTTCCAGCCTGCAGGGCATCCGATGTAGAATGAGCAATCCTCGCCCTTTATAAGGTCGCCGCTGCCATAGAGCTCACCCAGAACGCCCGCCGCGAAACTTTTAACATCCGCGGCGCTTGAGCGGTCAGTCAGGAACCTGCTCTTGAAGCGGATCTTGCGCTTGATGACATTGTCCGCGTAGCAGGCTTTCTCACCAATGAGAAGCTCTCCGCTAGATAACTGCGCGTAGGCCGTAATAAAACTCTGCTCACCAACAACGGTGAGCATTTCCGGCACTACCTGATCTTCTTTGTTAAGCCTGGCGACGGCGCTTTCGGCGTCGCCGAGGTCAAATCCGAAAAAACGATCCATTACAGAGCCTTTCTTTCGTTATTATCATTTGCCTGTCGAGGCGAGACCCTTTCTGAGGAGTCCGCCCTGAGCGACAAGAGCCGGCCTGATGGTGGCAGGCTTGCTGCCCGGCATCAGGTCAAAGAATTTGGCGTTGTCCTTGCTGTAGTCGATAACTTCTATCTGATTTTTGTGCAGGAAGTACTTGATCTGTTCGACCTTTTCGAGAGCGTACTCCGGATCGCCGCTGTAAGCCGCGGCAAGGAGATCCGAGAACAGATCGAGTTCAGATGGAGTGACGGCTTTGCCGTCTATGCTTCCGGCCTGATCTCGCTTGTTCCAGCGCTCCGCAGCGCCGATCTCTTCGAGGCTTTGGTCGATCGAAAGGATGGCGGTCCTGAAATTGCGGTAGATCTTGTCGGCGTCGACTTTGATCTCTACCTGATGCTCTTTGTTCCTGACCTTTGCCTTCTTAGGACGGCTGTAGACATAGCCTGAGAAATAGAGCGCGAAGAGACCGACTATCGTGGCGCCTCCGTGGAGTATGACCTCGTTGCGGAGATTCTCTTCAGCAGCTATATAAGAGTCGATGAACAGCGGTCCGAAGCCAAACGCGCAAAGCGCCAGACCGAGCAGGAACAGGAGCAGGAAGGACCACTTGAACGAGCCGCCCTCATCAGGGTCTGACTGTCCGCTTTCCCAGACTTTGATCTTTCCGTTCGAATCGATCAGAGGCAATGAAAGCCTGACCGCCTGCATCATGTACGCGGCGGATTCTCTCTCACGGTCACTGTCGCATGACTCATTGTGCTTGAGCAGAAGCTTGTCCATCTCGTTTTCGAGTACGACCACAGCCTTGTCGGCAGTGCCTGCTCCGGCGAGTTCGGTGAGGAGTTTGTCCTTATCCTTTTCAAGTAGATCAGTCATTTTCATAGTAAGTTTGTTTTACCGGAGGAGCCGCGCCTCCGGGATTCAATGTTCTCATCCTTGCGGCAGAGCCGCCATGATTGATGAGAACATTATACGGCAAAAAGCGCTTTTTCTGCAATAACTGCTTGCCGCGGATGTTTCCCGTTCCAGTGTGTTGCTGTCCCGAAACATCTTCGCCATACTGTTGTGCAACCGAGCCGCGTTGTGGTAAACTCACAAGGTAAATAAAAAACGTACGAATGGGAGAAGAGAACGAAATGGCAAAGAACAGATATAACAAGATGCAGGGCAACGCGCAGTATAACCGTCCGTCCGGCGGCTATCAGAAGAACCTTTACAAGCAGCAGATGAACGCCAGCGGTCTGAAGCAGCCGAAGGGTATCGAGCAGAAGAAACTCAGGATCATCGCTATCGCGGTGGCTGTAGTCTGGTTCGCCCTGTCGATACTGCTGATCCTGAAACTGAGATGGTGGGGACTTCTGATCAGCGTGGTGATCGGAGCTGCCGTGATCGGAGGAGGCTTACTCTTCATCCGCTATAAGGAAAGAGAGATCATCAAATACTACAAGTCGATCGGCATGACCGAAGAGATGTATGTAAAAGAACTCAGAAAGAGAAACGTTGACAAGAAGCAGATCGATCAGGTGAGAAAGACCTGGAGAAAGATCCAGGTAGAACCGATAGTCGAGACCAAGAAGAAGAAAAAGTAGACTGATCAGAAACAACAGTAAAAAAACCCCGCACATCGTGCGGGGTCTTCTTTCTTTGATCATAAGATCGCTGTGTTTCGGGAAGATTACTTCGCAGCCTTCTTCGCGGCCTTTGCAGCCTTTGCGGCAGCAAGACCATCGTCGTAAGCGCCGGAAGTCTTTCTGTCCCAGAATTCCTTCGTCTCTTTGGCGACAACGCCGGAGAGTACGAACAGGGCTACCAGGTTCGGGAATGCCATGAGACCATTCATCAGGTCGGCGAAGTCCCAAACAACTCCGAGAGGCAGGAACGGTCCGATAGCTACAGCAGCAACATAGAGCCATCTGTAAGCCATGAGTCCGGCCTTGTTTCCGTTAGTGAGGTAGTCGAAGCATCTCTCAGCGTAGTAGTCCCAACCGAGGATGGTCGAGAACGCGAAGAGCGCGAGACATGTAGCCAGGATCACGTAGCCAACCATTGGCGGCCAAGGTACTCCGTAAGCGAATGCGTGCATCGTTACTTCTACGCCTGCGAGCAGTTCACCGGTAGTTTTATCAACAAATGTGTTTGCGCCTGTCATAACTACGCAGAGACCTGTCAGTGTGCAGATAACGATAGTGTCGAGGAATGTACCTGTGGAGGATACCATGCCCTGACGTACGCACTCACGTGTCTGAGCGGCAGCAGCCGCGATAGGAGCAGAACCGAGACCAGCCTCGTTCGAGAAGATACCTCTCGCAACACCTTTCTGCATCGCCAGTGCGAATGCGGCTCCGGCAGTACCGGCGGCAACCGGTCTGAATCCGAATGCGCCAGCGAATACGTCAACGATAGCGCGAGGCAGCTCGCCGATATTCAGGAAGAATACCAGCAGAGCGGATACTACGTACAGAACCATCATGGCAGGTACGATCTTCTCAGTTACCTGAGCGATTCTCTGGATACCGCCGACGATTACGGCGATAGTGCCTGCTGTGATGATGATAGCAGCGATGACCTTTACCCAGGACTGATCTTCCTTGAATAATGTGAAGGCGACTTTCAGCTTGCCGTCTTTTGAGGCTTCTACTGCTACCTTGTTGATAGCGTTTACGATACCGTTTACCTGTGTGGATGTTCCGATACCGAGAGCTCCCGCGAGAGCGCCGAACAGAGCGAACAGCTTGCCGAGCCATTTCCAGCCAGAGCCCATGCCCTTTTCAATGTAGTAGAAAGGTCCGCCGAGGATCGAGCCGTCTTCCTTAACGTGTCTGTACTTAACAG
>SVDB01000059.1 GCA_015058065.1 Clostridiales bacterium
GGACCGTATCTCATACCCGTTGGCCCGGAAACTGTCAAGATTGATGCACAGAGTCTTTGGATTGCAGCTTACATATACGATCTCGTCGATACCGTAACGGCAGAGCATAGCGACAGCTTTGTCGTGTATGCCCACCCGTGGCGGATCAACGACTATCGCGTCGGGTTTCTCAGGTATCTCATCGAGTTTTTCCTTTACATCGCCGCAGATGTAATGGCAGTTTTTGATCCCATTGAGTTCTGTATTTGATCTGGCAGCGATAATGGAGTCCTCCACAATGTCGATCCCGTACACTTCTTTCGCGCTTGAAGCCATCAGCTGTGATATGGTCCCGGTTCCGCAGTAAAGATCATAGACTGTCTTTCCGCTGACATCAGGGACTGTTTTCAGCACATCAGAGTAAAGCCTCTCGACCGCGTCGATGTTTGTCTGGAAGAAAGCGAACGCCTTTACCCTGAACCTGAGACCGAGGATCTCTTCGTTGTAATAGTCGCGGCCAAACAGGACCTTGTGGCTCTCGTCGATCACCGCGTCGGCAAGGCTGTCGTTGAAAGTTCTCATGATTCCTACGATGCTCATGTCTCCTGTATCGAGTCCGAGGAGCATCTCGCGGAAGCCTTCTTCGTCGAATGTACCGGACAGTTCGCCGTCACTTGCGGTGACGATATTCACGAGCAGCTCACCGGTACGCACGCCGCACCTGACGACAAGGTTCCTCAGAAGACCCTCATGTGTCTTCCGGTGATACGGCCTATACCCTCTGAAACGGCAAAATTCGAGCACAGAGCGAAGAACCGTGTTAAAAGGTACGGGAACCAGCTGGCACTCATCAGTCGTCAGTATGGACATCCAGCGGCCTTTGTAGTGCATGCCAAGTTCGAGCTCTCCGCCCTTCTCAAGATCACCGAAAGTATACTCCATTTTATTTCTGTAAGCGCCCGTGCATATCGCGGGTTCCATACCGAGGTACACTTCTTCGTCTATGTCATGCTTGGCGAGAAGCCTTCTTACCGCCTTGTCCTTTTGCCTGTATTGCTCAGCGTAATCAACGCCCTGATAGATGCATCCGCCGCAGTGCTCAGCCGCGGGACAGAGTTTGTCCGTATTTAAAATGATAGTGTCATTTATATCCATAATATGATCCTGCCCTTACCGTTTTTTGTGACCTGGTATCAGCCATGCGGAAGCGAATACAGCCCTTCTGAACATCGTATCCCCTCCGTTTCGAAGATCTATTGGATTCGCGTGGGCTCTGATGCTCTTCAGCCACTCTGCCTTTTCGGATAAATAAAAAGCGAGCGCGTGAAAATAAATCTCACGCGCAAGCTGCTTTTTGCTCATGTCTTTTACAAGTCCTTCCTCTAATAAGCGCCCGGCTTCTGCGAGGCACGCGTCCTTGTTCAGATATTCCCTTTTGATTTCTATTTGAATGAAGTTCAAATCTGCTCACCATAATAATTGAGGTAGAATTCTTTTTTATATTCCATGAATCTGTCCTCTTCGATGGCAGTGCGTATGTTCTCACATAAGCGTGAAAGGAATCTGAGGTTGTGTTCCGAGAGCAGCATGTGCGAAAGCGTCTCGCCTTCCTTGAAAATATGCCTGAGGTACGCCCTGCTGTAATTCCTGCAGGTGTAGCAGTCGCACCCTGGATCGATCGGTCCGTAGTCTCTGGCGAACCTGGCGTTCTTTATGCTGATCCTGCCATTGCTTGTCATGGCCATACCGTGTCTTGCTATTCTGGTTGGTTCAACACAGTCGAACATGTCTACACCGTGTTCTACCGCCTCGAAGATATAATCCGGTGTGCCTATACCCATGACATAGCGCGGCTTGTCTGCCGGAAGCAGATCCGGAGCGTATTCGAGCACACCGATATACTGCTCTTTCGTCTCGCCGACTGAAATGCCCCCGATGGCATAGCCCGGAAGATCGAACGAGACTATCGCCTCAGCGCTCTTTTCGCGAAGGTCTCTGAAAAAGCCTCCCTGCATTATTCCGAAAAGCGCCTGCTTTTCTGTATTCTTCTGAGCCGCGACGCATCTCTCGAGCCAGCGCGTAGTGAGCGCCTGCGAGCGCATGATATAATCATGATCCGCGTCCGGCGGAGCACACTCGTCAAAGGCCATCATGATATCAGAACCGAGGTCTGTCTGAACTTCGATCGACTTCTCAGGAGTCAGCATGTGCTTGCTGCCGTCGATGTATGAACTGAACTTCACGCCCTCTTCGCTTATCTTTCTCATGTGTCCGAGACTGAAGACCTGATATCCTCCGCTGTCGGTAAGGATAGGCCCGTCCCAGTTCATGAACCTGTGGAGCCCTCCGGCTTCCCTTACGATGTCGCTGCCCGGTCTGAGATAAAGGTGATATGTGTTGCCCAGGATTATCTGAGCGCCTGTGGCCTTGACATCTTCGGGTTTCATGGCCTTTACCGTCGCCTGTGTGCCTACAGGCATGAATACAGGCGTTTCGATCACCCCGTGGGGAGTGGTCATGCGTCCCCTTCTGGCTTTTGAGTTCGCGTCCTTATGCAGTAATTCGAATATAAGAGCTGAGTTTCCCATCAGTCCTCCTATTTGATCAGCATCGCGTCGCCGTAGCTGAAAAAACGGTAACGCTCCTCAACGGCGATCTTATAAGCTTTGAGTATTTCTTCTCTGTCGTAAAGCGCCGATACAAGCATGATCAGCGTGGATTTCGGCAGGTGGAAGTTCGTAATGAGCGAGTTGACCACCTTGAATCTATATCCCGGATAAATGAATATCCCTGTCGAAGTCTGCCCGGATTTTACGACAAAACGTCCCGGTTCTTCATCATCAGGGACAGCCATGCTCTCAACGGTTCTCGTAGAGGTGGTCCCTACTGAAATGATACGTCCGCCGCTCCGTATGGTATCGTTTATGATGGCGGCGTTCTCCTCGTCAACAGAACATTCCTCGAAGTGCATCTTATGTTCTTCGATCACATCGACCTTGACAGGTCTGAACGTACCGATCCCGACGTGAAGCGTCACATACGCGATACGGACGCCCTTGTCACGGGCTTTCTGAAGAAGTTCTTCTGTAAAGTGAAGGCCGGCTGTCGGAGCGGCTACGGATCCGTCTATCCTGCTGTAGACAGTCTGGTACATCTCCTTATCGCTTTCTTCGGCCTGCCTGGTAATATACGGCGGGAGCGGCATGGATCCTATGTCTTCGAGGACCTCCATGAAGATCCCGTCATAAGAGAATCCAACCAGCCTCGTCCCGTTTTCAGTATCGTGGTATCCGAGGATCTCAGCTCTGAGAGATGAGCCCGTCCGTCCTTCAAACAGCACGGTATCGCCATCATGGAGCCTTTTGCCCGGTCTTACCATGCATTCCCAGCGGTCACCTTCGATCCGCTTTATCAGAAGCATCTCGATGTGAGCGCCTGTGCTCTCTTTTATACCATACATTCTCGCAGGAATGACTCTGGAATCATTGAGAACGAGGCAATCACCTGAGTTTACATAATTCAGTATATCGTAAAAATGACGGTGTTCCACCGTCCTGTGCTCTCTGTCGAGCACCATCAGTCTGCATTTATCACGCTGCGGCATAGGAGTCTGCGCTATCAGCTCCTCAGGCAGCTCGTAATCAAAATCTTCTATTCTCATTCAAGTTCCATTCTGAGTTGTTCAGTCTCAGGATCCCTGTACAATCCCGTAAGACCCAAATGTTCATACGCGGCGCGTGAAGCGACTCTGCCCTTTTGTGTCCTGTAGAGCAGCCCGGCCTGTATCAGGTACGGTTCGTTCGCGTCTTCAAGAGTGACTCTTTCCTCTCCGATGGCTGAAGCGATGGTCTCTATGCCTACAGGGCCTCCGTTGAATCCCTTGATTATGGTCGTAAGGATGTCCCGGTCGAGCTTTTCGAGTCCGAGCTCGTCAACGCCAAGAGCTTCGAGCGCTTTCATCGTGATATCGATGTCGATGCCTCCGTCTGCTATTACAGATGAGAAGTCCCTGACTCTCTTGATCAGCCTGTTGCCGATTCGCGGAGTTCCCCTCGAACGTTTTGAGATCTCATCGAGAGATTCCTCATCGATCGTTGTTCCGAGCACGTTTGCAGTCCTTCTGAGTATCTCTTTGATCTCCGCAGGAGTATAGAATTCGAATTTCTCGACGATGCCGAATCTGTCCCTGAGCGGTCCGGAGAGACTTCCGGCTCTGGTAGTAGCGCCGATCAGCGTGAACTTCGCGATATCTATACGCAGCGATCTGGCTGCCGGTCCCTTGCCGATGATGATATCGAGCGCGTAGTCTTCCATTGCCGAATAAAGGACTTCTTCAACAGCGCGGTTCAGCCTGTGTATCTCATCGATGAACAGGACATCGTTGTCATTCAGATTCGTAAGAATTGCCGCAAGGTCTCCGGCTCTTCCGATCGCGGGTCCGGACGTTATCTTGATGTCTACACCGAGTTCATTCGCGATGATGCCTGCAAGCGTTGTTTTACCGAGTCCCGGAGGGCCGTAGAACAGCACGTGATCGAGAGGCTCGCCTCTCATTTTGGCTGCCTCGATATATATCGATAGATTGTCCTTTGTTGCCGTCTGCCCGCAGTACTCGCTGAGGTACTGAGGCCTGAGCGTCATCTCGCCCGCCAGCTCGGACGGAACCGCTTTTGTCTGTGTTACTCTTTCGTTCATCGATACTTACCTTATAGCAGGAATTTCAGTGATTTCTTTACGTATTCTTCAGCGCTCAGATCATCTTCCTTGACTGAAGCGACCGCGGATTCGGCTTCTTTTTTGCTGTATCCGAGCGTGGTGAGAGCGACGACAGCCTCACCCCGTTCGCCGCTTCCAGGCACAGCCGCAGGAGCGAAGCCCTGACTGATGTCGGCGCCTTCGAACGGAAGTGCCAACACTTTGTCTTTAAGTTCAAGTATGACTCTCTCAGCTGTTTTTTTGCCGATCCCCGGAGCCATGGCCACTGAAGCGGCGTCGCCGGCAGCGATGACAGCTTTTATCTGATTAGGAGTGCCGGTCGACATGATGGCAAGCCCTGCCTTAGGGCCCACGCCCTTGACCGTGATCAGCTGCTCAAACAGGGCAAGGCCCTCGGTATCAGCAAAGCCGTAAAGCGCCATGCCGTCCTCTTTGACCTGCATATATGTGTAGACTTCTATCTGCTCGCCCTCGTGCTTCGTAAGCAGTGAACTGGTATCCGACACAAAGATCCGGAAGCCTATCCCTCCTGCTGTCTCGAGCACTATAGCGCCTGATTCGTAATACAGGTATTCCCCTCTGAGAAAACGTATCATATGTCTGTTTTCCTCTTTCTGTTAAGCTTAAGCAGTAAAACTGCGCGGACGCCTTTATCAGAGCCTCGGCATGCGTCCGCCCGCGTGATGCGCATGGCAAATAGCCGCCGCGAGCGCGTCAGCGGTATCATCCGGCTTCGGGACTTCAGACAGGTTGAGTATCATTTTTACCATTGTCTGGACCTGTTTTTTATCCGCGCGTCCGTAACCGGTAAGTGATGATTTGATCTGGAGCGGTGTATATTCCGAAATGCGCAGGCCCGCCTTCGCGCAGGCCAGAAGCGCTGTCCCCCTTGCTTCTCCGACCATTATAGCCGTAGTAGCGTTCGTGTTGTAGAACAGTTCCTCGATGGAAGCTTCTTCAGGCTTATACTCTTCGATTATTCGCGTAAGTTCGTCATAAAGTACCATAAGGCGCTCTTCGTTCGGAGTATGAGCGTCCGTGGTTATAGATCCGTACGCGATCGGCGTGAATCTGCTTCCCTTATATTCAACTATTCCGTACCCCATAATGGCGTAGCCGGGGTCGATTCCCATTATTCTCATGGTATGGATTTTACCATTTATGCCAGTTATTGTCTATGTTCGTTTTTTGTTCTTTTTTTGCGTACTGCTCCGGAAATGCCTCCTTCCCCGCTTCTCAAAACCGATAATCAACGGTAGCAGCCGATTATCGTCCGGGAACTGACTTATTTATCACTCTTTTTTGTTTTTATTCATGGATGCGTATTTTTATGCTACAATAATATGGAATCGTAAATAATACGAACGCGGAGGCATATCATGAGATTATCAAGACAAAACAAAATACTGGAGATCATCAGAAAGAATGATGTGGAAACGCAGGATCAGCTGATCGCCCTGCTGAGAGAGGCCGGATACAGCGTTACGCAGGCCACCGTTTCAAGAGACATCCGCGAACTCCAGCTGGTAAAAGGTCAGGGCCGTGACGGCAAGTACAGGTATACCGCCGGTAATTATGATGACCGCCCGATTTCCGAGCGTTTCATAAAGATCTTCAGAGAGACCACTCTCTCCTATTCATGCGCACAGAACCTCATAGTCGTAAAGACTCTTCCGGGCTGTGCCGGCGCCGCGGGTGAAGCCATCGATACGCTCAGTCTCGAGCACATGGTCGGTTCGGTATGCGGTGACAACACCATGCTCATAATCGTGGATGACGAAAAGAACGTGCCGTCCGTAACTTCAGCCATAGACAGGATGTTAAATTCAAACGATCAGTAAGCAGCAGACAGAAAAATGATAGACCGTATTATAATCGATAATTTCGCGACGATCGAGCATCTGTCGTTCGATCTCGGAAGCGGACTTAATATCATAACCGGAGAAACAGGAGCCGGCAAATCGGTGCTTGTAACAGCAATAAGCACCGTTCTCGGTGACAGAGCAGATACGTCCATGGTTCGTACTGGAGCTTCCAGGGCTTCCATCCAGCTCGCGGGAACCAGGAACGGTGAAGATGTCGTGATCTCACGTGAGATAATGGCCGGCGGAAAATCAGTATCAAAGCTGAACGGAGAAATGGCTACGCTCGGTCAGATCCGCGGATTCTGCAGGGACTGGATCGACATACACGGACAGTACGACAATCAGCAGATACTCGATCCCGAGAACCACATACGCATAACAGACAGTTTCCGCAGTGATACTACCGAGCCTGAACTCGAAAAGCTGCGTGCGTGTTTTGACGCGTACAAAGCCGCCCAGAAGGAATATGACGACCTCCTGAAGGCAGAAGCAAACGCCGCACAGCAGAAGGACTATTACAGTTTTGAGTATAAATATATCGGTGACCTCGGCCTCTATCCGGGAGAAGATGAAGAGCTCCGGAAGAGACTCGAGATGATGAAGAACAGCTCAAGGATATATCAGAACGTGCGCTATTCATATGACGCGCTTCAGGGTTCTGAATTCGATGGCAACCCTTCCGTGCTCGATATCCTCAGCCGCGTATCGTCTGATCTTGCGGCTGCAGGAAGCTACAGCGATCAGATCTCATCTATGGCGGAGCGGGCATCCGACGCGTACTATACGCTTGATGACATCGCTTCCGGTCTGAGAGAACTACTTTCTACACTCGACTTTTCTGAGGCGGACATGGATGAGGTCTCAGGCAGGCTCGCCGTTATCGAGGACGCGAAACGCAAGTACCGCAGGAACATCGAAGAGATACTTGCGTACAGAGATGAGCTTGGCGCGAAACTGTCGATGATACAGAATTTTGACAGCGAAAGGAAGCGCCTCGCGGAAGCCGCGCATAGAAAATACGCTGTTCTCGAAGATCAGGCTGCTCATGTCAGCGAACTCAGACATATAATCGCGCGCAAACTCGAGTCAGAGATCTCTCGGGAACTGAAAGATCTGGATTTCGCTAATTCGGAGTTCAGCATAGATATCGGCAGGCTCGACGAAATAGGTCCGCTCGGATTCGATAAAGTCGAGTTCCTTATCTCTACCAACCCCGGTGACCCTCTCATGCCTCTCACAAAGATCGCTTCAGGCGGTGAGATATCCCGCATAATGCTCGCTTTCAAGCGCATCATAGGGGAAACTGACGAGGTCGAGACCATGATATTCGACGAGATCGATACAGGGATCAGCGGCAGGACCGCGCTTGTGGTCGGAAAGAAACTCCACGAGATCGCCGGACACCGTCAGATCGTTTCTGTCACGCATCTTCCGCAGATCGCAGCTTATGGTGACGATAACTATCTTATTAGCAAGTCAATTGATAATGACAAATCGTATACCAACATCGAGCATCTTGACGATGAGGCCAGGATCCGCATGATAGCTACCCTGTTCAGCGGCTCTTCTGACAACGCGAATGCCCTTCAGGCGGCTCGCGATCTGGTGGATTCCGCAAAATAAA
>SVDB01000009.1:0-11638 GCA_015058065.1 Clostridiales bacterium
CCTTCATCGTCAAAGCCCGGCGTGTCGATGATCACGACAGGTCCGAGCGGAAGTATCTCCATCGCTTTTTTGACCGGGTCTGTCGTCGTTCCCTTCACTTCAGAGACCACCGCGAGGTCCTGGCCCGTCACCGCGTTCACCACGCTCGACTTGCCCGCGTTCCTGCGTCCGAAAAAACCTATATGCACTCTTTCGCCCGAAGGCGTCTCATTCATTCCTGCCATTTTCACTCTCCGATCGCTTTCGCGACTCTCCTATACATCATGTGACAATTATATCAGCCGCGAATGACATATCAAATTGCTTTTTGGGTGCGTGTGATAGTATGATTTTTGCGATGAAAGATTTTATTTTACCGTTCCTTGAAATGACTGCCCAAAGGATGACCGCTCCTGAACTTTTCGGCGCGTTCCACCTGATCGCGTCTGCGCTGACTGCCGCGGCTGCTGTCTTCGCGGCCATACTGTACGCGAAGCGCGTCAGCAAGGCGGATGAGCCGTTCGAGAAGCTCGTGAAGATCCTGTCTGTCACCGGTTGGATCCTGGTTCTGCTTGAGATATATAAGCAGTTCTTCCTTTACTATATCGTCAACGGCGACGCATACGACTGGTGGTTTTTCCCGTTCCAGCTGTGCTCGGTACCGATGTATCTGTGCGTGCTCCTGCCGGTCATGGTGCCGTCCTCTCAGAGGACCTTCCTGACCTTCATGGCAGGCTACAGTTTCATCAGCGCGGCCGCGGCACTCATTTATCCCGCGGACATACTAAGGTCATACGTCGCTCTTACGCTGCACGGATTCATCTGGCATGGACTGATCCTTTTCATAAGCCTTCTGATCCTCATGACCGGCAGAGCCACGGTATCCGCCCGGGGACTGGTCAGAGCCGCGGTCCTGTTTGCCGTGTTCTGCGTCATGGCTCTCATGATAAATGTCGTAGTCGAACCTGTGGCGCATGCCATCCACGCCGCGAATCCGGCTGTCATCCACAGCTACGCGGCCATGTTCTACCTCAATCCTTTCCACATCTCGTCTCAGCCGCTGGTCGGGAGCATACAAAAAACCGCAGGTATCCCTGCGGGTCTTTTGCTTTATTCACTTGCCGTCGCGGCAGCAGGCAGCATCGCTGCGAAACTGCTGAACAAACGGCGCGTCTGACTGATCTGTCACTCTACGAACACATTGAGTATCCAGCGGAATCCGTATGGCTTCATATCATATTCTTTGCCGTCGATCCACGCCCTTACGTAATCAGGCGAGAAGTTGAACAGTCCCTGCATGCGCTTGCCATGATATTCCCTTATTATTCCCAGGACCCTGTTGTCGCCGGTATCCACAGGATAAACGTGAGCGTCTGAATGGAACACGTCATTGTATTTGCGGATCATGATCAGTTTTTTGATCTCGTTGAAGATGCGCCATGTAGGTTTCGTCGCGTCGAACCTTTCCTCCGCCTTCTTCCAGTCCATCTTTCCTCTGTGGATGTTGCGGCTGTCCGCCTGTCTGCCGGGATCATCATGATATCCGTAATCATTCAGCATACCAAGCTCGTCTCCGCTGTAAAGCACCGGAATCCCGCGCAAAGTGAGCATGCAGGCATGCAGCATCACATCAGCGTCTATCGCCCTTGCCAGAGCTTCTTCATTCTGCTCGTACAGAGCAGCTTCCACGCCGCAAAGCGAGGCTGTAGTACCGCAGAGTCTGGCGTCGCGAAGCCATTCCGAATCGTTATACAACTCGCCTCTCGAAGGGCTCCCGTAGTATTTGCCGGTGAACCAGTCATTGAGGAACTTCTTGTGGGAAGCCTCTCCCATGCCAAACTGCCCGAGGAATCCGAAATCGAGTCCCCAGCCTATGTCATCGTGGCATCTCAGATAGTTCTGGAAGATGCAGTTCGAAGGCACGTTCTCTATCTGGCTGAGCTGATGTCTCAGGAGTCTCACGTCACGGGTCGCCATCGTATGCCAGATCGTTGCCATTGTCGTGACATTGTAGAGCATGTCGCATTCAGGCTTTTCTTCGGTCCCGAAGTATGGCAGCACCTTGCTCGGTTCCATAACGACTTCGCCGAGAAGCAGCACGCTTGGGCATACTATCCTGCAGGCGATGTTCATCATTCGCACCAATGTGTGCACCTGCGGAAGATTGCGGCAGTTAGTGCCGAGTTCCTTCCAGATGTACGGTACGGCATCGAGCCTGACTATGTCCACTCCCCTGTTTGCCAGGTAGAGCAGGTTTTCCGTCATGTCATTGAAGACTATCGGATTGCCGTAATTGAGGTCCCACTGGAATGGGTAGAACGTCGTCATGACGATCTTTCCCATGTCTCCAAAATATGTGAAATTGCCAGGAGCTGTCTCAGGGAACACCTGCGGCATGGTCTTCTCGTATTCGTTAGGGATGTCCCAGCTGTCATAGAAGAAGAATCTGCTCTGCGCCAAAGGGTCTCCGGCTCTGGCAGCCCTGGCCCACTCGTGATCTTCGCTGGTATGGTTCATAACGAAGTCGAGACAGATCCTGATGCCTCTCTTATGGCAGGCGCTCGTGAGTTTTTCCAGATCTTCCATCGTGCCGAGATCCGGTCTCACCTTGCGGAAGTCCGAAACGGCGTAACCGCCGTCGCTTCTGGCGTGATCTTCAGGCGAATCCAGGAGCGGCATAAGATGTACATACTTTACCCCGCATTCCTTGAAGTATTCGAGCCTGTCCCTGATCCCCTTCAGGTCACCGGCAAAGTTCTCGGTGTAGAGCATCATGCCCATCATCCTGTTGGAATGATGCATGTCAGGGTGCTCCGCGCGCCTCGCATCCACATCTCTCAGGGTCTTTTTGCGCTCCTTGTAGCTCTTGCGGAGCATGTCAAGGAAGTATTCAAAGGCTGCCTCATCATGGTAAATGCCCATGAAGAGATCCCTCAGCTCATCATAGTAGACCTCGAGTCTTGAATCGAATCTGCTTCTTCTTTTACCTTTTTCACTCATAAGACCACTTCATCCTTGCGCGGCATGGCCGGTATCGCTCCGCTTCTTGAACATGTAAGCGACGCCGCCTTGTTTGCGTATGTAACAAAAGTTTTCAGTTCATCATCCGTGATGCCGTCTAGCATGCCTTCTCTGCGGACGATCTGCGCCAGCATCGCTCCGGCGAAAGTATCTCCGGCGCCATTGGTATCCGCGACCTTGACGCTGAATCCCGGGATCTGCTCCGCGTAGTCTCCGCGCCTTACGAACACACCGTCGCCTCCCAGGGTGACCATCACCAGTCTTATGCCGTAATCAGACAGGATGCGGCTTCCTTCCGCGAAATCTTCGCTTCCGGTCAGCATCACCATCTCTTCGTCTGACACCTTGAGTATGTCAGAGTACGGCAGCAGTTTCTTCATCATGCTGACCGCGCGCTCTTCGCTGTCCCAGAGGGCGTCTCTGTAATTCGGGTCATAGCTGATGAGCATGCCCCTGTCCTTCGCGAAACGGACAGCCTCTTCGCAAGCTTCACGTCCCGGAGATGTGGTCATCGAGAGCGATCCGATGTGAAGGATCTTAGCGTCCCCGTCAGACAGAGCGGCAAGCGCCTCTTCGACCGTCAGCTGGGTATCCGCTCCCGGGTTTCTGTAAAATGAGAAGCTGCGTTCTCCTGTTTCGTCTATCGTCGCTATCGCAAGGGTCGTTGGCTCTTCATCGCTGCCATAGAGTCCGCGTGTATCGACACCCTCTGCTTTGAGAGTCTCCCTGAGGCTGTCACCGAAACCGTCGTTTCCGACCTTTCCGATGAAGCCGGTCTCAGCGCCGAGTCTGGCCGCCGCTACAGCTACGTTTGCCGGGGCGCCGCCCGGATACGCGACGAAGATCCCGTTGCCGTTATCGTCAGCGCCCTTCTGGGTCAGATCTATGAGTAATTCTCCAAGTGTTATTATGTCTGCCATATGTCTTTCTCCGCTCGCAAGTAAATAACGTTCTTATTCAAAGTATAACACAACTGTCTGTTTTTCAGTCCATGCCATACGCGGTCACATCCATCAGCACACTGCCTTCGGCAGAGAACGAGATGCCGTCTGCTTCAAGCGGTGTGTAGAAAGTCAGCGACATCACCTGCTCGCCTCCGTTGATGAATATCTCGGCGCTCCATCTGTCGAGCAGTATCCTGAGACTGAGTTTTCCTCCCTCGTATGACGCCCTTGTGCATCGCATCGCCGTGATATCGCCCGACTGTCCGCTGCGGCTCCTGTCGATGGTCACCAGCGATCTGCCGGGCTTGTAACTCAGCCTGACGGCGTGATCATCATCTTTAGCGAACTCTATCGTGAGATCCCTGTACAGAGGAGCCCCTTCTCCGGACGGAGCTATGTCCACCTGCATTTCGAGAGTCCTGCCGGACAATCCGACCAGGCTTATTTCTTCATTGCTGAGCCTGATACCGCTGTATTCCAGTTTATCCTTCCTGTAGTCTCTGAGCTCTCTGATCGGCCACTGGTACAGCTTTCCGTCCCTGAATCTAAGTTCTCTCGGAACAGTCATCTGCCCGAATACGCGCGTGCCTTCAGGTCCGTGCAGATATCCGTCCGGATCCTCTACGGGAACGGCGTATTGAAGTCCAGGCCTTGAAAAATCCTCGTCCGGGCCGGCGAAATTCCCGTTCTTCGGGTCCTGCATCCAGCCTATCATGATAGTCCTTCCATCCGGGGTCTTCGTGACCTGAGGAGCATAGAAGTCAAGGCCTATGTCCACAGGCTCATAACCTCCGTCCGGCGTGAATGTCTCTGTCTCTTCGTCATATTCTCCCGGGATGCAGCATACGTTGCTTCCCTGCGGGAATCTGACCGATCCGATAGCCTCGTCCGCTTCCGCCTGCATGTCCATCGGGCTGGCTATTAGAACCTGCTTCCCGTCAAGTTCGAAGAAGTTCGGGCATTCCCACATTACGCCTATCCTGCGGCGGTCTTCGAACAGCACCTTACGGTATTCCCATCTGAAGCAGTCATCGCTCCTGAACATCACGAGCTGCGTGCCTTTGTCGGTGTGATAATTACCGTCTTCTCCGATCTCTCCGGTCCTGCCTGCAGCAGCAAGCGCCCTGTAAGTGCCGTCCGGCGCCCTCCAGATATACGGATCCCTGAATTCGTAGGTATCACAGTTTTCAGGGAGGTCATCCCCGCTTATTACCGGGTTGCCTTCATACTTCACGTATTCAGTTCTGCCATCCCCGGTATCTTCAGATACGGCGACGCACTGCGTCTGCATCCATCTTCCCTTCTGAAGCGGATCTTCGCTGCTGTCACCGCAGCCTGTGTACATAAGCAGCTGCCTTCCGTCCGGCAGCGTCATGGCGGAACCCGAGAAGCATCCCGAGCGATCGTATCCCGTATCCGGAGCCATGGCCGCAGGGAGGTACTCCCAGCTGATCATGTCAGCGCTGACCGCATGCCCCCAGTGCATCGGGCCCCAGAAACTGCTGTAAGGATGATACTGATAAAACAGATGGTACTGACCTCTGTAGAAGGAAAAACCATTCGGGTCGTTGAGCCACCCGACGCGCGGCGTGAAGTGATATACCGGCCGTTCCGTCTCAGGGACCAGCGCGGACTCACGCTCTTCATATTCTCTTGCTTTTTTTAATTCTGTGCTGATCAATGATCTGCTCCTTTAGATCCTGATTATATCTATCTGCTGCGCAGGATAATCCCCTGTCAGCTGCGGGAATGTGTATCCGTTCCGCATCAGCGTCTTCCCGAGGCATTCGAATTCTCCTCCCACGGAATAGACAGCGTCCGGATCCAGACCCTTCAGTTTCACATGTACAAGTGTGTAATTTGCCTGCGGATCGGTAACGACAACGCTGAGGACGCAGCGGCTCCTGTCACGGCTGACGTTTTCCCAGCAGTAATACCTGCTGTTTTCTGACGGGTCGCTCAGCCTGTAAAGGCTGCCGTCATGGATCACAGGCTCGATCTCTTTATATCTTTCTATCTGCTTCTTTATCTCTTCGCACTCTTCATCTGTAAGCTTAGTGAGGTCAAGCTCGTATCCGAAAGTGCCCGCCATTGCCGCTATGCCGCGTGTTGACAGCGGAGTCCTGCGGCCTGTCTGGTGATTCGGAGACGCGCTCACATGCGCTCCCATTGCCGATGAAGGATATCCGAATGACGTTCCGTACTGGATCGCGAGCCTCGCCACCGGGTCGGTATTGTCTGAACACCATATCTGCGGCGAATACTGCAGCATGCCCGCGTCAAAACGTCCTCCGCCTCCCGCGCAGCCTTCGAAGAGCACATCGGGGAACTCTTTGGTCAGCCTGTCATATAACTCGTAAAGGCTCAGATAGTAGCGGTGCGGGACCTCACCCTGTCTTGCAGATGGCGTCGAGTGTGAGTATACATCGGATATCGGGCGGTTGAAGTCCCATTTTATGTAATCTATATCGTGATCCCGGAGCAATCCGGAAATGGTTTCGTATAAGTAATCGTGTACATCCCTGTTGGACAGGTCGAGCACCAGTTGGTTGCGCGCCATCATCGGCTCGCGGTCCGGAGCCGTCAGTGCCCAGTCAGGATGCGCTTTGTAAAGTTCGGAATCTTCGCTGACCATTTCAGGTTCTATCCAGAGTCCGAATTTGAGTCCAAGCGCCTTGATCTTCGATATCAGACCGCCCAGCCCTTCCGGTAATTTTTGCGGGTCCGCGGTCCAGTCTCCGAGACCGGCCTTATCGTCATTCCTGTTTCTGAACCAGCCGTCATCGAGCACGAGCATCTCAATGCCGAGTTCTTTCGCCTTTACGGCTAATTCAAGCAGTTTTTCTTCTGTGAAATCGAAGTATGTCGCTTCCCAGTTATTGACCAGCACCGGTCTGTGGCTCAGCTTATACTTCCCTCTCACGACGTTGTTTCGTATGCAGCGGTGATAATTGTGAGAGAGCGCGGTCAGTCCCTCCGCGTATGTCAGTATCACTTCAGGCGTGTGAAGAGATGTGCCCGGCTCAAGTTCCCAGCGGAATCTGTCATCGTTGAGACCCATGACCACACGGACACTTTCGAACTGATCGAGTTCGACTTCCGTCTTGTGATTACCGGAATACATGAGCATCATACCATAGCAGGCGCCGCTGTCTTCGGTCGCCTCATGGTCACATATGATCACGAACGGATTATGCTGATGGCTCGACATCCCGCGTCCGGACAGCAGAGTATGGACGCCGTGGAACAGTTTCACGCGTTCTGCTTGACGCTCCATGCAGTGTCTTCCGTGGAAGTGCATCATGTCCCAGCTTCCGTAAGGCAGTTCAAGGCACATGGATGACGCCTTGCGGAGCCATACCATCTCTTTTCCGGTATTGATGATCTCAGCGGATCTTGTGATCACGTCAAGATCTTCGAGAACACCGTAATACAGTTTTATCCCGATGTTCGCGGCATTGTCTTTAAGCGTCACGATGAGCGTCTGAGCTTTCCCGTCTTCGTCATAGACGCACGGAAGTCCCGGGATGCTGTACTTGCCTTCGACTATCTCGTGCGAGACATATTTGAACTCCGCGCAGCGGCTGCCGTCTGAGCATGACGCAGCGATGCTGCTGACACGGAAGTCTCCCACGCCGAACGATGTATATTCCTGCGGCATGGAATCGAGCGAGTATGTCCTGTCATCCCTCATGGCATATGGGTTGCCGGAAAATCCCCGGTCATAGTAACGGAAGGAATACGACATGTCATCCTGCCCAGGTTTAGGGCCGTAATACATGTGCTGAAGGTATCCCAGGCGGTCTATCTTCATGTGATAGCCGGTATTCCTCGTTTCAAGTATCAGATGTTTGGTTTCTTCTATATAACGTATGCTCATTTTTATTCTACGGATGATCCCGTTCAATTGAGATGATACAGTCAAAAATAGAGCAGGGCTGCCACATGATCGCGGCAGCCCTTGTCTTTACTCAGTCCGCTGACTATTCAGCCCAAAGCAGGCTCTTCTCTGTCTCCTTGTCGAACAGCTGGATCTTTCTCATATCTACTGAATATGTAGCTTCCATGCCGTTTACGAGGTCGACTTCAGGATCGACTCTTGCCGTGCACTGCTTGCCGTTGATGTCTCCATAGAGGAATACTTCAGCACCGAGCAGCTCGCGTACTTCGATCTTGCATGTGAGTGTGTTCTGCTTGCCTTCCTGACCTCTGCCGTCACCGAAGTGCTCAGGACGGATACCGAAAACGACTGTCTTTCCGTCATAGCCGCCGTCCTTGAGGATCTTGGCCTTGTCTTCAGGCATCTTGAGGACGTCCTTGCCGATGTGCAGGAATACGTCCTTGCCCTTGACTTCGACATCAGCGTCGAGGAAGTTCATCTGAGGCGATCCGATGAAGCCCGCTACGAAGAGGTTGCAAGGCTTGTTGTAGAGATGCTCAGGTGTGTTGATCTGCTGAACGATACCGTCCTTCATGACTACGATACGTGTACCGAGAGTCATAGCCTCAGTCTGGTCGTGAGTTACGTAGATGATGGTAGTTCCCAGTCTCTCGTGGAGCTTGGCGATCTCTGTTCTCATCTGTACTCTCAGCTTGGCGTCGAGGTTGGACAGAGGCTCGTCCATGAGGAATACCTTAGGGTTTCTTACGATAGCACGGCCCATGGCGACACGCTGTCTCTGTCCGCCGGAGAGAGCCTTAGGCTTTCTGTCGAGCAGCTTCTCGAGGTCGAGGATCTTTGCTACTTCGTCTACCTTGGCGTCGATCTCATCCTTAGGAACGTTTCTGAGCTTGAGAGCGAATCCCATGTTGTCTCTTACTGTCATATGCGGATAGAGAGCGTAGCTCTGGAATACCATCGCGATGTCTCTGTCCTTAGGCTCGACGTCGTTCATCTTGACGCCGTCGATGAGGAATTCTCCCTCGGAGATATCCTCGAGACCTGCGATCATACGCAGTGTTGTGGACTTTCCGCATCCGGAAGGTCCTACGAAGATAATGAATTCTTTATCTTCGACTTCGAGATTGAAATCGTGAACAGCGTGATAGCCGTTCTCGTAGATCTTCTCAATGTGTTTCAATGATAAACTTGCCATATTGTTATTTCTCCTTTTATTCCAATATACACGTCTGTGGATCGTTCTTTTTCTCAGTCTTCATCAGACTCCAGTCTTTCGAAAACCTTGTCGTAAAGCATCGTACACAGATAGCCCGGTATGGTGAATCCGTAGATCAGTATCACCAGAGGCGCTGCCTTGTGAAGATATACCAGAAGCAGTATCCAGGCGACCCATACGATCATCATCGCGACGGTCCTCGGCAGATTTGCCAGGGACAGTCTGAAAGCGTTAGCTATAGTTCCCCTTATGGTGTTCTCGTATCTCGACTGCAGCGCGAACATATACACCGATGTCGCGAACAGGAACCCCGCTATGACCGTGATGATTATCATCAGCATCGTCATGAGAGCTGAGCCCGACGCGTGCATCACCCAGAGGTCCGTCGCCGTTATCACCGCCAGCGCGATCACCAGCAGGCCAAGCACGACTCCCTGCTTCAGATTGTCCTTGAAGGACTTTCTGAACATGCTGGTGACATATGTCTCATCCCGCCTCAGCAGATGCAGCAGAACGTAATTCATTGCCGTCATCGCCGCTCCGGCGGTCACCAGCGGAATGGCGCATATCACCGTGAAGATGTTCAGCAGCGCGAGATCCACCAGCCTCGCGAGGAACTGCATGACCGGGTTTTTCGAGTCAAAGAACCGATCCATCCGAACTAACCTTTAACAGCACCTGCAGTAACTCCCGCAACGATGTACTTCTGCAGGAAGAGATACAGGATAAGTATCGGCAGCATGGCCAGCAGCAGCGCAGCCATTACCAGACCGATGTCCGTGGAATATGTTCCGTAGAAGGCCTGTGTAGCGATCGGGATCGTGTATATCTCCTTGTCGGTGAGAACCAGACTTGGCAGGAGGTAGTCGTTCCAGAACGCCATGGCGTCGATGATCGCGACTGTAGCAACTGTCGGTTTGAGAAGCGGGAAGACGATCTTCCAGAATGTCTGCCATCTGGTGCAGCCGTCGATGAGAGCCGCTTCTTCGAGTTCCAATGGTATATTGGAATGTATCGCTCCGTGGAACATGAACGTAGCCATGGATACAGAGAATCCCGTGTGCATCAGTATCAGGGTGAGACGGCTGTTGAGGATGCCGAATACTCCGCCGTATACGGATACCAGAGGTACCATCAGTACCTGGAACGGGATGACCATGGAAGCGATCATGAGCGCGAAGAGCGCTGAGCAAGCTTTCCACTTGCCGTTACGTACGATCACGAACGATGCCATCGCGGATACGAGGATCGTCAGGATCGTAGCGCATGTCGTGATGATCAGCGAGTTCTTGAATACGTTGAAGAAGTCCATCTTCGCCATGGCGTCAGGGAAGTTCTTCGTCGTGAATCCGTGCTCACCAATGAGCGACAGAGGGTTGGATGTGATATCCGCCTGATCCTTGAATACGTTGATCAGCACCAGAATGAACGGCGCGATGAACAGGATGAATACAATGACCAGGAGGACGATCATAATGGCATGTTTTCTTTTCTTGGCTGCAGCAGCCTTTTCGTTCTGAGTCATTATGCTTCCACCTCCCCTTTCTTGCTCACATAGACCTGAGTGATTCCGATTATTGCGCAGACAATGAACAGGATGAGAGCCTCAGCCTGGCCTGTGCCGTAATCTTTATACGTGAATGCCTTGTTGTATACGTGCATGGCTGCCATGACCGAGCTGAAGAACGGCTCGCCCTTTGTTAATGACAGGTTGACATCGTACACTACGAAGCATCTCGTGATGCTCAGGAAGATACAAGTTGTGAATGATGTTCTCATAAGAGGGATAGTTACATTGCGCATCGCCTGCGAAGGTGTGCAGCCGTCGATCATGGCTGCTTCTTTGAGGCTGTCAGATACGCTCATGAAGCCCGCTACATAGATAAGCATCATATAACCCGCGTACTGCCATACTGATACCAGTATCAGGCAGAACATAGCGCCTCCGGTCGTTGACAGCAGAGACGGGACCGTATCCCGTGTGATCGCTTCACCAATAGCGACAAACGCGCGGTTGAATACGAATTTCCAGACATAACCGAGGACGATTCCGCCGATCAGGTTCGGGATGAAGAATCCCGCGCGGAAGAAGTTCTGGCCCTTGACTCCGCTCGTTACCATGTAAGCGAGCAGGAAAGCGACTATGTTTACGAACACTACAGCGAATGCCGAGTAGATGATCGTTCTGCCGATAGCCGACCAGAAATAAGCGTCCTTGAATGCTGATACATAGTTTGCGAAGCCTACGAAAGGCTTGTCAGCGCTGACTCCGTCCCAGCTTGTGAAGGTCAGGAACAGTCCGTAAAGGAACGGAATGATGATGACCATGCAGAACAGGATGAGCGCAGGACCGGCAAACATAAGGAATTGTTTTGACTTATATGCCATTGTGTTTCTTTCCATTATTCAGTCCTCCTTTCCTATTCTGAGTGGCTTGTCAGAGTCTTGGTGTGCCAGTACGTCTCTACGTCCTTGGCGAACTCCTCACGATTGCTGATTCCCGCCAGATACTTCTGGAACATGGCTCCGAGGATCGCGTAGTGATCGTCCGGCATGTAGTTGTAGTTAGGGATCAGT
>SVDB01000009.1:11738-21396 GCA_015058065.1 Clostridiales bacterium
CTGAGGTCGATCGCATGCTCTTCCGCCAGGGCGTAGATGTCCTTGGCGTCCACCATAGACAGTGTATACGGATTGTTTGCGGCATACCTTGTGGCCATATGAGCTGAAACCGTGTCACTCGAGTAGTAAACCTCTACGTGAACGCCTGTCTCGGCTTCATATTTTTCGGCCATCTGCAGGAGCTGGTCCTGGATCTCCATCTTGGAGTTGAAAATGGTGATTCCGTTTGTACTTCCGGTATTGCCTTCTTCTTCTCCGGATGATCCGCCGCAGCCTGCAAGCAGCATCAGACACATCGTAAACACTGTCATCAGAGCAATGATTTTTTTGAGTTTTGTCTTCAAGATTTCTCCTCCATTTTGCTCTCCGATAACATACCTTTTGTGATTTGTGAACTTTTTTCGCGTATAGAATTATTTTATCAATAATAAGTACTCAAGGCAATGAAAAAGCCCCATAGGGGCTTAAAAGTGCAATAGCAAACAAGCGTCCGGCATCGATTACGGTTCACAGTATCCGCATGGAGTATAGCCCTGTGAAATGAGTTCGACACGCGTCGCTGTCACTTCTTTTTTGTTGTATGGCGACATTTCCTTTACACCGTCACAGGTCGGATAGTGGAACACTTTTGAGCGGGTATTGATGACATACAGTCTCGGCTCCTGAGCCGCCTGCTCATCAGTTGTAACGATGCCCGTCATGTAATCTATTTCCGCGCCGGGAGTCACGTTGAAGCAGTAGACATTGAAAGAAATCTCTGTGCCTCCGTCCTCGAGGGACATGGCTGTCATCTGAACTCCCCTGGCAACAGGTTCATCGCCCACGAACCACGGCTTTACCATGTACAGCACGTGATCGCCGGTGCTCCAGATGTAATGCTCGACTTCTTCTTCTAACGGCCGCATGCTCTCATAGTTCAGATAATGTGTGCCCGTTATCAGATTGGAAGGATTGGCGTTTTCGGCCGAGAGCGCCCACGCGATCAGATGACAGCGCTCCCAGTTCTGTGCCTTTGCCCATCCGGACGGATGTACTGACGAGATGTCGCCTCGCTCCTCTCCTTCTTCGGGCATGGTCTCCGGGCCGAGGCATCCGTACGCGTAAGTGCATCTGCCAAGGCTGTCGAGGCTGCCGTAGTATTCATATGGAGTCAGTTTGTTCGAGTCTATCGTGCCGAACAGATTGCCCTTCGTCTTCCAGCTGTCGCCGTCCTTTACCAGTCCGGCGCGTTCATACACTTCATCAGGGAATACCGGCACGTTGCCGTTCACCTGCACATAATATTGTCCGTCATATTCAGGCAGTGATGAAGGGTCCAGCCCCCTGTCCGCAGTATTACCGGTGTCTCCGCTTTCTTCGGATCCGCCGCCATCGCCGACGGCTTCATAGCCCAGTTTCTGCATGAGCGAGTCTCTGGCGCTTTTGATGAAAGGCACATCGGACACCGCAAAAAAGACTCCCGCGAGGAGTAGTATCAGCAATAGAGCAAGAGCCGGACTCCTCCGGCTCTTGTCTTTTGTATTCGTCTTGCTGTTATCTTTACGCGACATCAGCTGTATACCGCGCTAGCCTCTGGAGGATGCGATATCCTCGCCGGTCCACTTCGCGTTCGCCGCGATGCCGAGCATCTTGTCTTTGAGTTCCTGCTCGATCCTTGCGAGTTCTTTCTCGGCCTCGGCTCTCGCGACCCTTCCGTCCTCCTGGATCTGCTTGATCTCATCGAGTGCTGTGATCAGCTGCTCATTGGTGTGCTGCAGAGTCTCGATGTCAACGATGCCTCTCTCGCTCGCCTTGGCGGTTTCGACCGTGCTCTGATGGAGAGCGTCAGCGTTCTTCTTGAGCATATCGTTTGTAGCCTCTGTGACAGCCTGCTGAGCCTCGATCGCCTTCTGTGTATGGTAGTTGTTGAGTGCCAGGACCATCTGGGTCTTCCACATAGGGATGACGTTGACGATAGTGGAGCGGATCTTCTCGGACATGATAGTGTCGGAGTTCTGTACCATTCTGATCTCAGGTGCGGACTGCAGGCATACGGTCCTGGAGAGTTCGAGGTCGTAGATCTTCTTCTCGAATCTCGTGATCATGTCAGCGTAGTCCTGAGCAGCCTGGGTATCTTCTACCGCGCCGGTCTCATGAGCTTTTGCCTCGAGCGCAGGCAGAGTCTCGGTCTTGGCCTTTTCGAGAGCCAGCTTGCCGGCTTCGATATACATCGATACTTCTTTGAAGTAGAGTTTGTTCTTGTCATAGAGCTTGTCGAGCTGAGCGATGTCCTTCAGGAGCTGCTCTTCGTGGTCTTCAAGCAGTTTGACCAGTCTGTCGATGTTTGCTTCTGTAGTGCTGTACTGAGTTTTGAGTCTCTCGAAATTCTTTTCAGCGCTTCCGAAGAGTTTGCCGAAGAATGATTTCTTCTCTTCGCCGTTCGTCTTGAGCTCTACGAGCAGGGATGTCAGGACCTGTCCTGTCTCTCCCATGTCCTTGGCTCTTACGCTCTCGAGAGCACCGTCAGCAAAGTCGGAGACCTTGCGCTGAGCTGACGCGCCGTAACTGAGAACAGCGCTGCTGTCCTTGATATCGATCTTGTCAGCGACCGCCTTGATCTGTCTCTGCTCATCCGGTGTGAACTTCGCGAGCCTGTCCTCTTTCTTTTCTTCTTCTACAGGTGCGAATTCAGGCGCGAAATCGATCGCCGGCGCAGCTTCAATAGCAGCAGCCTGTGCGGCTACTTCCTGTACTTCAGCCTCGAGTTCAGCAGCCTGTGCCTGTGCGGCTCCTGCTACAGCTTCAGGGGTAAGTTCAAAATCTGCCATCTTGTCCTCCTTTTATAACATTAGATATCGAAATCTGAATCCAGCAGGCCCTTGCTCGCGAGCGTAGTCTGCAGTTTTTGTATATCTGTCGTGATGTCCATGATGTCATCTTCATGGAGCCTTTCGAGCAGGTTCTCCGAAGCCTCGATCACTGAATCGATCAGGCTGATGAGCTGAGTCTTGATCTCAGAAGCCTGCTCCTGCAGATAGTTCGGATTGGTGTTGAGGACCGGAGCGCCTGAGGCGTCTGTTATTACCTCCTCTTTTGGCTTTTCCGTGCCGAACTTGCCCATATCCGCGATCTTCTCGTTGTACTGGTCTGTCAGGCGAACGACCTCAGGATAATATTTCTCTCTGAAGTCCTTGACCTGCTTTTCGAGGTCAGGCACCTCTTCGACTCTGGCGTCGATCTTTTTGGTGATCGCGCGGAGAGACTTGAGCTTGCTCTTGATCTCGCCGTCATCGGTCATGGTGATGAGGTCGTCGAGCGATTCAGGAACGAGTCCGCCTTCGCGCGCGGCTTTGCGTCTCGCTCTCTTGTTCTCGACAGCGGATCTTTCTACCGACTCGATAGGCACGCCGTTCTTTGTCATGACGAGCAGCCTGTTGTTGATATCGACATACGCCTCAGGGAAAAATCCGTCGGCTATCATCGCCTGGAGGTCATCCGCCACCTTGCTGAACGGCTTGCCGACATACGAGGCGAGATCATCAATCGAAGTATTGCCTTTCTTGTTTATCTTGGCCTCGTAAGTTCTTATCCTCTTGGCCCTCGAGTTGAGCACCAGTTTCATGATGCCCGCGACGATCAGCAGTACGATACCTGTGGCGCCGACGGCGATCCTGAATTCCGGAGCGTCGGTCGAACCCGCCGCTGACATCAGGAACAGTATTCCGGTAGTCAGCGCCGCTACAGTCCATCCGGACTTGCCCAGTCTCTTTTTGTTGAGCGCCTTTTCGTTGCGGCGCTGTGTGAAAGTGCCGCCCTGATTCGCAGGTCTTACGCTCTGAACAGGCTGACGCTGGCCGGCAGGAGCGGACACGCTGCCGCGGTTTGCCGGACGTGTGGTCGTTGTTGTCGTAGTTTTTGTAGTAGTACCGTTCGCGGTCCTTGTTGTAGTGGTTTTTGTGACGGTAGTGCCTTTTCCGGGCATCCCGCCGGTACCGAAAAGCTCACCGAAGACTTCCTTGCCCATTTCGTTAAAAGCGCCGCCGACTTCCCTGACTGTCGTCGAGATCGGATCGGAAGGCACTATTTCGAATTCGAGCGAATTAGCGAACATGACAAAAGACAGACTCTTAACGTCCGCAGGGATCCTGAGACGCGACTTGAAGGTCTTCTTCTCGCCTCTTGCCCATCTGCCCGCGTCGATCTTCGCGCTGCCTATCTCTGCATTGTTTGTCTTGTTGATCACTTTGATCCTGAACGAAAAACTGTCAAAATCATAGCCCGAATTATTGACAACGGAAAAACTGTAGCTCAGCTTTCCGTCATCGAGCCTTGATATCTTCGTGGTAGCCTTCGCGGACTCCTTGAATTCGCTTTCGAACCAGTCCGTGACCGCTTTCCGTTCATTAAAGTATTCTACTGCCATTTTGATTCCTTTCGTGCCTTACGGCACAGTCCGAAATAACCCATTTATAGTATATCACAAGGCACTGGGCTTTTCGTCAGAAATTAAGACTGAAATCAAGTTCGATCTCTTCGTTGTCTTCTGTGATCCCGAAGACGCTGAAAGCGTCATCTCCGGCTACTTCTTTGACATCGACGTATGTGTCTCTGCCGGTAAGGTTGTCCATGACGATGAATATGTGATCCTGTATCAGTTCGTTCGCGCTGAGAGCAGAAAGCGAACCGTCATCCATCAGACAGATGATGGTCCTGTATCCGCCGTTACCGAATCTGACAAGATAGAAGTCCTTGACCTCGCCGCTGTCAGCGAACGGGAAGACCGCTCCGTCGACCACCTCATTATTCGTCTCGGCGTTCTTCAGAAGATCTTCAGTCGGGACTATCCTGAGCGTACCGTCATCGTAAAGTGTGACCGATTCGATCTGAAGCGGCACGTCAGGCATGTCAGCGGTGTCTATCTCATCAAGAGACTTGACGATCTCGGCTTCCTGGGTCGCTTCTGTCCCTTCTTCAGGTTCGTCCGTGCCTGCCGCGTCGCCGCCCTTTGCGCCGCAGGCTGCCAGCATGAACATCATGGCAACGATCAGCAGCGTAGAAAGCAGTGTTTTTCTCCTATTCCTTTTTGACATTTTATGTCTCCCCTCTTTTTACAACTATTAATCAATAATACCACAGCAGACAAAATCAAAGAAGCGGCAAAGCCGCTTCTTTGGGTGAAGATTTGATAAAAATTTGTTGAGCGGTCTCCGTATGTTCTCCGCTTAGCCGCCGAGATAAGCCTTCTTGACTTCCTCGGACTTCGCGAGTTCCTCGCCCGTTCCTGAAAGAGTGATGCGCCCTGTCTCTATTACGTACGCCCTGTCGGCGACCGAAAGGGCCATCTGCGCGTTCTGCTCTACCAGAAGAATGGTAGTTCCGGCCTTATTGAGGTTCTTGATGATCTCAAAGATCTGGTCTACCAGTATCGGCGCAAGTCCCATCGAAGGTTCGTCCAGCATCAGCAGTTCAGGGTCGGACATGAGAGCCCTTCCCATGGCCAGCATCTGCTGCTCGCCTCCGGAGAGAGTGCCGGCTATCTGCGTGGTCCTCTCCTTGAGTCTTGGGAACTGTTCATAGACATACTCGAGGTTGTGCGCGATGCGGTCCTTTTTAGTTACGAACGCGCCCATCTGAAGATTCTCCTCGACAGTCATTCCCTGGAAGATACGCCTGCCTTCAGGCACGTGGGATATACCCATCGAAACTATCTTGTGCGCCGGAGTGTGGGCTATCGAGCTCTCGAGGAATTCGATGCTGCCCGTCCTGCTGCGCAGGAGTCCCGAAATGGTGTGGAGCGTGGTCGACTTGCCGGCGCCGTTCGCGCCTATGAGCGTCACTATCTCGCCTCTGTTTACGTCGAGCGATATGCCCTTGAGGGCATGGATCGCGCCGTAATACACATTGATATTATCAACAGTCAGTACTGTACCCATTACTCGCTCTCCTTCCTTGCCGTATCCGGCTTTCCGGAAGGAGCGGATTCCAGTCTGCCCTTGCTGAAAGCAGCCTCAAGGTCTTCCTTCTCCTTCTCTTCTTCCTCTTCCATCTTGCCGCGGCTTTTTCCGAGGTAAGCCTCGATGACCTTCGGATTTCTCTGGATATCCTCAGGCCAGCCCTTGGCGATCGTACGTCCGTAGTTGAGAACAACGATGCCCTCGCAGATGCCCATGACCAGGCTCATATCGTGCTCGATCAGGAAAATCCCTATCTGAAATCTGTCGCGGATCTCTCTGATAGTATCCATCAGTTCCGAAGTCTCTGACGGGTTCATGCCGGCCGCCGGCTCATCGAGCAGCAGCAGTTTCGGCTTTGTAGCGAGAGCTCTCATGATCTCGAGCCTTCTCTGCGCGCCGTACGGCAGCGATCCGGCTCTGTAATCCGCTGTTTTGGTCATGCCGAAGATCTTGAGATATTTCATCGCTTCCTTGCGGATGCGGAATTCCTCGTGTCTGTACTTCGGTGTGTGCAGCATGCCGTCGATCAGACCGTAATTGGTCGTGTGGTGGAGAGCCACCTTGATGTTCTCCTCAACAGTCAGTTTGTCAAACAGCCTTATGTTCTGGAATGTCCTTGCCATTCCGGCCTTGTTGATGTCGACCGTATTCATGCCCTTCGTGCTCTTGCCGTCAAAGAATATTTCTCCTCTTGTAGGCTCATACACCTTAGTGAGCATGTTAAAGATGGTGGTCTTGCCGGCACCGTTCGGTCCGATGAGTCCGCCGATCTCTGTTCTTCCCAGTGTCAGGTTGAAATTATCTACAGCGGTCAGTCCTCCGAAGTCTATGCCCAGTCCCTTTACCTCGAGGATAGGAGCCTTGTCCCTGTCCTTTTCCGGGATGTACACCTGATCGTTGTACGGTTCATCCGGATCATACTGTTCCTTGGAGTCAACGAATACGGCTCGTCCTCCGACATTGTCGTTGTAGTATATCTCCTGCCTGTTCTCGTAACCGTGTCCCGGATCGGAGATGTCATACACAGCGTCGAATTCTTTATCTCTTTTGTCCGCCATTTACGCCGCCTCCTTTCCAGCTTTTTTCTTTTTAGGTTTGCCCGGGCCTTTGTTCTTCTTCTTCGGTTTAACCTTGCTCCAGACAGCGGCGACCCTTGATTTGATGGCCGGGTTGTACGTACCTATCATAACCAGGATAAGTACTACCGCGTAGGTCAGCATCCTGTAGTCGGCGAACTGTCTGAACGTCTCAGGCAGTATGGTCAGCAGGGCCGCGGCAATGATGCCGCCCCAGATATTGCCTACTCCGCCGAGTACTACGAATACCAGTATCAGAACGGATGTGTTGAAGTTGAACTTCATCGGCACCAGCGTGCTGTAGTTGAGTCCGAACAGGCATCCTGCCATGCCGGCCAGAGCTGAACTGACGATAAAAGCCATCAGCTTATATTTTCTGACATCCAGTCCGATGGACTCGCCCGCTATACGGTTGTCCCTGATGGACATGATGGCGCGTCCCTGCTTGGAATTCTTGAGGTTGAGCACTATGAAGACCGTAAAGAGGCACAGCACGAGACCCCATGTAAATGTGGCCATAGTCTTGGTGCCCGTAGCGCCGATCGCTCCGGTGATGATTCGGTCATTGCTGTCGATACCATCTATGGTGTGGTTGAAAGCGAACTTCAGCTTGCCGTTGTCGAGGCCGAAATACAGAACGTTCATTATGTTCCTGATGATCTCGCCGAATGCCAGTGTAACTATCGCGAGATAGTCACCGCGGAGTCCCAGGATAGGGATGCCAATGATGAATCCTGCGATAGAAGCCATCAGCGCCGCGAACAGCATGGAAATAAGGACTACAGCCGGTTCGAATGATATGCCCTGTCCTATCACGCGCGATACGAGTATGCCGCTGAACGCTCCGACTGCCATAAAGCCGGCGTGTCCCAGCGAAAGTTCGCCGGAGATGCCTACTACCAGATTAAGCGATACCGCAAGCGAAATATACACACAGATAGGCACGAGCTGTCCCTGCAGGTTGTGACCTATCAGGCCTGCAGCTATGAGCAGCTGCATCAGAATGTATCCGCCTATGAGGATGCCGTACGAAATGGTCGCTTCCTTGCGGTAATCATTTCCCTTGACGGCATTCTTGAGTCCTCTGAGACTTATGTTCTTAAGTATCCTCTCTGCCATGTCGCACCTACACTTTCTCGCTGATCTTCTTGCCCAGCAGGCCCGTAGGCTTGACGAGCAGAACGATGATCAGGCATGCGAACACGATCGCGTCTGAAAGCTCTGTAGAGATGTACGCTCTCGAGAAGATCTCGATGATGCCTAATATGAGTCCGCCGATCATGGCCCCCGGTATGGATCCGATACCGCCGAATACCGCGGCTGTAAACGCCTTGATGCCCGGCATCGCTCCGGTGGTCGGCATCAGTACCGGATAGGCTGACAGCATCAATACTCCCGCTACAGCAGCAAGGCCGGATCCAATGGCGAATGTCAGCGAAATGGACTGATTTACGTTGATGCCCATCAGCTGTGCAGCGCCGTTATCTTCGGAAACGGCTCTCATTGCCTTGCCGGCCTTTGTCTTGCTGACGAAGAGAGTCAGCAGGATCATTATTACTACGTTAGCGATGATCGTAAAGAGCGATTCAGGTGTGATCGTCAGCTGTCCTCCCGCAACGTGTATAGGTTTCATGCCCTTGAACAGGCTCGTGAACATCTTAGGATTCGCTCCCCAGATGAGCAGCGCGATGTTCTGCAGGAAATATGAAACGCCGATGGCCGTGATCAGAACAGCCAAAGAGCCGGTACCTCTCAGAGGTCTGTACGCGAGTCTCTCGATGGTGATACCGAGAAGAGTGCATATGACCATGGCCACGAGAAGTGCCAGCCATCCGTTCAGTCCCATATACATCGTCATGACGAACGACATGTATCCGCCGATCATAATGACATCGCCGTGAGCGAAATTCAGCATCTTGGAAATACCGTAAACCATGGTATATCCAAGCGCTATGATCGCGTATACGCTTCCCAGGCTCAAGCCTGAAATGATATTAGTCAAAAGATTCATGATTCTTTCTTTCCTTAAATCAAATGTGTAAAAACGTGGCTTTGGGGTGCCACACCTGAGTGCGGCACCCCTCGGCCAACAACTATACACTTAAGTCAGTCAGTGTATTACTCAACCGGAACATATACGCCGTTCTGGATCACCATGGCGTTCGGAGTCTTGTTGACTTCGCCGTTCTCGTTCCACTCCATCTGAGCGCCCGTTACGCCGTCGAATGTGAAGTCTCCGCTGAATACAGCGATCAGTGCGTTACAGATCTCTTCATTTGAAGCCGATACGTCGAGTCCTGTCTGCTGGAATGCTTCATATACCGCGTATACGCAGTCATAAGCGTCAGCAGCGAACTGGTTAGGCTCTTCGCCGTATGCTTCTACGTAAGCCTGTACGAAGTGCTGTGTCTTCTCATCCTCTGCGGTAGCGATGAACGGAGTCAGGAGCATTACTCCCTCTGCCAGCGATGTGTCGAATCCCTCGAGTGTCAGGATTCCGTCCATGCCGTCAACGCCGAACCATGTAGGAGCGTATCCGATCTTGTCAGCCTGTACCAGGATGTTCGAAGCCGGTGTGTAGTACATAGGCAGGAATACGAAGTCAGCGCCTGCGTTCTTTACGCTGTTGATCTGAGCCTGGAAGTCAGT
>SVDB01000009.1:21496-28347 GCA_015058065.1 Clostridiales bacterium
GCCAGCTGTCCGCCGTTCTTTACCGCATTACCATAGATAGCTGCAGGTCCTGTGAGAGGTCCGGTATTACCCAGCTTCAGTACGTTGTCTCCTGCATCGCTGCTTCCGCCGCCGCCACCGCAGGCCGCGAACATGAATGCCATCATGCAGGAGAGTGCTACAACTACGACTTTCTTCATTGTCTGTTTCATTTTCTTTCTCCCTTTCTTTCCCTGTTCTGACTGAGATATAAGATGATAGTTGCCTGTTTGCCTTAGCCCGGGCATTTAATAAGCCCGCATCGCTGCGGGCTCCCAAGCTTAAGGTTTTTTCTGACCTCGTGTACTTTATCGCCCTACAGCAGAACATCGCCCTCTACCAGTCTTACGACCAGAAGGACGCTGATAATGCCGATTACGATAAGGCTTGAAGTAAAGTACATGTGATCTCCTTTGTTTGTACAGGTTCTGTGTACAGTGCGATGATAGCATTGTGAAGATTGTGTGTCAACACTTTTTGTGTAAAAACTCAAAATTCGATCCCAAATTTGTGTACAAATAACAGAACAATCCAAAACGCATCTGAAACGGCCTGAATTTGCCTACAAAAAACGGGTCAGTCATGACCCGCCTGTAAAATGCCTGTATTTTGTACGCCTGGAAGCCGGACTTTTACTGAGGTGTTCCGTCCGAGTTGAAGAGCGGCAGATACTCGAGATATACGATATCCGTGCGGTCAGCAGCCTCACCTTCAGCGAGTACGGTGAACTTCCCGACGATTTCTCCGCCGACTGTATCAACAAGCGTCTCGAGAGCCGCGAGAGATTCGCCGGTGCTGATGACATCATCAACGATAAGGGTGCGCTTGCCCTGGATATGCTCTCTCTCGTCCCTGCCCAGGCAGAGCGTCTGTACGTGGTCAGTCGTGATCGAATTGACCTGGACCTTGACGACATCCTGCATGTAAAGTTTGGCTCCCTTGCGGGCTACGATGTAAGGCTTTCCCGACTGACGGGCCATCTCGTAGCAGAGAGGAATGCCCTTGCTTTCAGCTGTGATGAGAACGTCGAATTCAGGCGCCTGCTTGAGAAGCTCTCTGGCGGCTGCTTCTGTGATCTCTACGTCATTGAACATAATGAAGCCTGCAATGTAAAGGTCGTCAGTGACCTTGCAGAGCGGCAGATGCCTTTCGAGGCCTGCGATCGTCATCTTGTAGTCCATAATCTCTTCCTTTCCTTTACCACAACATACGCATGGATTTTATCACATTCCGGACCGCTTTTGTATATGTTTGTGAGCAATAATGCTTCAGCAGCGTCAAACATCATTCCCACGGCACTATTTTGCATACCACTATATAGCGCGCGTTCTGATATTCATAGGCACAGGTCGAAAGCACCGCGAGCGAGTCTCCGGAAGCTACGCTGACATCTGTCGTATATGAGGCGAGCTTTTCGATGAGTTCTATATATTGCCTCTGACTGTCTTCGCTTTTGATGTTTGTGGTGTAGATATTACTGTCAGATGGCTGGTTCAGGAACGCCCACACCTGAAGGTGGTAGTTCCCGTCAGGCGTAAAGAGTTCGATCACCGGATGCCCGGCAGCCCAGTCAGGGTCCTTGAGTTTCTTCAGGCCGGCGAACATGGATCCGTCTTTCATGTGATGCCCGTATATGATGGTGTTGAACTGCCTGAACGGATCCTCTGTGACGCAGTCCGCGAACAGTGTGCCGCTGTCTCCCTTAGTGCCGTCGAACAGTACGCCAAGATATTTTTCGTTATCCTGCCCCTGCACCACAGGGTAGTCGATGGCCGTGCCCTCGTACCTGAGCCACCCTATCACATCCGGATTGATACTGCTGAGCGCCTCAAAATCTATGCTGTCTCCGGAAGCCGAAGCCTGCTCTGAAACAGACTCATATACCGACCTGTCTGCCCTGTAACTTTTAAGGGCCGTATAAATTCTGAACCCTGACAGCGCGACTAAACAAACCAGACAGACAACTATCACGTCTGAAGCTGTCCGTCTGATCACTGAGGTCTTTGATTTGTTTTTTCTTTCTTCTTTATCCAATGTATCGGACCGGTCATGCCGCGGGCCCGGCATTCAGAGCCGCGGCAGCAGTCCCTCTCCGCGTCAGGACTCCGGTATCTCTATCTCCTTATAGTCTTTCATGAAGTCATAGATGGCCGCGAGAGCTCTGTCCGCGCCGCCTTCTGTATCCGACTCCACATTGAGCGGCATCACAGGATCGTGCAGCGACATGCGGAGCAGGAACCATCCTTTATATCCGTCCAGGTCATAGTTCACGCGCACGCCCTCATAGTTCGGTTCCACGACCTCAAGATCTCTCGAGTATTCCGCCCATTTGCCGAAATCCTCAAGAACGCCGGATCCGTACTTCGCGAAATCTTCGGCCTTGATCTTCAGCCTTACCTCGCGGGATTCAGCAGGAGTTCGGAGCCCGTTGATCAGCGCGTTTATGTCCTTGCCTTCAGCCTTGAGCCTGGCAGCGTTGATCACTATCTGGACAGCGAGGAAAGCTCCGTCGTCGAGATAATAGTTGTCGGAATACGCGGCGTGTCCCGATGTCTCTATCGCGAGGAACGCGTCCTCGCCCGCGGCGCTGAGTTCCTTGGCCTTGTTTATGACATTCCGGTAGCCTCTTTTGTATCTGAAGTGTTTAAGACCCAACTTGCCTTCGAGGAACTCATGCAGTTCGTTCGAAGTGATGCTGTCAGTCACGACAGTCCCGCCCGGATGATCTTCGGCCGCGAGAGCGGCAGCAAGAGCGACTATCTCGTTGCGCGCTATCGGTCTGCCTCCCGGAGCGACCGCCGCTGATCTGTCACCGTCAGTATCGAAGATGATGCCGAGATCTGCGTCATTGTCCCTGACCGCCTTGCAGATCGCGGCCATAGCCTCTTTGTTTTCCGGATTGGCAGGATGATTAGGGAAAGTCCCGTCAGGTTCGAGATACAGGCTTCCGCTCACATCCGCGCCCATCTTCTCGAGCACTTCCTTAGCGAAGAATCCCGCGGCTCCGTTGCCGGCATCCACCACGATGTGCATGCCCTTCAGGTATCCCGGGACATCCCTGAGACCCATGGATATCATCTGACGGAGATACGAAGCGTATATCATGGTGACGTTGGTCCTCATCTCGTCATAGACCCCGCCGATAAAGGTATAGCGGCTCGCCAGCCTGAGTATCTCGGCGATGTCTTCCTTTTCAGTACCGCCCTCGGCAGTGAAGAACTTGAAGCCATTCCTTTCATATGGCAGGTGGCTGGCGGTTATCATTATCGCGCCGTCGAATTCGAACTGAGGCATCACAGTCGCCATGAACATGGCCGGAGTCGTCGTGAGCCCGGCGTCATAACCCTCAGCTCCCCACAGGCTTATCGCCTCGAGCGCGCCTTCTTTGAGTTCGTCAGCGGAGATCCTCGGATCGTGTCCTATGCAGACCTTGAGCATGACCGGGTTCTTCTGCACCTTCTTTGAAAGCCAGTAGATAAAGGCTCCGGTGATCTGTCCGACTACCTCTTTGCTGAGATTGACCTCGGGTCCTCCCTCAGTCGCTACGGCAACACCTCTTATGTCACTTCCGTTCTGGAGTTTTTTGAAATCTATCATGTCTAATATTTCCCTTTATCAGTATGTCAGCGCAAATTATCGCATGCTTATTTTAGCATAAAAAGACAGGGGCAAATACCCCTGTCTTCAGTCTCAGAACTTGTGCCTGCCTTATGGCTTATGAAGCACTGTTGAGCAGCAGCAGTCCGAATACCAGTGTGAACAGAGCTACTGTCTCTACGATACCGATTACGATGAAGTAGTTCGCGGTACCCTTTCCTGTTGCTCCGAGAGCGTCAGACGCGGCAGCCGCGCATCTGCCCTGGAAGAGAGCTGACATTCCGATGGCAAGTCCTCCGAAGAGTCCTACACCGAGAGCCATGCCGGCATCGCAGTTAGCGCTGTTGATGAAGTTCATCAGCAGGAAGCCGTAGATGGTCTGTGTGAGAGGAGCACCGGTGAAAGCGATCATGATGAACGGAGCTGGCTTTCCGGCAGCATAGCATTTCTTCCATGCGCCTACCGAAGACATACCGGCGAAACCGGCGCCGAACGCTGAACCGGCAGCAGATAAACCAAGGGCCGCAGCCATACCTATAAATGCAAGATTCATAATAATTTCTCCTTTTCTAATTATTCAACTTCCTTAAATGGTTCATATGGCAGTCCTGTCCACTCGAGGCCGACCTGACCCGAGAACTCGAGTACGTTCAGACGCACGCCGTGAACGACTACCGACAGGAAACACATTATTATGTTGAGTGCATGGCCTATAAGTACGACCACAACACCGAGGATTATCAGAGGGCCGTGCATTCCGGCAGCGATCCCGTTGAAGCTCTGTGAGATCGCGACACCTGCCATGCCGACCGCGAACAGTCTGATGTAACTCATTACATTTCCGAAGCAGCTTATCGTGTCCAGGAAGTCCGTGAACGCGTTTGCCAGACCCGCCTTGAGTCCCTGTCCGAAGGTCTTGTCAGGAGACATTCCGCCGAACAGAAGGACAAGGACGAATGCGACGCCGATCAGCGCGAACACAGGCTTGAGGCTGATGTTTTCGTGGATGACCAGGTTGAGAGCCAGCAGATACATTCCTACTACGGCGATCGCCCAGCCCGCGTTGGACACCCACGACAGATCTTTCTTGACGATCTTGTCCTTTATCGCAAGGATGGATCCCAGTACCATCTGTATCGCTCCGATCGAGAACGAGAACTTCATGATCGTGTTCTGAGTCATGGTCGAATCGACGCCCGGGAAGTACTCAGGATAAGTGGCAAATGGGTCTATTACCAGATTCCTCAGGAATTCTACCTCCATCGCGGACTTCATTCCGAACCATGTGCCGGTGATAGCTCCCCATACGACCGTCGCTATCGACAGTACGAAGAGAAGGAACGTTACCGTGCTACCCTTCTTCTGTTTGATCCTGAGCGCGATCGTGCCAATGAGTATGAGCAGACCGTAGCCTCCGTCTCCGATTATCATCGCGAAGAACAGCGTAAAGAACAGGAAGAACCAGAGCGAAACATCCTGTTCTCTGTAACCCGGAAGAACACCGAGTATGTTGAATACCGGCTCGATGAGTTTAGATATCTTGGTGTAGCGAAGCTTCGTAGGTATCTTGTCATCTTCTTCGGATACATCATCTACAGCCAGCGCGCACTTCTTCTCGGCAGCCATGGCCTTGACCTTATCAAGGCTGATCTCAGGCACATAGCCCGATATCCACACGAAGTCATTATCGCCCTGAACGGTCTCGTTCGCGGATGAGTAATTCACCTCGTTCTGCAGCCTGAGCAGCTGTTTCTTGAAGCTGGCGTCATAGACCGACGCGGCTTTCAGAGTTTCGTCACACTCCTCTATGCCTTTTTTAGCGTCTTCGATCTTCTGCTTAAGCTCGCTTACACTGCTTTCACCCGGGATAAACTCGGTTGCCTGGATGGATGCAGGAAGCGTCCCGAAGACTGCCACAGCGTCCTGCTTGTCGACAGGAGCCAGCCGGATGAACCGCACATCTTCTTCGTCCCGGAGCGCCTGGAATTCCTTGCTGCCCATCCGGTAGAAGTGGAAGTCGTAACCGGCCTCCTTCAGTTCTTTCAGCTCTTCAGGCGAGAACTCGCCCCATGCTGAGATCCTGTCTATCTCGGTGTTGGAAGAAGCAATGTCAGCGCCCAGGGCAGCCCTGCGGTCTATCGCCTCGAGCACCCCGTCGTACATTTTGTTGAATTCATCGTCTGCGAGGACCTCATCCGCCTGCTTCTGCTTAGGATCGGCATAGTCCTTGAGGGCCATCTCCGTTCTTGACATAGTCTGGAAGCGGTCTGATACCTCGCGATCCGCACTTTGTTTTTCCGCGAGATGCACAACGCCTATATCTCTCAGGCCTTTGAGCATCTCCTCTTTAGCGGAGGCAGTCGTGACGATGTGAACCATTTTCATTTTTTCTACCATCGCTATACCTCCACTAATTTCTTCTTTGAGATCTTGCCGCGGACAACGGCCGCCGTCTGCTGGTCTCCAAGGTATACCTGGATGACGCGGATATTCTCCTTGGCTTCAGGGATCTTGACCTTTTCGAACAGGTTGACCCTCTGTGAAGTCGTCCGGAGTTCTTTTTCCAGAAGCTCTGTCTGCTTCCGGAGAGTTGAGACAATAGCGTCCAGTCTGGCGATCTCACGAAGTTTGAAGACTGCAGTATCTACCCAGAGCGGGTAGTCGTCCACATCGTAATCGATGTCCTTGAACGTGAGCTCTTCGAACGCGGGTATAGTGACGCCCGCGATATTATCATCCTTGACGATCACCTTGTCAGGCTGTACGAGCTGATCAAGCTGTTTGTCTTCGTCAAAGATCTCGTTTTCTGCGAATACAGCTACCCAATCGTCCAAATCACCGATCATCTGAATGCGTTCGGCTTCCTTACGCTCGAGTTCCTGACGTATCCCCATGATCACTGACTGCAGCTGCTGTTTCTTCAGCTGGAGTGTCGGAAGATAGCGCTGGAACTGCTTAAGGTTGTCCTTCTGCTTCTTCAGTTCATTCTTTGTAAGTTTGATAGCCATGACCCGCTCCTTTTGTTAGTTCAACGCATCCTTCTTCGGCCATCTCTCCTCGATCAGACTTGTCTTCATTCCCGTCTCAACAGGATCGAAGCATTCTGCGAGGATGTCCCAACCGAGGTCGAGCGCGTCTTCAAGCGGAATGTTCACGGACAGATCCATCATCTTTGTCTCGAACATCTCACCATACTTAAGGAGCTTGTCATCCCACTCAGTCATCATGAATCCCAT
>SVDB01000060.1 GCA_015058065.1 Clostridiales bacterium
AGTTCAAAATGGTGATGGATCGGAGCCATCCTGAATATTCTCTTTCCTCCCGACTTCTTGAAATATGTGACCTGGATGATCACCGAGAGAGCTTCTATCACATATAGAAGACCAGCTATCGGAAGGAGCCACTCCATATGTCCCACTATGGCCATCGCCGAAAGGACTCCGCCAAGCGCCATCGATCCGGTATCTCCCATGAAGATCTTCGCAGGATAGTGGTTATACAGCAGGAATCCGACCAGCGCGCCGAAAACTGCCTGGCCCGCTGCCGCCATAGGTTCGCTGCCTCCGCGTACGGACATTCCTATGATCGCGAAAGTGCATGCCACTATCGCTGAATTGCTGGACGCGAGGCCGTCAAGTCCGTCTGTCAGATTGACCGCGTTGGCCATCGCGACTTCTATGAATACGACGAACGGGATGTAAAGGATGCCGATGTCTACCGTCTTGCGGAAGAACGGTATGAACATCGTAGTGCCCTCTTTCGCCATCATGAAAATGGCGAGCGCGAGTCCGAACACCGCCTGGAGCAGAAGTTTCTGCTTAGGCGTGAGACCTTCGTTCTGCTTCTTCGCGATCTTGTTGTAATCGTCGATGAATCCTACCGCTCCGAACGCGAACATGCTCAGGAGTATCGCGATCTTTCCTGTAGTGCCGCTGCCCTTCATGAACATGCTTATCACTACCGCGACGGTTATGCCGCATATAAACGCGATGCCGCCCATAGTAGGCGTGCCTGCCTTGCTGAGATGAGCCTGCGGGCCTTCCTCCCTGATGAACTGTCCGAACTGTTTCTCTCTAAGGAGAGGTATCATTCTCGCCGTGACGAGCATCGAGACGGCGAACGCGATGGCTGCTATAAATGCGTATGTAGCTGTTCCGTGAGTGTTGATCATATCATTCGCTGTAAATATATACAGTCGACCCCTTTTCTACTTTCGCGCCCGCTTTCGGATACTGATCTACGACGACAAATGACTTTCCGTCCTGATCCGCAGGCACTACGGTGTATTTGAGATTGTATAATTCGATGTTTCTTATGGCGTCAAAGCTGTCCATTCCGGTGACATCAGGCACCTTCACCTGTTTCTTCTTCGCCGCCTTGGCTTCGGCCTCTGTGTACTGACGCTCCACGCCCAGATACTCGAGAGATTTCTCGGCGATCTCCTTTACGATAGGTCCGGCAGTGTATGAACCGTATTCCATCTTGGTAGGCCTGTAGACGATGCATATCATCGATATGACAGGGTCGTCCATAGGAGCCATGATGACAAAGGATGTGTTGGTCGCGGCGCTGTACTTTGTGCCCGATACACGGTTCGCGGTACCTGTCTTGCCTCCTACCCTGTAACCCGGTACGTAAGCGGTCTGTCCGCCGGCATCGGAGACGTAGTATTCCATGATCTCGCGCATCTCATCAGCGGTCTCTTTGGATATGACCTGTCTGACCGTGACGTCAGGCATCTCTTCGATCACGTTGCCGTCGTTGTCGACGATCTTGCTCACGATCTTTGGCTTCATCAGGATGCCGTCGTTGCCCAGAGCATTGACCGCGCAGAGGATCTGCAGAGGTGTAACGGCGATGCCCTGTCCGTAACCGGTGGTGGCAAGGTCTACCTGGCTCATGGTCGCCGGATCCTTTACTATGGAGTAACCTTCGCCCGGCAGATCCACACCGGTCTGATCATTGAATCCGAAGAGATCGATGTAGTTGTAGAACGTTTCGGCGCCCATATCGAGAGCGACCTGCGCCAGAGCCGGGTTGCAGGAATTGCCTACAGCCTCTTTGAGGTTCTGCTTGCCGTGTGTATGCAGGCAGTGCAGATAGTAATTATCGACCTTTATGGCACCCTTGCATTTGTATGTGGAGTTCTCGTCTGCGGCTCCTGATTCGAGCGCTGCCGCGGCCGCTATCAGCTTGAAGGTGGAACCCGGTTCGTAAATGTCGCTTACGCCGTTTATCTTCCACATATTGCTGAGATACTCTGTCTGTTCGGCCTCGCTCATCTGCTCGAACTTCTGCAGCTCTACAGGATCGGACGGCTGCGATGAATTGTTCGGGTCGTATTCAGGCGTAGTCGCCATGGCGAGGATGTTGCCTGTCTTAGGATCCATCACGATGCATGTGATGGCGTCCGCCCCGGTCCTTTCCATACCGGTCTCGAGCGCGTCCTCAACAAAGTGTTGGATCACGGAATCGATCGTCGTAACGATGTTGTATCCGTCCTGAGCCTTGTAGTATTTGGTCTTGCCGTTCGAGAGCGTATCTCCGTTGTTATCGGTGATCCTTACGGTCCTGCCCTTGACACCGGCAAGCTCCGTATTGTACTCGTACTCAAGTCCGGATCTGCCGATGTTATCTGCGTTGACTCCTCCGAGTACCTGCGCAGCGAAAGCTCCGTTCGGGTAGTATCTTGAGACCTTGGTCTTTATGACGACATTGCTGCCGAACACTTCTTCAGCCGCTTCCACCTGCTCTCTGGTCAGGCCTTCGGCTATAAGGACGAGGTTTTCTTCGCCCTCGAGCAATGTCTTTATCTCTTCGGCATCCTTTTCGGTGATCTCTGAAAGTTTCAGGATGGCCTTAGCCTTGTCATCATTGCTGATACTCTCATCCTTATAAATGAACTGCGTATAAGCGTACAGTTCGTATTCAGTCACGGATTCGGCCAGAGTGTTCATGCGCGAATCGTAAATGGTGCCCCTGACAGGATCTATCTCGGTATCGACCTTCTGCATGTCAGCGGCCATGATACGGAGCTCGTCAGATTTATAGATCTGCCAGTAGCCCATACGGAACATAAGCCCGCACATGGCCACCAGCATCACGGCGAATCCGAACGCGAGCCTGTTGCGGTTTTTTGAGGTGATCACGGTAGGATCGTCCTCAAGGGCCCTTTTTCTTATTTTTTCTCTCTTCTTTTCTGCGTTCATACTTCCTCATCAAGACATAAACATACGGATACAGTATACCACATGTAGTATCAGTTTTTAAAGGTAAATACTGTATTTAGCCCGGATGCTTCTACAAAAAATGCCACCGAGCCGTCGCCGGATCAGTGGCATCGAATAATGCGTGCCTTTTATCAGTTGTACGCTTCGCTTCTGATCGCAGTCGCGAGGCTCCTTCCTTCCTCCTGATCTTCCGCCGTGAGTCTGACGCAGTTTTCGGCTGATGGATATACCATGCCGTATTCCTGTGTCGCGATCTCTTCGATCCTGGTCACGTTAGTTTCCTCTACGATCTGGCTGCTGAGGGAATCGATCTCAGCCTGAAGGTATTCGTTCTGCTTGATGAGGACGTTGTTCTCGTGCTGCAGGATCGCAGCGTATGACCTCATGCCTACCAGTACGAACATGCATATCATTATCACAGTCAGAAGTCTGACCGCGCTCTTTCTGTCAGCCTTTATCCTGTCGGCTTTTATCCTTTCAGCTCTGCTTTTCATCGTTCCCTGTGCCTCTGAAGTGTGTCGTGTGTTTTACAGCTTTTCGAGAACTCTCAGCTTCGCGCTTCTGGCTCTCGGGTTTATCTCGAGTTCTTCGTCCGAAGGTATTACCGGTTTTCTTGTTACCCTCTTTACGTCAGCGACCTTTCCGCAGACGCATACCGGAAGTTCCTTTGGACAGGTGCACGGGTCGAGCCTTCTCTCGAACTCCGTTTTTACGATGCGGTCTTCAAGTGAGTGGAATGTGATCACCGCTATCCTGCCTCCGCTCTCAAGCAGATCAGGCAGCTTTTCGACCGCTTCTCTCAGGTGTCCCAGTTCGTCGTTGACTTCGATCCTGATCGCCTGGAATGTTCTCTTTGCCGGATGAGGTCCTGTCCGTCTTGCCTTGGCCGGTATCGCCGCCTTGATGGTCTCGGTCAGTCTGCCTGTCGAGTCTATCGGCGACCCCGCTCTCTCCCTTACGATGAAGGAGGCTATCCTTGACGCCCAGCGTTCCTCTCCGTAGTCTCTGATTATCCTTGTGAGTTCATCCGCGGAGTATCCGTTCACGATGTCGTAAGCGGTGAGTCTGTCCGTCTCGTCCATCCTCATGTCGAGAGGCGCGTCATGCATGTATGAGAAGCCTCTTTCGGGATTGTCGAGCTGATAAGAGCTGACTCCCAGGTCGAGGAGTATCCCCTGCACCTTTCCTCCGGCGGCGGCTGCGATCGCTTCGGTGTCGCTGTAATTCGCGTGTACGAACCGTTTTTCGCATCCGTATCCGGCGAGCCTTCGCTCCGCGGCGGCCAGAGCCTCACGGTCTCTGTCCACGGCTATCAGCATCCCGCCTTCCGTGAGTCTCCGGCATATTCCTTCGGAATGTCCGCCGCCTCCCACGGTCCCGTCGACATACTTGCCTCCCGGTTTTATATCCAGGGCATCCATCACTTCGTTAAACAGTACGGGTACATGTTCGAATTCCATGACGGTCCCCTTAAATGCCGTATTCCTTGAGCTTGTCGGTGAACTTCGTGTCTTTCATCTTCTTCGCCATATCGAAGTCCGCCTTTGCTTCAGCGCTCCAGATCTCCACCTTATCCATGGCCCCGGTAGTGATCAGATCCTTTGTGATACGCGCGTATTCCCTGAGGTTCTGCGGTATCCTGATCCTTCCCTGGGCATCGAGATCGCAAAGCTCCGAGTTTCCGAAGAAGTCTCTGATGAACTCTCTGAAGTCGGCATCCGACTGAGGCAGCGCGGCGATCTTCGCTGCCATCTGCTCGAAGTCCTCCATCGTGTAGATGTAGAGACATTCATCGAATCCTTTCGTGAGCATGCACTTGCCGCCCAGCTGATCCCTGAACCTGGAAGGGATCGCCATGCGGTTTTTATCATCTATTTTGTTCTGATAAGTGCCTAAAAACATTTTTTCCTTGAAATCTCAGGGCTTTGCGGCCTCGCGTCCATGTATTTTCGGGGGATTGTCAAGTTGATTTTACCCCACTTTTCCCCACCATTCAAACAGAAAACCTTATTTTTTGTTATGTTTTCCCCACTTTTTCGTGTAAAGTTGCCTTTACAAATCGAAAAAACGCGAAAAATAAAAAACAGGCACAATATGTAGTGTCTGCTTTACATTTTTGCACAATATGTAGGTAAAGATTTCTTTACATTTTTTATGCTTGTGTCCGTGCCTGAGCTGAGCCACAAGATATGGAAACGGGCCCCTCCGGGCCCGCTTTCTTTCTGTTTTAAACCCGTTTTATAACACTTTTATATCACAAGTCCGCCGTTGACTCCGATCACCTGACCGGTGATGAACGACGCGCCGTCAGACGCAAGGAACAGCATCAGCTTCGCGACCTCTGACGGATCGCCGGTGCGTCCCAGAGGGGTCTCGTCGGCTATGGCTCTTACCGAAGCCTCATCTACTGAGGCGTTCATGTCCGTATCTATCATGCCCGGAGAAACGCAGTTGACTCTGATCCCCGAAGGGCCTACCTCTTTGGCGAGAGCCTTGGTCAGTCCGATGACTCCGGCCTTGGCAGCGGAATAAGCGACCTCGCATGAAGCCCCCGTCTGGCCCCACATGGAGCCTACGGTGATTATGCATCCGCTCTTGCGGCTTATCATCGCCGGCAGCACATGCCTGACACAATAGAACACTCCGTTGAGGTCAGTATCGATTATCTCTTCCCAACGGCTCTCTTCTATCTCGTGTGTCAGTCCGAAATCCGCTATCGCGGCGTTGCATATCAGCACATCGATCTGGCCCAGCACGCTTACAGCCTTGTCAGCGGCGATCCTGACAGAGTCTGAGTACTTTACGTCGCACCTGACCGGTACGGCTCCTGTCTCCTGCCTCAGCGCGTCAGCGTCAAGCTCGGATCTGTGGTATGTAAATACGACCTTGTGTCCCGCCGCGGTGAACTGTCTCACCGCTTCGGCCCCTATGCCGCGGGATCCTCCGATAATAAGAACGCTGCTCATATCACTCGTCCTTCTTCAGTAAGTCTTCTATCTTTTCTTTCGCGACTCCGGCGGCCTCGCCGATATCCGACATCTCGAACTTTCCGTCGCCCAAAGTGCTCGGTTTTCCGCCCGCTGCGATGCGCTCGGCCTCGAGTCTCTCCTTTTCAAGTCTGGCCAGTTCCTTAGCCTTTTCTCTTCTTGCCTTCCTTATGCTGTGTCTTATGAGCAGAATGATTATAAGAACAACCAGAACTACCGTTACTGTGACAGTAAACGCGAAACTGGCCTCAGCCTTGAAGCGTCTCCAGTTGAGTTTTATGAACATGCCCGCTACAGCCAGCACGATCAGAAGCAGTATGACCAGATACAGCTTTGCCCCGCCCTTTTTATTGTTTCTCATACGAGTTCTCCTCTATTTGCTTTCTCCTGCTCCTCAGGCGTCATCTTAGTGGCTGTGACACCGAAGAACGCCAGCACGAAGCAGATTATAGGCATCAGATAGTTGAATACCGCCCAAGGCGCGTACTGAGCCGTATGTATGCCCAGTGTTGTCGCGATGAACACTCCGCATGTATTCCATGGGATCAGACAGGATGTTACGGTGCCGGCAGATTCGAGAGCGTTGGACAGGCTCTTCGGGTGTATGCCTTTCTCTCTGTAAGCCGGCGCGAACATGCGGCCCGGTATGAGGATCGAGATGTACTGCTCTGCCATTACCGCGTTCGCGAAGAAAGCTGTAAGCTCCGTTGCTCCGACGAGAGCGGCAGGTCCCTTGATGACCTTGAGCAGAGCCTCTATCAGCACCTCCATCTGGCGCGTGCCTTCCATGATCCCGCCGAACATCATCGCGATCAGTACCATCATGATCGAGAATCCCATGCTCAGCAGTCCTCCCGATGAAAGCAGATCGTTCAGCGATTCAACCTCGGTCTCACATACGAATCCGTTCAGGGAGGCGTCGAGTATGTCGCTGAAGCTGACACCCTGCTGGAACAGCGGCGCCATTACTGCGGCTGTAAGGAATCCGAGAGTGATTCCAGGGATCGCAGGGATCTTGAAGGCTATCGCCAGGATGACAACCAGAGGCGGCAGCAGAAGCAGCGGATTCACGTTAAAGTTGTTTTTTATTCCCTCCATGATGACCACAGCCTGTGAGCTGTCGACAGTACCGGAAGAAGCGTGAATGAATCCGTATACCGCGAAGAACACAGCGGCCAGGCCGTAAGCCAGGAAAGTCGACTTGAGCATGTATTTTACGTGTGTGAATACGTCAGTGCCTGCCATGGCCGGCGCGAGGTTCGTCGTATCCGAAAGAGGCGAAAGCTTGTCTCCGAAATACGCTCCGGATATAACAGCTCCGGCAGTAGGTCCGACAGGCATTCCCAGACCCGCTCCGATACCTATGAGGGCAAGTCCCATAGTACCCATGGTACCCCATGAAGTACCTGTCGCCAGTGATGTTATGGAACAGATCAGCAGCGCCGCCACCAGGAAGATCTTAGGCGACAGCAGCTTGAGTCCGTAGTAGATCATGGTCGGGATAGTGCCCGAGAGGAGCCACGCTCCGATCATCATTCCGACGATCGCCAGGATCAGGATGGACTGCATGGCCTTTGAGATGCCGTCGATCATCATTCCTTCAAGATCTGACCATTTGTAGCCGAGAACCATTCCCATGATGGAGGCGATAATGACTCCGAGGAACATCGGGATATGCGGATCAGCTCCGAATCCCACGATGCCGATGACCATCACCGCGATGAGTCCGAAAAGCGATATCAGCGCGTGATATACTTTCGGCCTTTTGATCTCACGTTCTTCAGTAAAAATGTTCTTCATAGCAATGTTGACCCTTTCATCTTTTTCGCGCGCAGCGGATCATGCATGTCCTGTTGCGCTTTTTTATTATTTTAACAAATGCCACACATTTGTCATCAAATGTTAATGATGTTACAGACGCGCCGTCATTTGCGAGGTCCTATGAATTCCCTCAGTATCGAATAATCAGGCACCGCCGCGTCTGATTCTATCCTGTCGAAGTACTTCATGAAACTGAGTATCCTCTGAGCCTCACCGTATTGTTCACTCGACTTGTCGATAGCCAGAAGCAGAGGCTCGGCGTAAGTCTTGAGCAGGTTCGTCTCATATACGGTGCTCGAATTGAACACGACATC
>SVDB01000061.1:0-2709 GCA_015058065.1 Clostridiales bacterium
TCCTTTGACACGCCGTATGTGCGCTCGAAGATGCTCTTAAGTTCTTTCTCCGCAGCGGCTCTCCTTCGAGCGGCTTCTCTGACATCCATATTGTCTTCGCTTGCTCCGCTTTCACGCGAAACAGATCTGAAATGACTGTCAGCGGTCTCCGCCTTACGCTTAAGGACGCTCCCCAGATGCATGTGTTCAGCGGCTTCGTCCCATTTAACGATATCGCTGCCGCTGTGATTTACGAATACTGAGTCCGCGGGGTTTTCAGTATCTCTTTCAGGGTCGTACGCACGGGCTTCTATGACCGCCGCCGCGTCATGACAGACATCGTATCCGCACGGAACGGCAGACAGTCTGCCCTCTCCTGACGTGTAACTGCTGAGTATCAGCTGGTAGCCGGAGATCTCACCGGCAGGAACACGTCCTGTTATCTTTGCTCTGCCGCCATCCTGTTCGAGACCGCTCTGGCTGCCGCCCATCTGTCTTATATCAGTCATGGCGCGCCCGACATTCTGAGCAGGCATATCTATCTCATATTCGCACCATGGCTCGAGCAGCACCGCCTCTCCGCCTGCTCTCGCCTGCATGAGCGCGTGCCTCACGGCCCTGTACGTTGCTTCGCGGAAGTCTCCTCCCGTTGTGTGCTTGTCGTGAGCCTTACCCGCGGCAAGGCTGATCTTCACGTCTGTCAGCGGCGCTCCCGTAAGAGTGCCCTTGTGCTCCTTTTCATCGAGGTGGGTCATTATGAGCCTCTGCCAGTTCAGAGCGAGCTCGTCTTCAGGTACGGCGCTCGTGATGATGACGCCGCTCCCGCGTTCGGCCGGCTCAACTATGAGGTGGACCTCAGCGTAATGCCTCAGCGGCTCGAAGTGCCCCATTCCCTCATATGTTCCGCTTATCGTTTCCAGGTAGAGCACATTGCCCTGACCGAAACTGACATCATAACCGAATCTGTCCTTTATAACGGTCTGCAGGACTTCGAGCTGGACCTGTCCCATCAGCCTTATCTCGATGCGTCCGTCGGATCTTCGCGTGACATTCAGCATCGGATCCTCTTCGCTCAGCACTCTGAGATCTTTGAGAAGAAGATATGGATCCATGCCCGCCGGGCCTGTCACCGTATATACCATAAACGGTCTTATCGACTGACCGCTCAGAGGCTTTTCGGCTCCGAGTCCGTCTCCAGGCAGGGCTCGTCCGAGCCCCGTCACGGCGCAGACCGTGCCGGCCGCTGCGAAGTCAGCGGTGACGCAGCGGCTGCCGGAGTAAAGCCTTATCTGGTTGACCTTCTCCTCGCGGCTGCTGTCTTCAGACGCGCTGTTTATCTTCACCTTGTCTTTCGGTCTCAGTTCTCCCCCGGTGATCTTAATGAAGCAAAGCCTCTCTCCGTCATCAGCATTGGCCATCTTGAACACCCTGGCTCCGAACTCTTTCCCGTATTCCGGTGCCTTGGAGAACTTTCCGATTACATTCATCAGGGAGTCCACACCTTCGATCCTTAGCGCGGATCCGAAAACGCAGGGGATGATCTCTCCTCTGATCACGGCATCAGCTATCTGTCCGTCATCCGGCATGTCTCCCTCAAGGACCATCTCGGCAAGTTCAGGCGAATACAGAGTGACCGCGTCGGTGAACGCCTCAGTCCTTTCCTCGGCTCCGCTGAAATCTACCATGCCCTCTCCGAGTTCTGAAGAAAGCTGCGAGAGCAGATCATCTTTCTTTCTGACGGATATGTCCATCTTGTTGATGAATACGAAGAACGGTATCCGCCTTTCTTTCAGAAGCCTGAACAGAGTTTTTGTATGAGCCTGCACGCCCTCGGAACCGCTCACCACCAGCAGAGCGTAGTCGAGCACGGAAAGTGAGCGTTCCATCTCGGCGGCGAAATCGACGTGCCCTGGGGTATCTATCAGAGTCACCTCGGTATCCGGAGACCCTTCGCCTCCCTTGATCGTGAAACGGGCCTGCCGGGAGAAGATCGTTATGCCGCGGTTCCTCTCGATCGCGTCATCATCGAGGAATGAGTCCCCGTGATCCACCCTGCCCGGCTTGCGGATCTCACCGCTCAGGTACAGCAAAGCTTCCGACAAGGTCGTCTTGCCGGCGTCTACATGTGCCAGTATTCCAAGTGTGATCTTTTTATTATCCATGCAGCGGGTGAAAAATGCTGTGCAGTGTGTTATATTATGGCGGTCGAAAAGAAAAAGTATTATTATTTTTATATTATAATTGAAAACGGCCTATTTAAGGTATCGTTTTATATTTGAAACAAGCATGGTGAAATGAAATGAAAGTCATAGTAGTCGGAGCCGGAAAAGTCGGAGGAGTGCTGGTTGAGCAGCTGGCGCAGGAAGGACATCGCGTCGTCGCGATCGACCAGAACGAAAAGGTGCTTATCGAACTGCAGAACAGTCTTGACGTGCTCTGCCTGCAGGGCAACGCGATCGATAAAAAACTGCTGATGCAGGCGGGAGCCGGGACAGCGCGTCTTGTCATAGCTGCGACAGACAGTGACGAGACCAACATGCTCTGCTGCCTGCTCGCTAAAAAGCTTGGCACAGCGCATACTATTGCCCGTGTACGCGGACATGAGCTTGCTGACGAGATCGATGTTTTTTCCGAAGACATGGGTCTGTCGATGACCATCAATCCCGAACTCTACGCCGCGCAGGAGATCTTCTCTTTGCTGCGTTTCCCGGGGCTGACATCTGTAGAGTC
>SVDB01000061.1:2809-7867 GCA_015058065.1 Clostridiales bacterium
CATGTCCATCCCGCACATGCTGGTGATAAACGCTGACGGTACCAACCGCGACATTCTTGAAGAAGAAGGCATCGACACTACTGACGCTTTCATCTCGCTTACCGGCACCGATGAGATCAACATCCTCATGGGCACATATGCCGTGAGCAAAGAGGTCCCTCGAGTCATCACCAAAGTTTCGAGAAGCAGCATGACAGACCTCATCAGGATCGACAGCGCCGGCAGCATCGTATGCCCGCGCGACATAGTCACGAGCCGTGTCATAAGTTACGTCCGCGCCATGGAAAGCGCCGGGGAAAGCAACGTGGAGACTCTTTACCGCATAGCTGACCGTTCTGCTGAGGCTCTTGAATTCATAGTGCATTCAGAACACGATAAGCTGACGGGTATTCCTCTCCGTGACCTTAAGTTCAGGAAAGGGATACTGATCTGCGCCATACTCCGGAAAGGAAAAGTCATCATTCCTGGCGGCAGCGACACGATCGAGCCCGGTGATCACGTAATAATAGCTACTGATATCGGACAGCTGACCGATCTGTCCATGGTACTCGAACAGCAATAATGAAGATAAAGATCGTATTACATACAGCAGGACTTATCCTCTTAGTAGAAGCGTTTCTGATGCTCCTGCCGGCTTTTGTCGGCTTCATCTATCAGGAACGTTCATCCGCGCTCACTTTTCTCGCGTCAGCGGCCATAACCGCCGCCGCGGGCGGTCTCATGCTGCTCGCTAAGTCTTCAGGCGCCAACATTTACGCGCGCGAAGGTTTTATCATCGTAGGCATTTCGTGGATACTGCTCAGTTTCTTCGGATGTCTTCCTTTTGTCATCAGCAGGCAGATCCCTGCTCTGGCTGATGCCTTCTTTGAGACGGTCTCCGGCTTCACGACGACCGGTGCGAGTATCCTTACCGATATCGAAGCCCTCGATAAATCCATGCTCTTCTGGCGCAGCTTCACCCACTGGGTCGGAGGCATGGGCATACTGGTATTCGGCATGATCATAATCCCTCTTGGGGGAAAGCGCAGCATGCATCTTCTCAGAGCGGAATCACCCGGACCTTCCTCGAGCAAACTTGTGCCGAAAATGCGCGATACTGCAAGGATCCTGTACAGCTTATATATCGGGCTGTCCCTGCTTCTTCTCATACTGCTCATGGCCGGAGGAATGCCGCTCTATGACAGCCTGATCAACGTTTTCGGAACAGCCGGCACCGGAGGTTTCTCGAACCACGGCGCCAGCATCGCTTATTTTGACAGCGAGTATTTCGAAGTCGTCATCGGTGTTTTCATGCTGCTCTTCGGAGTGAACTTCAACCTGTACTATCTTATGGTGCTGAGGCATGCGAGAGCGGCGCTGAAAAGCGAGGAGCTGCACTGGTATCTTGGGATCACCGCTTTCGCGGTCATCACGATCGCGATAAACATAAACAGCCTGTATGAAAACTTTCATCAGGCTGTCCGTTATTCGTTCTTCCAGGTCGCGTCCATCATCACGACGACCGGATTCGCCACCGCAGACTTTGATCTGTGGCCTCAGTACTCGCGCACTGTCATAGTTGTGCTGATGATGATAGGAGCCTGCGCCGGAAGCACCGGCGGCGGTCTTAAGGTATCAAGGATCATCCTGCTCGTACGAAGCGCCGGAAGAGGCCTGCGCAGGATGCTCCAGTCAAAGTCCGTTGAGCACGTACGCTTCGAAGGCCGCATCATCGAAGAAGAGACTGTTTCGACATGCATGGTCTATCTTACGGTATACGTCCTTACCGCGATCGCGGGCGTCATCATCATTTCGCTCGACAACCAGTCTTTCGAGACCAATGTGACCGCAGTGCTTTCATGCCTCAACAACATCGGGCCGGGACTCGGCATGGTCGGTCCTGTGGGCAACTTCGCGTCATTTTCGACGCTCTCAAAAATTGTTCTCTCTTTCGACATGCTCGCGGGCAGGCTCGAGTTCTTCCCTGTCCTGCTGCTTTTTGCCCCGTCCACATGGCGTCAGGGCATCCTTTATCATAAGTAACGCCTAAAGGTCGGTGATCACCGTATTCATCCACTTCTTTGAGATGAATCTTTTTCCGACTACGGCCGCTCTTATGAATATCTCTATCCTCGTCACCAGAAGCGCCAGGTGTACAGGCAGATGCCATACCAGCGCGGATATGAAGGCAAGCGGCACGGCGATCAGCCACACGCAGGTCATTTCAGTCAGCATGGCAAACTTCGTGTCGCCTCCGGCTCTCAGTATCCCTGCTACCTGCAGACCGTTGAACAGATCCGCGGCCATCGTTGCTCCAAGCACGATGATTATGTACTTCGTATACATCCTTCCTGCCTCAGTCAGCTTGAACACTCCCGAAACCGGTCCCGAAATGATCACTGAGAAAAGGCCGACGACTGTGCCTACGAGCAGGCAGGCTTTTATCAGATGCTTTGAGAGCTTCCATGTGTATTCCATGTCGCCCTCTCCGAGTTTTTCCCCTACAAGTATCAGCGCAGCGTCACCTATGCTGAACGCAGCGAAGTTGAATATGTTGAATATGGCGTTAGCTGCCTGATATGCCGCGTAAGCGGTGGTGCTGATGCGGCTGAACGCGGCCACGTACATCGTCTGTCCGAAACCCCAGAAGAATTCGTTTATTGTCGTCGGTGTCGCGTTTTTTATTACACGGCGGATGAGTTCGGGATCCCACCCGAAGAAGCTCCTTATGCTGCCTCTGAACTCATTGCTCTCGCGGAAGCAGTAATACGCGTTGAGTATCACCTCCACTATCCTCGCGGACAAAGTGCCGAGCGCCGCTCCCGCGACCCCCAGTCTTGGAGCTCCGAACTTTCCGAAGATCAGGATATAGTTGACTATGATATTGGTGACGAATACCGCTGCGCTCACGACCATCGGGATCCTGACCTGCTGTGTCGCCTTGAAAGCCATCTCGAGAGGTGCCGAGAAAGCCAGCAGCAGGAACGAAACGCTGTTTATCCTCACATACTGCATCGCCAGAACTTTTACAGCGGGGTCTTCAGTATAGATCGATACGATCATGCCGGTGGCTCCGATTGTGAGTATGAAGAATACCGCGCCGAGCACCGCCAGAAGCGTAGCGTCAAAGCCGATGACTTTGCGTATGTTCTTCATGTCTCTCGTGCCGTAGAACTGTGCCATGAATGTGGCGGAGCCTGACAGTATCCCGAACAGCACAAGATAGTGCACCATGAACAGCTGCGATCCGACGCCTACTGCCGCGAGCTCGGTTTCTCCAAGCAAACCGACCATGATGTTGTCCACCATGGTAAGGGTCGCGGAAACCACTCCCTGTATCGCTATCGGTGTGGCTATCCTCGCCAGTTTTCTGTTGACCTGTTTTGTATCAAATTCTGTCTGCACGATCGCTATGGAAAATCCTTCCGGTTTGTATTAGACTTATTATAATGAATTATTTCACCCGGAGGTATTTTTTTATGACAAAAATGACGATCGATGAGGCCCGCCACGAACTCATGTCGCTGCAGCACAGGATGGCTGCTTACGAACATGCGATGGGACTCATCTTTTATGATGGCTGCACGACTGCGCCAAAGGGGACCGCTGACAACAGAGCAGCGACCATGTCCATCCTCTCTGAGGAGATCTACAGGCAGAGCACATCTAAAGAGACTTCAGAACTGTTGGAGTTCCTCGATTCTGAAAAAGAGTCTCTCAGCTCCGATGAGAAGCGCATGGTGCACCTGCTCATCAAGGACATACGCGAGATGAAGCTGATCCCAATGGATGAGTACATAGCGTATCAGGAACTTATGGTCAAGGCCGAAGATGTGTGGGCCAACGCTAAGGAAGCATCCGATTTTGAGATGCTCCGCCCTTATCTCGAGGACCTTTTCGCGTATCAGAAAAAATTCGCGAAGTACATCCATCCTGAAATGGATCCTTACGATCACTGCCTCAACGAATACGAGGAAGGCCTGAATATGGAAGCCTGCGACAGGTTTTTCGGAAGGCTTCGCGCGGCTATCGTGCCTCTTCTGAAGCGCGTATCCGAAGCGCCTCAGGTGGATGACAGCATCAGGCACGGATACTTCCCTGAAGCTAAGCAGGAGGAACTGTCCTATTATCTCATGAAACTGATAGGACTCGATCTCAACCATGTGGGGCTCTCAACGACGGAACACCCTTTCACGACCAGCCTCGGATCGCATCATGACGAGCGCATCACGACGCACTATTTTGCGGATGATTTCGTCTGCTCCATGTACAGTATCGTACATGAAGGCGGTCATGCCCTTTATGATACCGGCTCCGAAGACGAACTTGCCTACACGGTGCTCGACGGCGGCGTGTCGATGAGCATACACGAGAGCCAGAGCAGATTCTACGAAAACTTCATCGGAAGGAGCAGATCTTTCTGCAGACTTATATTCCCTGAACTCGTACGCCTTTTCCCTGAGCAGATGAAAGGCCGTGACCCTGAAGAATTTTACCTCGCTGTCAACAAAGCTGAGCCGTCACTCATAAGGACAGAGGCGGATGAACTTACATACTCGCTGCATATCATGATCCGCTACGAACTTGAAAAGCGCATCATGCACGATGAACTCGAGGTCAGGGATCTGCCTGCGGAATGGAACCGCATGTACAAAGAGTATCTCGGCATAGATGTACCGGATGATAAGCACGGAGTCCTGCAGGACAGCCACTGGGCAAGCGGTCTCTTCGGCTACTTCCCGTCATATGCCCTGGGCAACGCCTACGGAGCGCAGTTCCTGGCAAGGATGCGCGAAACGGTCGATTTCGACGCGTGCGTTGAGAGCGGCGACTTCAGCGCTGTCAATGACTGGAACCGCGAGAACATCTGGCGTCACGGATCGAGATTCACTCCTTCCGAACTACTCGGCAGAGTCTTCGGTGAAGAGTTCGATCCCGGTTACTACATTGATTACCTCGAAAAGAAATTCTCTGAGATATACGGGCTGTAAACAAATACCGTAATCATAACCACCAGTTAAACTGGTGGTATGCACTAGCCCTAAAAGGGCCTTTTGCTTGCAAGCGTCTTAAGACGCG
>SVDB01000062.1:0-2422 GCA_015058065.1 Clostridiales bacterium
ATCTGGAGCATCAGATAGCCATGCAGGAAAGGCTGCTCGAACAGGAGAAGCAGCGCGCGGAGCTTGACAGCATGATAACCGCCATGGCTTCGGATTACCGCAGCGTATATCATGTGGATCTGGATGCCGATGACGCCGTATGCTACCGCGCTGATCCAAACGATCCGAGGCAGACACCTGAGGGAATACACTTCCCGTTCCATGAGCGCTTCGTTGAGTACTGCGGCCATTATGTCGATGATGAGTACAGGGATGATTTTCTTGATTTCATTGATCCGGACAACATCAGGCAGGCTCTTTCAACTGAAAACATCATTGCCTGCAGGTATCTGGCGAGGCGCGACGGTGTCGAATACTATGAGATGCTTCGAATGGCCGGAGTCCGGCATCCTGCTGACAGAGACGATAACATAGTTCATGCCGTGGGAATAGGCTTCACTGTTATTGATAAGGAGATGCGCAAGTCCATAGAGAGGAACCGCGCTCTTCAGGAGGCTCTTACCGCGGCCGAACAGGCCAACAAAGCCAAGACGGTGTTCCTGTCCAATATGAGCCATGAGATACGGACGCCGATGAACGCGATCATCGGTCTGAACAATATAGCGCTCAATAATCCTGAACTGCCTGACGTTACCAGAGATCAGCTCAACAAGATAGGCGCCTCCGCTCAGCATCTTCTGAGCATCATAAACGACATACTGGATATGTCGAGGATAGAGTCGGGCCGCATGTCCCTGAATCCTGAAGAATTCTCGCTGGTAAAACTGATCGAACAGGTGAACACCATGATTGGCAGCCAGTGCCGCGAAGAGGGGCTGACTTATAAATTCATCGCTGACGGAAAGATCGAAGGCTTCTATTTCGGCGATGACATGAAACTTAAGCAGGTATTAGTCAACATACTCGGCAACGCCGTCAAATTCACGCCTGAAGGCGGAAAGATCACTTTCACTGTGAAGGAACTGTCGAGGATGGGAGGAAACGCGACGTTCCGCTTCATCATAAGCGATACGGGCATAGGCATGAGCGAGGAGTACCTTCCGAAGCTGTTCGAAACTTTCAGCCAGGAAGACGCGAACTCTTCGGCCTCAAGCAAGTTCGGAAGCACCGGTCTGGGTATGCCTATCACCAAGAACTTTGTTGAGCTGATGAACGGCAGCATAGATGTCGAGAGCGAAAAAGGACGGGGCACCACGTTTACTGTGACCCTGACTCTCAAGGAGTCTGAGCATGCCGAAGCGGACGGGGATTACGGTGATCCGGCGCCTCACGATATGACCGTGCTGGTCATAGACGACGATCCGGTAGCCTGCGAGCATGCAGGTCTCATTCTGGGTCAGATCGGAGTCAGATGTGATACCGTGTCATCCGGCGAGGAAGGCGTCGAAGTGGTCAAACTGCGGCACGCGAGGCAGGACCCTTATGACCTTATTCTTGTGGACTGGAAAATGCCGGGAATGGACGGTATAGAGACGACGCGCCGCATAAGAAACGTTATCGGTCATGAATCGGCGATAATCATACTGACATCATATGACTGGGGCGATGTCGCCGATGAAGCGAGATCGGCAGGAGTGGATACTTTCGTTCAGAAGCCGCTGTTAGCGGACAGCGTGATGGATGAATTCAGGGAAGCTTTCCGCAAGAAGAAAGGAGCTATGCGCAAACAGGAGATCGACCTTCAGGGCAGAAGGATACTCCTTGCTGAAGATGTGGCCATAAACGCTGAAATAATGATGATGGTGCTCGGTATGCGCGGCATGACCGCCGATCACGCGTGCAACGGTCAGATCGCCGTTGACATGTATTTGAACAGCAAGCCGGGATATTATGACGCTATCCTGATGGATATGAGGATGCCGGTAATGGACGGTCTTGAAGCGACCAGAGCGATACGCGCTTCAGGCAGAACTGACGCAGGGTCGATACCGGTGATCGCTCTTACGGCGAACGCCTTTGATGAAGATGTTCAGCGCAGCATGCAGGCGGGGCTCAACGCCCACCTGTCCAAGCCGGTAGAACCGGAAGCGCTGTTTGATACGCTTGAAAACCTGATAGAAAACTCGCAAAGGGGGAAGTGAAGCATGAAAGACAGAAAGAACAATACGAGGCGCGTGGCGATCGCCGGCGCCCTGATCGTGCTTCTCATACTGATCGCCGGAACGTTCTGGATGGGACATGCCGCCAGACAGGATACTGACAAGGCCGTGCGCACTGTAAGCCTTCTGTATCTTGACGAGCTCGCGGGAAGACGTGAGCAGGTAGTCGAATCCAACCTCGAGAACAGGATAGAGACGATACAGATAGCGGTTGACCTCATGACTGAGGAGGACCTCAGCGACGAGGAACATCGCGAAGCGTATCAGAAGAGGATGAAAGCGCTCTATCATCTGGACAAGTTCGCGTTTGTCGGAGAGAGCGG
>SVDB01000062.1:2522-7800 GCA_015058065.1 Clostridiales bacterium
ATGTTCGGCTTCATCCTGAGACAGAATCGCAGGAACGCGAAACTGATGGCGGAACACGAGGCCAAAGAGACTGAAACAAGGGTCAAACAGGAGGAAATGGAGCAGAGACTCGCTCTTCAGGAGGAACTGCTTGCAAAAATGGAGCAGGCCGAGCAGCAGGACAGCATGATAAAGGCCCTGTCTTCGGACTACAGAAGCGTCTACTATCTGGAACTCGACAATAATACCGGCACCTGCTATCAGGCCCGTACCGATCTGCCGGGATTCAAAGCAGGCGATAAGTTCAATTATGTTGAGGCGGTCACTCAATACTGCAACAACTACATCACAGAGCCTTACAGGGAGGAATTCCTGAAGTTCATACAGCCTGACAACGTCAGAAAAGGCCTTGAGGATCATCTGGTCATTTCATACCGCTACATGATCAATGTGAACGGAAAAGAATCCTGGGAGGCTGTCAAGTTTGCCGGTGTACGTCACCCGGATGAGCGCGATGACCATCTTGTAAATACTGTAGGAGCGTGTTTCACGGATATCGATGACGAGGCCAGGAGAGAACTTAAACAGAGACAGCTGCTGACAGACGCTCTTGAGAACGCCGAGCAGGCCAATAAGGCCAAAACTGCATTCCTCTCCAATATGAGTCATGAGATAAGAACGCCGATGAATGCCATCATCGGTCTTGATAACATAGCTCTGAACGATCCGGAAACTCCGGGAAAGACAAGAGAGTATCTCGAAAAGATAGGGGCATCGGCAGAACATTTGCTGAACCTCATCAATGATATCCTCGATATGTCCCGCATTGAATCCGGACACATGATGCTCAAAAACGAAGAGTTCCCGTTCTCAGAACTCCTTGAGATGGTCAATACGATGTTCAGCGGTCAGTGCGCCGACAAGGGGCTCGACTATCAATGCCATATAATCGGCGAAATCGACGATTATTATGTAGGCGACAAGATGAAACTGCGCCAGGTGCTGATCAACATTCTTGGAAACGCTGTCAAGTTCACTCATGAAGGCGGCAAGGTAGATCTCACGGTCGAAAGGATCGCGAAGTTTGAGAACCAGTCGACGCTGCGTTTCACCATTGCCGATACCGGAATAGGAATGAGTAAAGATTATCTGCCGAAGCTGTTTGACACTTTCACACAGGAAGATCTGTCGATGACAAACAAATATGGCAGTTCAGGTCTCGGCATGGCGATCACCAAGAGCATCGTTGAGATGATGAACGGCAGCATCGAGGTCGAAAGCGAGAAGGGCGTCGGCTCTACATTCTATGTTACGGTCACTCTGCTCAATACTTCCAGACATGAAGAATCGGAAACTGAAAGAGTCGTCCGCCCTGACGAAATGACAGTGCTGGTAGTCGATGATGATCCGATCGCCTGCGAGCACGCCAAACTGATACTGGAAAAGGCCGGAGTCGCTGCTGAAATAGTGTATTCCGGACATGAAGCCATAGAAAAGGTAAAACTCCGCCACGCGAGACGCGATCCTTACAATCTGATACTCGTCGACTGGAAGATGCCTGAGATGGACGGCATTGAAACGACACGCAGGATGAGGGAGATGATCGGTCACGAATCCGCGATAATCATACTCACAGCGTACCGCTGGGATGATGTTCAGGATGAGGCTATCGCGGCGGGAGTAGACAGTTTCCTGTCTAAACCGCTGTTTGCCAGCACTGTGCTTGAGGAATTCAGCAGCGCCATGAAGCGCAAGGGCGTGATATCTACTGAAAAGAACAAGGCCGACCTCAATGGACGCCATGTGCTCCTTGCAGAGGACGTGCAGATAAACGCCGAGATCATGATGATGGTGCTTGCTGTCCGCGGCATTGACGTGGATCTGGCTGAAAACGGAAGGATAGCCGTAGAGAAGTTCGCTGCCAGCGAGCCGGGATACTATGCTGCCATCCTTATGGACATGCGCATGCCTGAGATGGACGGACTAGAAGCCACGCGCAGGATACGCGCTATGGACAGGACCGACTCAAAGGAGACCCCTATCATAGCTCTGACAGCGAACGCGTTTGACGAAGATGTTCAGCGCAGCTTACAGGCGGGACTCAACGCTCATCTCACCAAGCCTATACAGCCGGAAGCTCTTTACGAGACACTGGAGAGCCTGATCAAAGACTGAGGGACATTTTAAATGGATAAGCATAGAAGAGATATGACGAAACCACTGGACAGGTATCTTTCGCCTCTCGATGATCCGGCGCTTGCGAACATCCCTATACTGGCGATGACTGCCAACGCGTTCAAGGAAGATGAGGAGGCAGCCATTGAGGCGGGCATGCAGGCTCATATAGCCAAACCTATAGATATAAACGTAATGATGAAGGCGCTTACAAACGTACTTAAATAAAAGAGGCATAACTGATGATATACAGGCTCAACAAGACAAATTACTGCGATTTCAATGTTTTCGAAGACAACAAGCTGGCTCCGAGGAGCTATTTCATACCATACCCGGACAGAAAGTCCGCAGATGAGGCCAAGGGGAAGGACAAGAGGTACAGATCGCCTAAGGTGATATGCCTTAACGGTGACTGGGACTTCAGATTCTACCCGAGGCCTTCTGATTTGCCTGACATTCTGGACACTGACTCACTCAGATTCGATAAGATCGATGTTCCTTCGTGCTGGCAGTTCAGAGGGTACGATAAACCTTTCTACGTTAATCTGAGATATCAGTTTCCGTATGATCCTCCGAAGATCCCGGAGCGGGACAAAGCGGGCAGGGTGTTCAGCCTTCAGGGCTCGGATTACGGCCTCGGACCGAGATGGAAGGATCCGGGTGAGGAATACAACTTCATCGGTGTGTACAGGACTATTTTCATGACCGACGGTCCGGACGCTCCTCCAAGGCGGTATATCGTTTCATTCCTTGGCGTGGCGAGCTGCGCCGATGTATACCTGAACGGACACTATGTCGGATATACCGAGGGATCGCATAATACCGCGGAATTCGATCTTACTCCGTATCTCCATGACTGGCAGAACGAGCTCGTGGTGGTCGTGCACAGATGGTGCAACGGGACTTATCTTGAGGATCAGGACATGTTCCGCAACAACGGGATATTCCGTGACGTACTTCTAAGGATATCCGAAGGCAACGACTTCGAGGACGTGGATGTCATCACAAGAAAGGTGAGCGGAGCGTGGTTCGCGACGGCGAGGGCAGAACTCATCGAGGACGCGGAAGTGACCTTCACGCTCGAAGGCCGCGGCATACACGAAACGAAAACCATAAAGTCCGAGGGGAAGAGGGCGGAATTCACGTTCCGGAACCTTTCACCTATAGAGTGGAGTGATGAGACTCCTGAACTTTACGACTTGTATTATGAGATCGAGGGAAGCTGCGTTAAGCAGCGTGTAGGCTTCAGGTCAGTTGAGATCAGGGGCGACAGATTCCTGGTCAATGGCCGTCTCATAAAATTCCACGGCGTGAACCATCACGACACGGATCCGAAGAACGGTTATACGATGTCTCCTGAAGATATCGAACGCGACATGAAGCTCTGCAAGGAGTACAACATCGATATGGTGAGAACGTCGCATTACCCGCCGGACCCTTATCTTCTCGAACTCTGCGATGAGCTGGGGATATATGTGGTAGACGAGGCGGATATCGAGACGCACGGCACATACGTGCATAAACTGCCACCGAGCTATAACCGCATAAGCGACGATCCTGCGTGGGAGGCGCACTATGTCGACCGCGCGGCAAGGATGTATCAGAGAGACAAGATGCATCCTTCCATCGTGATGTGGAGCCTCGGAAACGAAGCCGGCGGCACTTACAATACGGACAGGGAATACGAATATCTCAAAAGGTATTCTTCGCTCCCTGTACATTATGAGAGCGCCATTCACACGAAAAAGAAGGCGTATGATGTCGCGAGCGAGATGTATCCGCCTTCAGAGCGCGTGCACGAGATAGGAGAAAAGAAGTACAAGATAAAGCAGCTTTGCGACAGACCTTACTTTCTCTGCGAATACGCGCACGCAATGGGCGTCGGTCCGGGAGGAATGGAAGACTACTGGAAGGAGATCTACTCGCATGACAGTCTTATCGGAGGCTGTGTATGGGAGATGGTCGATCATGCCGTGCTGCACGATGACGGCAGTTATACATACGGCGGAGACCACGGAGAGTGGGAGCACGACAAGAACTTCTGTGTCGACGGCATGTTCTATCCTGACCGTACGCCTTCTACCGCAGCGAAGATCACGAAGTTCATCTACAGACCGATACGTGTCACATGGCTGGGCGGAGATGAATTTGAGCTGTTCAACACGAAGGCTTTCACGCGGGGCATGAGATACGAACTCAGGCTCAGCTGGAGCGACGGAAGTGAAGAAAGCATGACTCCTTATTGCGATCCGCTTGAGAGACAAAAGGTCAGGATCGCGACAGCGGAGCACATAAAAGCTGCCGATGAGGCCGGCACCGACTGCCTGCTGACCATCACTACGGTCGACAGGAAGACAGGATCCGTGGCCGCGACAGAGCAGCTTGTGATCAAGGAGAATATACCGGGAAGGCCTTCGGGAGCCGGAAGGTATCCGATAGGCGATCTGCTTGATGAAAAAGACGGAAAGATCTCTCTCAGGATAGGTGACACTCTTGTAACGCCTGAAGACCCGTTCACGATAGTGTTCCGCGCGCCGGTCGATAACGACTACATATTCTTCGGAGTCGGTGACGCCATGAAGGACTTTGTCGATCAGAAGACCGAACTGGTTTCGATAGAGAAAGAAGAAAAGAAGCTGACCGTGACTTCGAGGATCGTTTGCAAAAAGAATGAGTTCGAATGCACGGATACATATGAGGCGGCCGATGAGAGCGGAAAGGCCATTCTGGTCACCAGCAGACTGCGCTGCGCAAAGGGCAGAGGGAACGTGCCGAGATTCGGCAAGGTCTTCAGGTTCGATGAGAGTTTCGACGACGTGAAGTATTACGGCAGGAGCGGTGAATCATACGCGGACATGAAAGACCAGTTCCCTATAGAAGAGGTCTCGTGCAAGGTCGCGGACATGACCGAGCCTAACATCAAACCTCAGGAAAGCGGCAGCCGCTTCGATACCAGATGGGCAAGCGTGAGCAACGGCAGGACGGAAGTGACGTTCAGCGCCGTGGACAAGGCGTTTGAACTTGGCGTCAAGCCATACAGCGACAGGGAATTGCTTGGCATGAAGCACCGCGAAGATGAGAAGCGCAGCGGGACTTATGTGACGGTATCAGCGTTCCAGCAGGG
>SVDB01000063.1 GCA_015058065.1 Clostridiales bacterium
CTCGGTCGGCTGCCGGTCGAAGGGCGTTTTTTGACCCACATAATCCAATATACTGAAGATGCCGGAACACACTTCAGACTTCAGTTCACAGTAAGAATTGATGCTTTAAATGCTTTTATATGAAAGGGAGGAACAATATGTCTAAAAAGCTCACAAAATATCTGGCCATTATAATGGCAGTCTTTACGGTAATGCTCTGTATGGTGGGCTGCGGTTCATCGGAGACCGCTCCTGAGGACAGAGTATACATCGAGGAGAGCGATTTTGATGCCGCACTCCATGACGGTGACGCGTTCAAAGGCAAGTGGATCAAGATCACCGGACAGGTATTCAGCGTTGAAAAGGATGGAGATACCATTGCCATCCAGGCGTGGTACGACATTGAAAACTATGATCAGTCATTCCTGGTATACGCGGATAAGGAATCAGTCGGCGCAGTCAAAGAAGATGACTTTATCAGCGTCGATGGCGAAATTGCCGGAACATTCACCGGTGAAAACATGCTGGGCGGCGAAGTGACTCTTCTGGAGATCAACGCTGAGACCGTGGTAGTAGGCGGGTATGACGATGTCTACGCTCCTGCTGAAAGCACGAAAGAGATCGGCGAGACCAAGGATCAGTATGGTCTGAGTGTTACACTCGACAGAGTCGAATTCGCGAAGAATGAGGCAAGAGTATACATAACGGTAAAGAATGATACCGGCGATTCTGCTTCAGTATACACATACAGCGCTAAGGCTATACAGGACGGCAAGCAGTTCGAGCATGAGTATAACTATTATACTGAGGATCTCGACATCGACGAGGTGCTTGACGGCGCAACCAAAGAGGGCGTCATCAGGTTCAAAGGTCTTGATCCTGACAAGCCTTTCAAGCTGACGATCGAAGCATACAGTGATAACTGGGATCTGGAAATCGAGGACTTCGTATTTGAAGTAGAATAGAGCTCCTTTCAAACCCTTTTGCTCGCGGGAGCCGGCAGTGATCCGGCACCTAAGTCCTTTGCCGGCTCCCGCCGCACTCATTAAAAATCACACTTTAGGCATACAGAAAGAGAGGAATCATCATGATCAAAATGGATATTTATTTTACTATCACAGGCACATCCTTCTATTACGGCAAAGATTTCTTTGAGAAGGGAATGACAGTCAAGCTCATAAAGGAGCCTGACAATCCGTTCGACAGGGAAGCCATCAAAGTTGAACTCGAGGGGCTCGGTCTTGTGGGCTATGTGGCCAACAGCGTGGGCACGACAATCGGCGAGAGCTACAGCGCAGGCAGAATCTACGACAAGATCGGTGATAAGGCAGAGGGCAAGGTACTCTACGTGGTCGACAGAGGAGTGCTCTGCGTAATGGAAGCATAATCGGGGATATTGTTATGTGAAGATGATTAGATAAACCTATGATCTTTTGTAACAAAAAACATCACATGAGCCATCAATAATGATAAAGGCATACTATGTTACCAGCGATGAAAAGACCATAAATAATTATGCCAGACAGTAGATAGTAATGGAGTGGGGAACTACTCCATTTTTGAATCATTTTACTAAATTGCATATTTTTATAATGCAGGAATTTGAAATAGTGGTAGGCAAATGTAGTTAAAGATCAAAACACTAAGGTAAAAAACGAGCAAGGTTATTAGTGGTGGTATTTGTTTGTGTTGAACTTAAACTCTTGTATAATAAATATGTAGATACTTCAAAGCATTGTTTGGGGGGCCTCTAATGATAGAAAAAACAAATGCAAATGAGATGTATGTATATATCGCCTTTAGACAATTATGAATAACGAAACAATAAACAGAATCAGAAAGTTCACATCTGACAGAAAATGGGAGCAGTATCACACTCCGGCAAATCTCGCCAAGAGCATTTCGATTGAGGCGAGCGAATTGCTGGAATGTTTCCAGTGGAGCGATACTGATTTTGATTTGGAGCATGTTAAAGAAGAACTTGCAGATGTGATGGTCTATTGTCGCAATATGCTTGATGAACTTGGCTTGGATGAAGATGAAATCATCAATAGCAAAATGGATAAAAATGAGGCAAAATATCCTATTGAGTTGGCCATTGGAAGCGCGACAAAATACACAGAGCTGAAGCAAAAGAATCACAATGAGTAGCCCAATAATCACAATCGACCTCCACGGCATGTTCCGTGATGAGGCAATAAAGATCATTGACAAAGCGCTGAAGCAGGCTGATGACAGCACTTATCAGATCAAACTGATCCACGGCTACAATCGTGGCACCAGTCTGAAGGATATGATAATCGATGAGTACAAGTATCATCCAAAGGTGCTACGCATTCAGCCCGGCGACAACCTTGGGACTACGATACTTGTTTTGCGTGAACTTTAAGGAGCGTCAATGGATATTCTTATAAATGGAATCCTGTATTTAATACTTGCGTTCTGCCCTTATCTGGTCTACTTTTGCGTGAAGACCAAAAGGCGGGCGTGGATCACTTTGATCGTGATCGTTTTCATGATCGATCTGATGGTTTTGCATTATTATGTCAAGGCATTTTGATTCCGCTGAAACATGGAGCTGGCGGAACAGAATCATTAATAAATAAGGGGAATAATGATGGGTAATTTTGACGAGTATTTGGAAAGAGCCAAAGATCTGGCGGAGGACGCCGGTGAGGCGGCTAGGAATGTCGCGGGCGAGGTCGCTGACAGGGCAAAAGAACTGATGGACGAAGGCGGTAAGGCAAGAGAGCTTATGCGGAATGCCAAGGACCAGACAACTGCCGCTGCCGCAAGCGCGAAAGAGAAGGTGCATGGTATGCTTCAGGATGCCAGGGCCGTTAAAGAAATCAAACTGGGCATCATCGAGCTTGAGGCCATGCAGGAAGTCGAAGGCTCCATACTGTACAAGATGGAACTCGAGACCATGCTCAATTATCTGAACAACTTGCTTCTGATCATCCAGGACGGCCGCCTGAATGACGAGTCTGTCGTTGAGGAGATCAGGGAGGTCATGGGCAAGGTTCAGCCTTTCGCTGAGCCTCAGGCAGAAGACGCGGCAGCGGAGCGGACAGAAGAGGACCTTGCAATCGAAAAAGCGAAAACTGTTACTTTCAGTGCCTGCCGCAGAGCGCTGGAGCAGATATTTTCAGAACAATGATCGACGCAAAAGAAGCCAGACAGAGACTTATAGACGGCAACCTGAAATACCTCTGCGCGGATACCGCTAAGGGGGATGTTTCGCCTGCGCTCCGCAGGGATACAGCTCTGAATGGGCAGCATCCGTATGCCATAATTATTACGTGCTCGGATTCGCGCGTGATACCGGAAAGCATATTCTCTGCCGGTATCGGCGAACTGTTCGTGATCAGAGTGGCCGGCAACGTCATAGACGATCACCAGCTCGGCAGCATCGAGTATGCGGCGGACCATCTGGGGACCAAGCTTATCGTTGTACTTGGCCATACCGGCTGCGGCGCGGTCGACGCGGCTATAAAGGGCCACGCGGGCGGATTCATCGACTCGATCATCAGGGATATTTCGCTCGCGATAGGAGATGAGACTGACGCGTTCAGGGCGAGCTGCCTCAATGTGGGGCATGGAGTCGAAGTGATAAGGCGCGAACTTGAGATCCATCCGGTACATGATCCGGAGGGGCTTGTTGTCGCGGGAGCGATCTACCATATAGATGACGGACGGGTCGAATTTCTCGACTATATTACTGAATAAGGAATGAGAGGTTTGTGACATGAAAAAACTGTTTTATCTTTTACTGACATTGACACTGGTCGTGGGGCTCACGGCGTGCGGCGGGTCGAAGGACTCCGGAAGCGGTGATTTCACCTGGACGCGTGAAGGCCTGTTTTCTGACGAGGATGGCAATTACCTGATGGTTTTCCCGGCTGAAGAGGAAGGGTACGAAGGCATGTGGGCTGTCACCGCGATGATGGGCGACGAGATCCACGGCTTCTACATACCGCAGGAGGGCGAGACGCTCCACGGCAATCTTGATACCGAATACGACGACTACGAAGGCGACTATATCGTTACGATCTCTGAAGAGGGGAACGATGGTCTTATGATGGAGGTCGAAGGCGGAGACACTTATCATTTCGTGAAAGAGGTGACTCCTGACGTGATCGCGACCCTCAGGATCAATACTGACGGAGTCGGCGAGATCGCTTACGGCCTCGCGGATGAGGAGGTCGAGTTCGATGACGAGCACCCTTACCAGTCAACAGTGGTGAACCTGACCGAGCCTCAGACTTATGTGATCAAGGCCAGGGCTGAAGAGGGCTGGAAGTTCGTGAAGTGGACAAAGGACGGCGAGGATTTCTCGACTGAGTCCGTGATCACTGTTGACGTTGCAGAAGACGTAGAGTACATCGCCGTGTTCGAGGCGGAGTGATGGGAGAGAAGCTGGCAAAGGAGTGACGAGATGAAAACTGCTTGTTTTTACTACAGCCGGACCGGCCGTACAAGATCGATAATGGAAAAGCTGGCCGCACTGCTTGACGCGGATCTCTTCGAGTACACTGACGGGAAGGATCGCAGCGGCGTGAAGGGATACCTCGTGAGCTGCGTCGACTCGTTCAGGAAACTGCCTGAAGTGAAGATCATCGGCGGAGAGCCTGAGTGGGATAAGTACGATAGGGTCATCGTCGCGATGCCTACATGGTCTGAGATGCCGTGCGTGGTCGGCAAGGCGTTCCTGAAGCAGTACAGCCCGAAGTTCAGGGGCACGCTCAATCTGGTGGTGACGCATATGGCTAAGACGGATTACGACAAGGCGATCCGCAAGGCTTACGCTTACAGCGCGGTGACGCCTGAGTCACACCTGTCGCTGCAGACCAAGAACCACGATCCGGGTGTCGAGATAAAGCGTTTCGCGAAGTCGCTGCAGAAAAAAGAATGATGAAGCCGAACTATGCGGAACTTGAAAAGAATATTTGTTATGTGATCAAAGAGCAGCACATCAAGCTGGGCTTCAGCGAAAACAGCAGGTGGCTGTATTATCCTTTGAGCGCGCTCAACCATATCCTGGGCACTGACTGTGACGCTGCTGGGATGGAAAAGACGCTCGGGGGATTCTTTGATTTTGCCGAAGACAGGCTGGGTCCGGGCAGGGCGACTCACAAGGGCGAGCGTTTCTGCCTGCACATGGATCCGAAAGCGTCCGTATATGTGCGCGACAATGTGCCTGATGAGCCGTTCCTGGTCGAACTGATAGGGACGCTCGAAAAGCACGGGACGACTATGGAGCAGGTAGTGGATGTGTTCCGCAAGTACTCAGACAGGGTACATGTCGAGGAAGCGGACAGCGATGAATTCGACATGCTCGTGTATTTTGAGGACGGCGAGCCGGATCCATTCGTGTACTGCCTCGCGGACGAGATGGGGCACATCACCTATCACCGTATGATAATGTCTGAACTTCAGGAGAGGCTGTGAAATGACGGACCATAAGTACGCGATACTTGTTCCGCGGGTGCGGACCGCGGCCGGTGACGCGCTTCTGCTCGAAGTACGTTCGCGGCATGTGAGGCAGCCGGGAGAGGTATGCTTTCCGGGCGGCAGAGTCGAGCCGGGAGAGTCTGTAGTCGATGCGGCGGTCCGGGAGGCTTGCGAAGAGCTCGGGATCGGGCCGGACAGCATAGAGGTGATCTCCGAACTGGATCCGACGACGATGGGAGAAGTCAGGGATATATACCCAGTCATTGCCGACCTTCGCGTCGATGACATCGGGAAGCTCGAACTGTCGGAATGCGAGGTCGATGGAGTATTCCTGCTTCCGCTGGACTGGCTGGCTGAGAATCCGCCGGTGCATTACGATCTCGCCGCGACTCCGGACGAGGAGCTTCCTGAAAAACTCCTGAAATATCTATTGCGCTACATGGATTACAGGACGACCGGCGAAACGGACTATATCGATTACGAGGGTCACGCCATATGGGGCCTGACTGCCAGGATAATCAGGTCGCTGCACGGGCTGATATAAAACAAAAAAGCATATAAAAAATAGAAACCAGAAAAAGGGGGACAAAACGATGGAATTCAAAGATGTAGTAAGAGAGCGTTATTCGTGCAAGAAGTATACCGGCAAGCACGTCGAGCCGGAAAAGATCGAGGCTATCCTGGCTGCCGGAAGGCTCGCGCCGACTGCGAAGAATCTGCAGGAACAGCACATCTATGTGGTGCAGTCCGATGAGATGCTCGCGAAGATCGACTCGGTCACGCCGTGCCGCTATGGCGCGCCGACGGTCCTGGTCGTTGCGTTCGACAAGAACAACGTGTTCACTTATCCGGGCGAGAGAAAGGATTCCGGAGATGAGGACGCCACCATCGTAGCGACTCACATGATACTTGCCGCTGCGGACGAGGGCGTGAACAGCTGCTGGGTCAATTTCTTCGACCCTGACAAAGCTGCTGAGGCGCTCGGACTGCCTGAAAACGAAGAGATCCTTATGCTGATGGATCTCGGCTACGCGGCTGAAGAGGGCGGCCCGCTCGCGAACCACGGATCGAGAAAGCCGCTGGCAGAGACGGTGACGTATATTTAGGGACCGGACCGTCCGGCTTTTGCAGTCAGAGGGGTAAAGGGTCAAAAACTATGAAGAAAAGAAAATATCCGATAAATAAGGAGTTCCTGCCGCTGAGCCTGTACACGCAGTCGATCAGCCGCAGGAGCATCGAGCGCGCCAACAAACTGTATCGCGTTCCTAAGTCGCTGTACAAAGATCCGGAGCTGGATATCAGGACGGTAAAGATCCCTGCGTTCAGGGGCGGCGAGATCGAGATGATGCTGATCACGCCGGTTGGGATCGAAAAGCCCGCGCCTTGCTTTTATAACATCCATGGCGGCGGCTTCGTTTTCGAGGGAACTTCGGCGCACTACAGGCACGCCGCCAACTACGCGAAGGACGCGGGCTGCGTCGTCGCGTACGTGAAATACAGGCTTGGGCCTGAGTTCCCGTTTCCGTACCCGCAGGAGGACTGCTACGCCGGGCTCGTGTGGCTGCACGATCATGCCGATGAGATCGGTATCGATCCGGACAGGATCGGTCTGGGCGGTGACAGTGCCGGCGGGACTCTGGCGGTCACGTCATGTCTCATGGCGCGCGACAGGGAAAGCGGCATCAGGCCGCTGTTCACGCTGCTGATCTATCCGTTCCTTGACAACCGCAGCCAGAGCGAATCGTTCCGCAAATATACGGACACGCCGGTCTGGAACTCGACGCTGTCGAAGAAGGTGAAGCCTTTCATAGACCCACATCCGGAAGAAACACCACTCGAGCTCAAGTCGCCTGTTCAGGTGGACACGTTCGAGGGCATGCCTCCGTCGTATATCGAGGTGGCGGAATTCGACGCGCTTCGCGATGACGGTATCCTGTACAGCAAGCTCCTCGAGGAAGCGGGCATCGAGGTGGAATTCCACGATACGCACGGCACCATGCACGGCTTCGATTTCATGACGAACGCGCCGACGACGCAGATAATGGAAACGCTGCGGATCGCGTACATGAAGAAAAAATTCTGCGGATAAATGATTTGATAATAGTCCGATTTTTCGCAGCAAATGCGAATCGGACTATTTTTATGATTGATTTGATTATTGACTTGATGCAAAATAGTCCAATTCTGAGCAAATAATGCAAAAACGACTATTATTATTGACTGTTT
>SVDB01000010.1:0-3389 GCA_015058065.1 Clostridiales bacterium
GATGTAACCGACTTCATTCTTGCGAACGGAGCCATCGAAATCGACTTTTATCAGGTTTCCGTTGACTCCGGCTACATATCCTGTTTCTGTTTTCATATAACACTCCTGTTACAAACTGTATACGCGCTGCTGTATCCCGTCGAACAGTGACTGGAATTCAGCCTTGCCCTTCGTCTGCTCGAAGCAGTTCAGCCTCTCTAGCAGTTTCAATTTGATCGCATATCCGAACAGTACATAGTCGTCGAACATATGAAGTCCGACCAGTGAATCGAGGTTTTCGAATTCATACTCAAGCAGGACTTTCTCTGCTTCAAGCGGGTTCTTCGCCGACAGCGCGGCGGCAACCGCCTGGGCTATGATACCGTCCTTATCGTAAGCGGATGAGTAGCTCCTGCCGAGGTTCATGCTTCTCTGATAGTTCAGCTCTTTGGTGAGCATACCGTAGAAGCGCGACCATTCATCGACAAGCGGGCCTTCAGTAGAATCAAGGGTGAGATCCTTCAGAAGCTGATACTTCTCTTCGCTCACATTCGACTGGCAGCAGGACAGAAATTCGCTGTAAGTGATAGGCATATCTCCGTCCGCTCTGAGTTCAGGCAGGCTTGCTATCAGATAATAATACGAAGCCATACTGTACCTCCTTTACTGGAAGTCCAGATCTCTGAAGTATGGCATCAGCATCTCCATGATTCCGTCATCTGAACAGTCGAAATAGCCGGATCCGTCCTTGGCTGCAAGGCGGAATCCCTGCTGTACGTCCTTCGTCGGTCTGATCTCCAGTCCGTCCTTGATCTCCTGAGCGAGCTCCTTCTTGAGAGCGTCGCCGACTTCGGATACCTCCGCGGCATAATCTGCAACATTCTCACCGGCAACCGCCGCGCGGATCAGTTTGCCAAGCGATTCACCGGTAAGCTCTTTGCGGATGTCAGCCGCAAGGATCTTTTCGAATTCTCCCTGGATCTCTGTCTTGAAAGCCAGGACGGCATCTCTCTTCGCCTGCTCGGCACTGACTGCAGCGCTTTCTCTAAGAATGTTGATTTCTTTTTCAGCAGCATCCTTGTACTGCTGCGCCTCAGTCTTCGCTCCGGAAACGATCGAATCTGCCTTTTTCTTCGCTTCTGCAATAATGGTCTCCGCTTCGGCATTTGCCGCCTCTATCCCCTCTTTGCGGATAGAGGTGACCAGGTCTTGAATCTGTAGTTCCATAGGCACCTCCTGTATATGAGTCAATAACCCTATTAACCGAAAACAAAATATAGTTGTTTATATTTTATCACACTTTTGCGGTACGCTTTTTCTGTTTGTCGAATTAAAACTGAAAATACAAAGCAAAACAAAAAACGCCTAAGCGTCTTTTAGTTTTCTTATCCGTATTTTTTCATATAATAGGCTGTTTTCTTAATTCCAGAGGAACATTCCTGCTGATATCACATAAAAAACTATCATCGCGGCCACCAGTATCAGCGCCATGATCTTGGCGCCTCTGTTGAGCCTTTTGCGGCGTTCCTCATAATCCTGCATCGTTTTCTCTTCCGCTGCCTTTTTTGACGTATTGCTTTTGCTGTATTTGTTTGCCATTACTGTCCGTCCTTCCTTAACTTTCCTGTACCTGTCCCCATCCCGTTATTTGTGATAAGTCTCGCCGGCGTTTATCTTGAATGCCCGGTATATCTGCTCGAGCAGCACTACGCGCGCGAGCTGGTGCGGCAGCGTTATCGGTCCGAAGCTCATCCTCAGACCGGCGCGCGATTTGACTTCCGCGCTCAATCCCAGACTGCCGCCAATTATAAAGTCGACCGTAGAGGCGGTAAAAGATATGTCCGCGATCTTAGCAGCGAAAGCCTCTGATGAAAGTTCGCGGCCGCCGATGTCAAGAGCGATCACGAAGTCGCCCGCGCCGATCTTTTCGAGTATCGACTTTCCTTCCTTAACTATTACATTCTCTTCGTCCGCGCGTGAAGCGTGAGCCGGCAGTTTCTCCTCTTTGACTTCGATCACCGACACATTGCAGTACGCGCCGAGCCTCTTCATGTACTCGGCTGATGCTGCCTCCCAGTATTTTTCCTTGAACTTTCCAACGCAGATGATCCGTATGTTCAGCATATTTCTTTAGCCGCGGTTTTTCCGCTCCCTTTCGCTTTCCGGTTAATTCTTACAGCGCGCCGCTGTCCTGGATCAGCGGCATAGATGTAAGGCCTTCTCTGGCCGCGACCTCTATGAGATAATCGCTGCCCTTTCTGAAGCCTGCCGCTGTGAGCGCGTCTTCAACTGTCTGCCTCGCGAACAGAGGCATGTTGTTATGGAAGCTCAGGTGAGCCAGCATTATGCGCAGCGGCTCCGCGAAGACTCCGTCCGGATGCTTTTCGCGCTGCTCCCTTCTGTCTTCAAGTATCCTCGCAAGGACTTCTCCGGCATAGTCGTTGGACAGATGTCCGTTGTCGCTTTTTATCCTTACCTTGACGCGGTACGGATAGCCTCCGAACATCAGCATCTCCAGATCGTGGTTCGCCTCGAACACCAGTGTCCCGGCATCGTGTATCGCCTCATAGATCTCGTCTGTTATTATTCCGGTGTCTGTCACCACCGCGAGTTTTTCGCCTCCGACCTCTATTGCGTAGCCGATAGGCTCAGCGGCGTCATGGCTGAGCGGGAATGTGCTTATCTGAAGATCGCCGATCTCCGCTATTTCGCCCGCGCCTACCAGCCTCAGTCTCTCTTCGGGCACATGGCAGAAATTCTCAGTGTTCTCGAACGTGCCCCTGCTGGCGTATACCAGAGCGCTGCCGCACTTACGGGCTATCGCTCTCACGCTCCTCACGTGGTCGACATGCTCGTGAGTTATGAGCACCGCGTCGACATCTTCAGGGCTTATATCCAGTTCGCTGAGGGCTTCGCATATCCTTTTCGCGGTCAGCCCGACATCAAGCAGAATGACATGCCCGCCGGCGCGTATTATATATGAATTACCTGAACTGCTGCTTCCTATTGATGTTATCTCTATAGACATACTATTTCTCGGTTTTCTTCGGTTTTGGTTTCAGCGCGCGGTAGTAATTGCCGGAATATCCGCGGTCGCGTCTGCATACGGATCTGTAATTGCAAAGACCGCACGCGAGTTTGCTGTCGTTTTTGAGCGGATTTATACCGATCTTTCCGCTGAGTATCCCGGACGCTGTCTCCTCTATGCGCGCCATCACGTCTTCGCGTATATCTTCGTACTCCTCGCGGCTGACATGGTTCTTCGAGGACGCGAGCACTTTCTCGGGCATAGCCTTCAGCACGCCCTCTTCATCGATGAAAGCTCCCTTGAGCCTGAACTCGTCTTCCGCCTGCCTGGCGAGCACGCTTTCCGTCTGGCTCACGGTCTTATCGTTGAACGCCTCGATCGG
>SVDB01000010.1:3489-10087 GCA_015058065.1 Clostridiales bacterium
GCGGTTTCGCGGCCAAGAGGCTTCACGACGTTGTCGTAGGCTGCAGCCTTCAGCATGGTATCGAGTTCCTCTCTCCGGTTGTCGGAGTACCACTTCAGCATCGCCTTCGTGACGGCATCCGGCGTGTCTTTCTGATCGCCCGACTTTATGCGGTTTATCAGATGTCTCATGCCGTCTCCCGCAGTATTGAGCACCTCAGGCGAGCCCTCGCTGACGATGTCTCTTTTCGTCAGCCTGTCCACCTTTATCCTCGGGAATAGCGCCATGAGAGCCTCTATGACAGGCGACGGGCTCTTGTCGTTGCCGTCAGTATCTGTCAAAGAGTAGCTTATATATATCTTTTCGGAAGGCCGCGCCATCATGCGGTACATCGCGGCGTTCTCTTCGTTCATTTTTATCTCGCTGAGGCTGCCCAGCGGGAATCCTTTCTGCTTGAAGTATTCCTTTTCGTCTATCGAGAAAAGCCCCTCAGTCTCAGGCTTCAGCGGCAGTGTGCCCTCGCAGGCGCCGAGAATGACCGCCGCCCTCATACGGCGCGGTCTGGTCCTGATCATCGTACCCATCGAAAGGCCGTCAATGGTCGGCGGGATCACGCCTACCTCGACATCCGAAAGACCCGCTTTGTAGATCTCGCTGAACTCCTCGAGATCCATCGCGTGACCGCCCATTATCTCATCTACCTGCCCGAGCAGCTCCATGGCCTTATCGTAACTCTGAGTCAGGCGCTGAGCTTCATCGTGAAGTCCCGCTTCATCCTGCGCGGACGCCGCTTCTGCGACGCGCTCAGCCAGTTTCCATTCATCATCAAGATACTTCCTGAAGCCCTTTATGAAACCGCTGACGTTTTCCGCGCCTGCGATGTCCCTGAGTTTCGAGACTGCCGCGGATACGCGCTCCCTCATCGTCTCAAGACGTCCGAACTCCTCTTCGCCGGTCGTGTCCCTGCCGTATTTGAACGGCCTGTCCCACATAGTGCCTTTCACATGATACTCTCTGGCGTAGTTTTCGAGGTCTTCGATATCGCTGTCGTCAAATCCCGACAGTCCTGTCTTGAGCATCGCGAAGAGGAACTGCGAATAGCCCGGATGAGCCGTGAAATCGATCAGATTCACAATGAACCCGACTGCCGCGCTGTCGGTTATGTCACGCGAGCTGTCAGCGAAGACCGGCAGTCCGTATTCCGCGAATACTCGTCTGATGACAGGCTGCATCGCTCCTTCGTCATTAGCTATGACCTGGATCTCGCGCATCTTATACCCGAGATCGCGGACAAGATGCCAGATGTACGCCGCCGCGCTTTCCGCCTCGTAATAAGGATTCGCCGCGCATACGAGCGTCAGGTCTTCAGGAACGAAATCAGCGTTCGCGGCCTTCTCTTTTTCTGAAAACACGTCCTTCCACAGGCCGCGTTCTATACGCGTGATGGTCTCGGATTTAGCCACGGCGTATGCGCTGCCGATCTCTTCGAGGCTGCAGTCTATCCCCCTGCCTGCCGCGAGAGCTGTCAGCGACGCTGACAGCATTTCGTCAAGTCCGAAGTCGCTTCTGTTGATCACGAAGTTCACTGACTCCGCAGTCTCCGCGAGTTCCATGACAGCGTCCGCGAACTTAGGCGTTATGCTGTCATAGCCGTATATCCAGACCGACTTGCCGCGCACGAGAGAAGAGTCCTTTATGGCAGAAACATACATCGCGATGTAGTCTTCGGAGTCCGTATATCTGCCCTCTATTGCTTCTTCGTAAGCAGTGATGACTCCGCTGAGTTCTTTCAGTTTGGCGGCGAGTATCGGGTCTCCGTCACCGTCTCCGAGCATCCCGCTTATCTCGTCAATGCTGCAGTCCTGCTGCTTGAATTCAGATATGAAATCATTGAGCATGGATGTGAACGTGACCTTGCCCGCCACACGGCTGAAGATCTCGAAGTCGTCCGCGTGATCGCGTATTATCATCGAAAGCAGCATGAATCTGCCGTACTTGTCGAGCATGCGGACCGACTCTGTCCCCTGCTCCTGAAGGACGCGCAGGCCAAGGCGGTTCATCGAAAGTATCTCGACGTTGAACAGACAGTCCGTGCCTAAGTTCGCCAGAGCCTGTTCCTCGGCTACCAGCGTGTACTGATCCGGCACTAAAACAAGCGTCTCGCCTCCGTGCTCCCTGATGGAGTCGTAGATGAAACGCTCTTTATCCGTATTTTCCCTGCCTGCAAAAAGTCTCAGCATCCTGCTCCCGGTCTATGAGTTCGCTTTCGTCGCGTCCTGTGAGAGTTTGGCGCGGACGAAGACATCAAGGTCGCCGTCCATGACCGCTTCCACATTGCCGACTTCAGCGCCCGTACGCGTGTCCTTCACCATCGTATATGGCTGGAATACATAGTTTCTTATCTGAGAGCCCCAGGTCGCCATCGACTGGTCGCCCTTTATCTCGTTGAGGTTCTCCTTGTGTGCCTCTTCGGCTATCCTGGTCAGTTTCGATACCAGGATCTTCATGGCCACTTCGCGGTTCATTATCTGCGAGCGCTCATTCTGGCACGTGACCACTATGCCCGTCGGGATATGCGTGATCCTGACGGCCGAGTCAGTGGTGTTGACGTGCTGGCCGCCTGCTCCTCCTGACCTGTAGGTGTCGATCTTGAGATCATTAGGGTCGATCTTCACTTCTATCTCGTCGCCGATGTCAGGCACTACCTCGACCGCTGCGAACGAGGTCTGACGCTTGCCCATCGCGTTGAAAGGCGATATGCGGACAAGTCTGTGCACACCGGTCTCGCTCTTCAGCAGGCCATACGCGTTCTCGCCGCTCACCTCTATGGTCGAGCTCTTGATGCCGTAATCAACGTCATCCTGCCTGTCGAGTATCTTTGTCCTGAAGCCCTTCTTTTCGCAATACCTCAGATACATGCGCTCGAGCATCTCGGCCCAGTCGTTCGCGTCAACTCCGCCGGTACCCGAATGGATGCTGAGTATGCAGTCCTTGTCGTCGTACTTGCCCGACAGCAGCATGCGTGTCCTGAGGTCTTCCAGTTCATCCGAGAGCCTGTCGAATCCCGCGATCACGTTCTTCGCTTCTTCCTCGTCATCGAGTTCCTCGGCAATGTCAAGGAGTTCCGGGAGTTCGTCAGCCTCCGCTGAAAGTTTCTCGTAAGCAGACAGCTTGCTCTCGAGAGACTTTTTCTCTCTGAGCACCTTCTGAGCATTCTTCTGGTCGTTCCAGAAACCGTCCTTCAGGCTGTCCTCTTCAAGATCCTTTATCCTTTTTCTGAGACCTTCCGGGTCAAAGATAACCTCCCACTTCCTCGACACGCTCTTTGAGCGCCGGAAGCTGGCTTCTTATTTCATCAAGTTGCAGCATGTTTCCTCCGTTTTACTCTTCTGTTTTCGCGTCCATCAGCTTCGTCTTTCTGAGAAGTCCGACACGGTCGGCCTGAAGTATCAGATCCAGCTGCAGCATCATCTGATTTGCGGCGGACGCGAACAGATTGAATATTATATCAAATATCATCGCGGCTATTATGTATTCATTGCCCAGACCGAGCTGCCCGATTATGACAACGTATGACAGCAGGTTGATCCCCGGTATAGGCGGGGCCGCGACGAGAAGTATCAAAGCGAACACTATGGCCGTCAGCAGCCATACCGGTGTAATTATGGTGTGGCTTCTGACAGCAGCGTACATGACGAACGAGATCATGCCTATCATGCTCATCGGCATGTACAGAACGAGCCCGAGAGGCATCATCCTCTGGGTGAATAATTTCTGGATACCGAGTTCCTTGCGGCAGCACTGCTCCGCGAGCGCGTATGAGTCCGCGACCTGTCCGGTTTTCAGTGTCAGAACGAATGACGGCCAGAGTTTTTTTAATATCAGCGATGGGCTCACGTCCATCCTTGCGCTGACATATAAAAGTATGACCGCTCCGAACACGACAGAAACAGCTGCCGCGAAAGGTATCACCATAAGCATGCCGCCAAGGAGCGACGCGTTGTTCTCAAGCACTATCCGTGCTGTAAGGAAGATCGTGAACCAAGGCATTGCACCCGCTATCCACTGAGCCAGCTGCGCGCTGATCATATTGAGCTGGTGTATGAAAGACGCGAGTCCGCTTGCCTGCTGGCCTACCGCCATGACGGCATAAGCAAGCACTATTCCTATCAGTATCAGCTGAGCGGAGTTGAACTCCACGAATGGTTCCAGAAGATTTTCCGGTATCACGCTGAAGAATTTATGAAGAAGATTTGTGACCGTATATCTTGTAAACTCTTCCGTGCTGAACGTTCCCTTATAGAGCGCCGACATCACAGCTATGGGAACGATGCCGGCGATAAGGCTCATTATGAAATACCGGCTTACTGTGCGCCCCGAGCTGCCTCCCTGTTCGGATACCTCGCGTGTATCCAGCATGGTCGACATGACTATGAACAGCATCGCAGGTGCGGATACGCTGTAGAGTATGCGGTTCCACAGATCGTAGACCGGGACCAGTATTTCTTCTGTCACGAAGCCTACGTCTTGAGAAGAGAGGGATATCATCGTTAGGCTCCCGGTGATCAGCCCGAAAAAGATGGCTATAAGCACGCTGATAGCCGGATTGAGCCGCATCCTGCTCAGTCCTATCTTCACGGTATTGTTTCCGTGCGAATAGCTGTATGTCGGACTCAGCCCCGCGGAAGTCAGCAGTTTGCTGCTCCAGTCATCCACCGCTGTCTTGCTGAATGGGTTAAATGAATCTCCCTCATGATCGATCCTGATGAACGGCTTTCCGAATCTGGCACCGGCCGCGACCCGTACTTTGGTCGGATCGCCGAAGTTCTGCCACGTATTGATCAGGGCATCCTCGATCGTGAATCTTATCCTGATACGGTTCTGCTTTTCCGTTCCGGTCTTTTCAAGGAAACTCTCCAGCCGTCCGGATATCTCTTCTATGCTCTCGCCCGAGAGCGTGAACCGTTCTCTTATAGACAGACTGTCGAACGCTTCCTTGAGAAAAACTCCCAGGATCAGCAGGATCGCGATCGAATTGGCTATGTTTGTAAGAGATATCCCGTAGTAAAAAATCTGGAATACAGTGCCCGCTACAGGCAGCAGCCAGCAGATCATGAACGCGATAAATACGTTCCTGCTGAGCGCGGACCTCTCCTTTACCGTACGCACCACCAGCAGCGCGATGGCAGCCAGTCCCAAAAGAGGTATCAGCACGTATCCCGGGCCTCTGTGATATAAATTCTTTTCGTCAAAATAATATAAGGATCCGAAAAGCCTTGAAACAGCGATGATAAGCACAGCCAAAGCGCATATGATGTATACAGCCTTGCTCAGTCTTTTGTCAGCTCCGGCGCCCTTCTCTTCGAGCACCTTTTCGAGCAGCATACAGCCCAGCGCGAGCAGAACGAACATTCCAGCGAAGACCGCGAAATTGCTGATCCTCACCATCACATATCCGGTACGTGTCATATCGCCGCGATAAAAGTACGCAAGAGAGTCAGCGAAATCGACCGCCGCGTTAACGAACAGCAAGGCCGTCAGCACACGCCTAGGCGCCTGCAGTTCATAGTCATACAACTGAATGTATATAGCGGCCATCACGCAGAACAGACCGAAACCTGATTCAAATATGATATGTAAGAATGTTACGAGCTCCATGATCACCTCAGATCAGTTCCAGCAGCATCGCGGGTGTTCCCGCGTGCCAGGTCGGTTCATAGCCGTCAGCGGCCATTGAATCTTCATCTATATAATGGCTCCAGCCTACGAGCACGCTGTCCACGCCCGCGTTGTTCGCGCTTCCTATATCATACTTGCTGTCACCTATCATCACCGCTTCATCAGGGGACGCTCCCAGCTTTTCGAGCACCGTGAGCACTGACTCGGGATGAGGCTTGTGGTGGGTGACGTCCTCCATAGTGACGAGAGCATCAAAATAACCATCCAGGCCGAGTTCCCCGACATATTTGTTAAAACTGTTCGCGGTCCTTGAAGTAGCGACGCCTATCACGCATCCGCGGGATCTCAGCTCGTCAAGCAGTTCTTTCACACCGTCAAAGACGTATACCATCCCGTCACAGTGGGCATCCTGATACGCTCTGTAGTAATCGCGCACTTCTTCGTAAGGCGCTCCCGGGATCTTCTCTTCGATGGTGTGATAAAGAGTTTCGCCGAATGTCGCTTCTATCTCCCTGACAGGCAGTCTGTGTCCGAGGTAATGCTCGTATGTAGCCTGCCACGACGCGGTGATGACATCATTCGTATTCGCTATGGTTCCGTCAAAGTCGAAAATAAAGATTTTTTTCATATCTCAAGTCCTGTAAAGACATGGCAGCCCGCAACGGAGCTGCCACTGACGCGTTTTTTACCAGCCGCCGCCTCCGCCGCCGCCGGAACCTCCGCCTGAGAAGCCGCCTCCCGAGAAGCCGCCTCCGCCGCTCCAGCTGCTTCCGCCGCCTCCGCCGCTGCTCCAGCCACCGCCGGAACTGCCGCCTCCGGAAGGCGCAGGTATCACTATGCTGTTGCTGACGCTCGCGCTGCAGTCGCTCATCATGCGTCCCATCATGTAGTAGTCATAATGATCGAAGCCGCGTGTGCCGTGATACCAGACCGGAGGAAC
>SVDB01000010.1:10187-26242 GCA_015058065.1 Clostridiales bacterium
CCTATGCTCTTGACGACTGTCATGATCTTCGATGACGAGCGGATGTTGTCATATACCGAACACATCAGCCTGATCGATATGAGGAGGTGGAGAGCAGCCCAGATCAGGCCGAAAGCTCCCATTTCATCTCCGTTGACGGAGCCCCATGTGATGAAAGCCGCCGAAGGAACGATCGCCGCGACGGTGCACATCCATCTCGCCATGACGGAATCAGGCCTGGTGATCGCGTTGCTGCCCTTGAACATACCGGCAAGCTGCTCTCTGGCCTTGGTGTATTTCCTTCCGAAGGTCGATGACGAGCCGATCTGCCTTGTGGTCCTCACCTTGCCTGTACCCGGGAATATTCCCTCATAAATGAGTCTGATGTAATGAGGCACCTCAGCGCCAGGTTCTCTGACCGCCACGAACTTGAACTCTTTTCTGTCAAGTTCTTCTATCTCGATGTAGCCCTTGTCTGCCAGCCAGACGATGGTCGAGATGACATCCTGCCTGTCTGCCCTGCCGTCGACGAGATATCCGATCTCGCCCGGTGTCAGGTCTTCAGGAGGATAGAACTCGAGTGTCTTGACCATGTGCTTGTCACGTCCGAAGATGTACCACATCAGCACCGCGCCGAGAGGTCCGAGCAGGAACAGCATCATATGCATGATGCTGACTTTTCCGAACTGCGGAGCTCCTTCCCAGTAGCCCTGCGGAAGCTCGAGCTGAAGAGTCACGCCGTGATGCGCGGGGATGTCCTTCGCGGTGATCGTGATCGTCTTTCCGTCGTCACTTGTCTCGAGGACCGCGTTGTCCTCATTGCTCGCCGTTCCGTAAGACCCCGAGTACACCTTCGCCTTGCTCAGGTCGGCTTCCTTAGGCAGGTTTATGATACATGTGCTCGACCCGATCGACGTCTCCCAGTCGGTCGGGATCAGGTTCAGCAGCAGCATGTCTTTCTCGTTGTTTTCGTCCTCGTACATCGCTATGTTGTAGAAGATGTCGTATGGATTCTCACCTGTGAGAGTATAGCTGCCGCTTCCGATCTTGATGACCTCGTACCCGTTCTGGGTGTAGGTCTCATAGTTGTAGCCCGGCACACTGATATTGCTGATCCTCTGGCCCTGCATTGGCAGATACCTGTATATGCCGTGATGCTCCGTCACGTAATACATGTCGAGGTGCTCATGATAATCATAGGAATTATTCTTTGAGACATCGACCGTGACATCATAATTCATCGTGTACATCGTGTTGTCGTCGGCATGGCTGTCCGAGCCTCTCAGCCCGAACGGAACCATCATTACGGCGACAGCCGCGATGGCCAGCACCGCCGCCGCTCTTCTGAGGACGCTGATGCCGCTTTTTCTTGTCTTTTTCATTTATCCTTCTCCCGCGTACTGCTCAGCAAGTAAACCGGTCTGATGCGTTCTAGAGGCCTTCGTCGAATTCCTCTGTATGCATCTTAGGGAAGTTGAACATGTTTGCGACAAGGCTCGTAGGAAAACTCTCGACCTTGTTGTTGTAGTCGCGAAGCACAGCGTTGTAGTACTTCTTCGCGTTGTCGATATCCTTCGGATCACCGGCTTCCTCGTACTTGCGAAGTTCTACCTCGGCAAGCTCGATGCGGTTCTTGTCTTTGGTCAGCGAATTGTACGTGACCAAAAAGAATATCGCGACCGCCGCTACCAGAATGAGAATGATTGCTATAGGCATTTCGGACTCCTTTCGTTCCTGAAAATAATCATCTTGCTATACGTTGCGTCCGCAGCAGTTCTTGTATTTCTTGCCGGATCCGCAAGGGCAAGGATCGTTCCTGCCGACCTTAGGCATGTCGCGCCTTATGGTCTCCTGCTTACCGGTCTTATCAGCCTTAGGAGCCGCGGCAGGCATGCTGCCTCTGCCTCTGCCGCCTCCGCCCTGACCGGCATTATCGTCCTTGTATTCCTCTTTGTCAGCGCTTGTCTTTCCGCTTACAACATTGCGTCTCTCGGTCTTTGTCGTAACGGTCACATTGTAGCAGAACTTGACAGTCTCTTCCCTGATGTCAGCGATCATCTCGTCAAACATCGCGAAACCTTCCTGAGCGTATGCCACGGCAGGATCCTGCTGTCCGATGCCTCTGAGGCCGATACCGTCTTTCAGCTGATCCATCGCGTCGATGTGATCCATCCAGCGGTTGTCGACGACACGGAGCAGGATCATGCGCTCGACTTCTCTCATCTGCTCGCTGCCGATCTCTTCCTCTTTCTCAGCGTAGATCTCGTCGAAGATCTGCTTGATGTCGTCCTTCAGTTTCTGTTCGTCAGCGTCTCTCAGATACTCTTCGTCAGCGGTGAATCTGCCTTTGAAAGCAGGCGTTATCTGCTCGAGTCCGTCGGTGATCCTCTTGATGTCCCATTCTTCAGGATATTTCGATTCCATCACCACCGGATCGATGATGCCGTCGATGAGCTCGTATGTCATGTTCTTGATGTAACCCGAGATGTCCTCACCATCGAGCACCATGCGGCGCTGATCGTAGATGATCTCACGCTGCTTGTTCATGACATTGTCGTACTGCAGTACGTACTTACGTATCGAGAAGTTCTTGCCCTCGACCTTCTTCTGAGCGCTTTCGATGGATCTCGACAGCATGCCCGCCTCGAGCGGATCGTCTTCGTCCATGCCGACTCTCTCGAGTATGCCCTGCATCCTGTCTCCTCCGAAGAGCCTCATCAGATCGTCTTCGAGAGCGATGAAGAACTGGGTATTGCCCGGGTCGCCCTGACGTCCGGAACGTCCTCTTAGCTGATTGTCGATACGTCTCGATTCGTGACGCTCTGTACCTATGATGCAAAGGCCTCCCAGCTCGCGGACCTTCTGCTGTTCAGGAGCTCTTTCCGCCTTGATCTGTTCGTGCAGCGCGTGGAATCTTTCCCTCGCCTCGAGCAATTCAGGATCATCGGATTTTTCGAAACCTGTCGCGAACGAGATCTGCTCAGGCGTGTATTCCTCTTTTCTCATCTGCTTGCGTGCCTCGAACTCAGGGTTGCCGCCCAGGATGATGTCGGTACCACGGCCTGCCATGTTGGTCGCGATGGTAACGGCTCCGAGCCTTCCGGCTTCCGCTACTATCTCAGCTTCTTGTTCGTGGTGCTTCGCGTTCAGCACGTTGTGCTTTACTCCGCGCTTTTTGAGCATGTCGCTGATGAGCTCGGATATCTCGATCGATATGGTACCTACCAGTACCGGCTGACCTGTCGCGTGCGCCTCGACGACCCTGTTTACGATGGCCTTGTACTTGGCCTTCTGATGAGCATATACCGAATCCTCCTTGTCGACTCTCACGACAGGCTTGTTGGTCGGTATCACTACTACGTCCATGTTGTAGATGGCGCGGAACTCGTCTTCTTCTGTCTTGGCGGTACCGGTCATTCCCGCGAGCTTGTTGTACATCCTGAAGTAGTTCTGCAGGGTGATGGTCGCGAGAGTCTTCGACTCAGACCTGACCTTTACGCCTTCCTTGGCCTCGATGGCCTGATGCAGTCCGTTCGAGAAACGTCTTCCGTACATGAGACGGCCGGTGAACTCGTCTACGATGAGGATCTCGCCGTCCTTGACGATATAGTCGACGTCCCTCTTCATCAGGTAGTTCGCGCGCAGCGCCTGATGCACATAGTGGTTGAGTTCCATGTTGTCCGGATCGGAGAAGTTCTCGATCTTGAAGTATTCCTCGCAGAGCTTTACGCCCTCGTCAGTGAGCGATACCTGATTGTCCTTCTCTTCGACCTTGTAATCCACGTCCGCCGACAGCATCTTCACGAATGTGTTGGCGTTGCGGTACATCACGCTGGAATCGACGCCCCTTCCCGAAATGATGAGCGGGGTCCTGGCTTCGTCGATCAGGATCGAGTCGACCTCGTCGACGATGGCGTAATTGAGTTCTCTCTGTGTGAGGTTCTCTTTGTACGTGACCATGTTGTCACGCAGGTAGTCGAAGCCGAACTCATTGTTGGTGCCGTAGGTGATGTCCGCCATGTACTGATCGTGGCGGGACTTTCCCTCTATGGCGTGGATCACGCATCCGACCTTGAGTCCGAGGAATGAATAGAGTTTGCCCATCCACTCCGCGTCACGCTTGGCCAGATAGTCGTTGACCGTGACGACATGTACGCCTTTGCCTTCAAGCGCGTTGAGGTACGCAGGCAGTGTAGCCACAAGAGTCTTACCTTCACCAGTCTTCATCTCGGAGATACGTCCCTGATGCAGTACCACTCCTCCGATGAGCTGCACTCTGAAGTGCTTCATTCCCAGCGAACGCCAGGCTGCCTCGCGGCATACGGCGAAAGCCTCAGGCAGCAGGTCATCGAGAGTCTCGCCCTCTTTGAGCCTGTCTCTGAACTCATTTGTCTTTTCTCTGAGCTCGTCATCGGAAAGTTTCTGCATGTCCTCGTCATACGACTCGATGACGTCTACGATCTTTTCGATCTTCTTTACCTCTTTGGCGTTGAGATCGCCGAAGATCTTCTCCATTAAACCCATAATTGTGATTCCTTTCTGACCGCAAGCGGCCGGAAACATTTTCCCGCCCGACTCGAGCGGAATGCCGCCTTCCTGCGATACTATCTTAATAAACAGGCTGTCTGCCTATAGCTTTAACAAAAGTTATCTGATCATGCTGAGCGTCTGATACCGGGCGGGATTTGTTTCCGGCATCAGCTTGCGCCTAATCCTCATCTTCCGGTCTGTCTTCGACCCTGATACGCGTCATAAGAGCGCGTCTGTCGTCGGCTTTCGTGACCTTGACATGGAATTTTTTATGTCTTGACTCATAGTCGAACTCGTCTCCGGCCTTAGGGAGCCTGTCGAGCTCTATCATCACCCAGCCGTTCACCGTCGTGGCGTCGGCCTCTATCTCTTCATCGAACATGTCGAAGAAGTCCTCAAGGTTGGCTCCTCCCGCGACCATGTAATTGTCGTTGCCCGCAGGTCTCACATCTCTGGATGTGACCGCGTCGTGTTCATCGTAGATGTCTCCGACGATCTCCTCGATTATGTCTTCGAGAGTGACCAGTCCGGTCGTCCCGCCGTACTCATCCACGACTATCGCGATGTGCGTCCTCATGGCCTGCATCTTCTTGAGCAGTACGGCCGCCTTTATGGTCTCGGCGACATATGCCACCGGCTTGATTATCTTCTCGGTGTCCTTTATCGTGCGGACATTGTTGTTGTAGAGGTCCTTCTGGTTGATGACGCCGATTATGCTGTCGAGGTCATCTTCGTAGACAGGCAGTCTCGAGAGTCCGGACTCCTTGAAGACCTTCTTGATCTCCGCTACCTGAGTGCCCTTCTCGATCGCTACAATGTCGACTCTCGGAGTGAGTATGTCTATCGCCTCTACGTCGTTGAACTCTATAGCGTTCGCTATGAGTTCGCTCTGCTCCTCGCCGATGGCGCCGCCGGCTTCAGCCTCTTCGACTATCGTCAGCAGCTCATCCTCGCTGAACTCCGGCTCTTCGTTCTTTCCGAAGGCCTTCTTGAGGAAGATCTTCAGACCGTTGAAGATGAATGTCAGCGGTGTCATGATGAATATGAGCGCCCTGACGAAAGGCGTGAGGAAAAGCGCGACTTCTTCAGCGTACTCTCTGGCGATGATCTTCGGAGATATCTCTCCAAAAATCAGTACGAGCAGCGTGACCATGATGGTTGCTATAGTCGGGCCTATCTTCTCGTCCCATATCATGATTCCGTATACGGTGGCGACGGTGGTCATCGTGATGTTCGAGATCGTGTTGCCCACCAGCACCGCAGTGATCAGCCTGTCAAAGTCCTCGCACAGTTTAAGCGCGTGAGCCGCCCGCTTGTTGTCGTCAGCGGCAAGGTTCTTCAGTTTTATCTTGTTTGCCGAGCTGAACGCTGTCTCGGTAGCCGAGAAGAACGTAGAGCACAGTGTAAGTATTATTATTGCTACTAAATATCCGTTCATGTATGTAATAAGTTCTTATTTGATCTCCCAGTCGATCGTAGTCCGTACCTCAGGCGCCTCGTAATTGTCGCTGTCATAGGTCAGATAAGCCTTGGCAGTGTAGGTGCCCGCGGCGACAGCCTTGTTGTCTCTGTATCTTACTGAGATCGAGTCCGGCATGCCCTTCAGGAAGATGGACTTCTCAGTGCCATCGTATGTGAACGGCTCTTCGTACGTCCAGTGAGCCTCCGATGTGTCGTAAGAGGCCCTGTTGATCCTCCACTTGAGGTCAGGGATCTCCTCAGCCTCGTGGTTGCGCATATCGTAGATGAGCCTTGCCCTCGCGGTATATGTTCCGGCGTTGATCCTGCTGTTGTCGGTGTATACCACTTCGACATCCTCAGGAACTCCCGTGAGTTTCACTTCTTTCGGCTTGTCGTCATAAGTGAACGGTCCGTCGTAATCCCATTTGACACCGGAGACATCGATCTGCTTCTTGGCGATCTTCCACTTGAGTTCAGGCACTGACGGCGCTTCGAAGTTTTCTTTGTTTCTGTATCTGAGCCTTGCTTCGGCGGTGTAGGTGCCGGCTTCGATGGCCTTATTGCCTACGTACGCTTCTACCTTGACTCCGTCCGGAAGACCTGTGAGCCTGACGCTCTTTTCCTTGCCGTCATAGACAAAGCCGCCGTCATAGTCCCAGCGCGCGCCCGACATGTCGTAAGACGCCTTTTCTATGTGCCACCAGCATCCGCTTACCGGAGCAGGAGTCTCATAGTTGGCAGGGTCCTTTGCCTCTACCGAAGCCATCGCCTCGTACTCGCCCGCGTTGAGCGCCCTGTTGTCCGTATAGCTCACGTCTACCGTGTCAGGGAGACCTGTCAGCCATACGCTCTTTTCCTCTCCGTCGAAAGTGAACGGAGCGTCGTAGTTCCAGCGCACCGCTGACATGTCGATAGGAGCCTTCAGTATCTCCCACTTGCAAGGAGCGATGACGCATTCCTTGTAATTGCCCGGTGTGCTGCTGACGAGCTTCGCGGATGTGTAATATACGCCCGCGTCCGTCGCTGTCTCGCCTTCATATACCACGTCGAAGCCTTCAGGGACGCCTGTCAGTGACACTGTCGGCACCGCGCCGCGCAGTCTCTCGAAGAGACCAGGCGCGTGGATCTGTTCGGCTATCGCGACGGTCTTAGGAGTCCCGTCATAGACGAATGGCTTGCTGTATGTCCAGCGTATCTCGTCAGGATCGACATCGATCACCGCCGGAGCTATGCTCCAGACGCAGCCGCCGAACGACGGTTTCTCGTAATTGTACTCATCATAGACGAGTTCGACCGATGCTTCGTATGTGCCGGCGTCTGTCGCGGTGTTCCCGCTGTAGACAGGCGTGATGCCTTCAGGGAGCCCTGCCAGCGATACTGTCTTTTCACTTCCGTCATATACGAACTCAGTCTCCTGCCACGCCGTACGGGACATGTCGTAAGAAGCCTTGCTGATGCTCCAGTCACATCCGCCCATCTCAGGCATGTGATAATTGACAGGGTCGCATTCGAAGACGACTGACGCGCTGTACTCGCCTGCCGCGGCTGCTTTGTTGTTTGTGTATACCGGTGTGACGCCCTCAGGAAGGCCGGCGATGTAGACTGATTTTACGCTTCCGTCATATACAGACCTGAAGTCGCCTTCCCATCTCGCTCCCGACATATCATAGGAAGCCTTGAGGATGCGCCAGTCACAGTCTCTGATGGATATATCGTTGTAATTCGCGGGATCCTTCGGAGTCAGCTCCGCGTGAGCGGTGTATTCTCCGACGGTATCCGCCGAAGCGCCGCTGTACACGACTTCGAGAGTCTCAGGCACGCCTTCGAGCCTTACCTCTCTTACCGTTCCGTCATAAACGAACGGCTGCGAGTAATCCCACCTCATGCGGCGGATGTCCGGATCCGCCTTTTCGATGCTCCATTCGCAGAACATCTTTTCAGGCGCGTTGAAATCAGAAGTATCTGTCTCGAATGTCGCCACGGCCATGTAAGTTCCGGCGTTGACGGCAGTATTGCCCTCATAGCTCACGCTCACGCCCTCAGGCAGGCCCGTGATCTCGACCCTCTTCGGTGTCGCGTCGTAGACGAAGCTTCCGTCATAATCCCAGGCAGCTCCGCTCATGTCGTGATCCGCCCTGGCTATGCTCCAGTCGAAGCTTACAGGCGCAGGCGCCCTGAAGTTGGCGTCCGATGTCGTGAAGCCGGCAGAAGCGGTATATCTGCCCGCTCTGACGCCGCTGTTCTCACTGTATTCCGCTGTCACGTTCTCAGGAAGGCCGGTCAGACTGACGGTCTTTCTGCCGCCGTCATAGACGAAGCTGCTCTCGTCGAAGTCCCACTTCACGCCTGACATGTCGTAGTCAGCTCTCATTATCGCCCAGATGCAGTCTCCGACAGACGGAATGTTGTAGTTAGCCGGATCAGACACGCTGAGCACCGCCCTTGCGGTATATGTGCCCGCGTCGACGGCTTCGTTGCCCGTGTATGACGCCGTGACTCCGTTAGGGAGCTGCTCGAGAAGCACGCTCTGCTCTCTGCCGTTATATACCTTGCTGTCTTCATAGTCCCATCTGACCGCAGACATGTCGTAGTCAGCCTTGACTATCTGCCACTTGCAGCTTTCGATCGACGGCTTATTGAAGTTGCCCGCGTCAAAAGGAACAAGGTCAGCGAATGCTTCGTAAGAACCGGTATCGGCAGCGGCGTTGCCCGAGTATACAGGCCTTACGCCTTCAGGCAGTCCTCTCAGGAGAACTTCGTGCATCCTGCCGTTGTATCTGAACTCTCCTTCGTAATCCCACGAAGCGCCCGACATATCGTAGTCGGCCTTCCTGATCTCCCAGTCGAGTTCCATAGGTTCAGGAGTATTGAAGTTGCGGCTGTCAGTAGCCGTGAAGCTGACGCTTGCCCTGTACGAGCCGGCGTCCGCCGCGGCGTTGCCCCTGTATGAAGGCAATACCCCTTCAGGCAGTCCTCTGAGCACTACCCTGAACTCAGTCCCGTCATAGGTGAAAGGCTTTTCGTAATCCCAGCGGACATGGCTCATGTCGTAGTCGCCCTTATCGATCCTCCATGTGAGGTTCCCGACTCTGGACTTGATGCGGTTCTCTGTGTCATCAGGCACTATCTCGGCAGCGGCGACATATGTGCCCGCCTTGCTTGCCGTGACATTGCTGTAGTATACGGAAGTCCCTTCAGGAACATTGCGGACCGCGACGGTCTTTTCAGTTCCGTCGTATACGAAAGGCTCCGTAAAGTCCCATGTCACCGCGGATACGTCGACAGGGGTCCTGTCGATGACCCAGTGGCATGACGCGACCTCAGGCTTCTCGTAATTCTTCTCATCGAATGTGAAACCTGCTTTCGCGGTGTATTCTCCCGCGGCTGAAGCCGCGTTGTCTGTATATTCAGGAGTGAGTCCCTCAGGAAGCCCTGTGAGTCTCAGTGTCTTGACCTCGCCGTCATAGGCGAATTCCCTGTTCTCCTGCCACCTGACAGCGCTCATGTCGAATTCTGCCTTGTCTACGCGCCAGTCGAGCATCATGTCAGGGATGTTGTCTTCAAAGTTGTTGGCGTCCTTCACGCTGAATTTCGCGGTCGAAGTATAAGCGCCGGCGTCGGTCGCCGTGGCGTTCAGGTATTCCGCTCCGACTCCTTCAGGAAGTCCCGCCACTCTGACGCTCTTAGGCGTGCCGTCATACACGAAAGGCTCCGCGTAATCCCAGTACGCGCCGCTCATGTCGAATTCAGCCTTGCTGATGGACCACGAATGGCCCTGCGGTTCAGGCGCAGTGAAGTTCGCGTCGTCGACTGCCGTGAACAGCGCCTTCGCGTAATATCTGCCTGCTCCCTTCGCCGTGTTGCCCGTGTACTCGACTCTGAGCGCGTCGCCGAGATCGTTGAGTATCTCTACCGACTTTTCGCTTCCGTCGTATATGAATGCCGATGAATCCGTCCAGGCGAGTTCAGGCAGGCTGATCGCCGCCTTGCCGATCGACCAAGTGCAGCCGATGATCTCAGGCACTTCGTAATTGTTCGCGTCGGTCGGGATAAGCACCGCCTCCGCGGCGTACTTGCCCGCCTCCACGTGGGTATTTCCGCTGTATTCCGCCTCGACGCCCTCAGGCAGGTTCGCCAGATAGACGCTGTGCTCGCTTCCGTTGTAAACGAAAGGCTCCGAGTAGTCCCAGCGGACATCCGAGACGTCGATCTTTTTCTTCACTATCCTCCACTGGCAGTCTGCCGGGGCGATAGCGCTGAGATTGTCGCCGTCATATCTCAGAGTCGCGTGAGCGTTATATACTCCCGCGTCATAAGCCGCCGCGCTGTCATATTCGGCGTAAACACCTTCAGGCAGACCTTCGAGTTCGACTCTCTTGACCTCGCCGTCATATGTGAAAGCTCCGCCGTAATTCCATCTGACAGCGGACATATCCAGCTCTTTTTTATCTATCTTCCATGGGAAGACCATGTCTTCAGGCGTGTTGAAGTTGTGAGTGTCAGGATTGACGAATGAAGCTCTCGCGGTGTACTCGCCAGCGCTCCTGCCTTCATTGCCGCTGTATCTGACCTCGAGTTCTTCAGGGAACGACGAAAGCGATACCGCGTGCGCTCCGCCGTCGTACACGAAGCCTGACGCGTCGGTCCATACGGCATGTGACATGTCGTATGAAGCCTTGGCGATCTCCCATTCGTGATCAGCGCTGCCGATGAAGCAGTGATTGCCGTCGAGCACCGCTCTCGCGAGGTATTTGCCCGCCTGGGTCTCTGTCGCTCCGTCGTACTCTGCCTCCGCGCCTTCAGGCAGATTGGTTATCACCACCTGCTTAGGAGTTCCGTCATACACGAAATCCGAGTGGTCTGTCCACTCGAGTCCCGAAGCGTCGATCTCGATCTTCTTGATCTCCCAGACGCAAGGAGCCGCGTCCTGAGGTCTCTCATAATTTTTGCTGTCATATATCAGACTGGCTGTCGCGGTGTAAACACCCGCGTTCGCCGCGGAGTTGCCCTCATAGCTCGCTCTCACTCCCTGAGGCAGCCCCTTGAGTTCGACTCCGTGTCTCTTGCCGTCATATCTGAACGCGCTCTCGTAATCCCAGTGCGCCTGTGACATGTCGTAAGACGCCTTGCGGACCGTCCACTCGTATTCGCGCACCACCAGAGGCTCGTTGAAATTGTCCTGATCGAATTCGAAGCTGATCGACGCGGTGTAAGTGCCCGCCTCAGTCGCCTCATTGCCGCTGTAACTCGGGACCACTCCCTCCGGGAGGCCCTCGAGCCATACATGCTTGACCGTTCCGTCGTAAGTCATGTCTTCGTCTTCAGCCCACCGGACCGCCGATGTATCTATGTTCGCTCTCTTGATATTGAGTTTCACGCAGTTTGACACCGCGTCGCCGATGCTGTTGGCGACATGGAGCCTCATCAGGAAGCCGTCGCACGAGACAGGAAGCACCGCGTCGTGGTTGATCGCGTGCCATGTTCCTTCTTCGCCGGTCGCGCTGATCTCGAGAAAGCCGGTCACCTCAGGATCGTTCTCTGATGTGATCTCAGGCAGTTCGAACGGGATGGTCTCGCCGAAAGTGATCGCCGGAGGTTCAGAGATATCACCTACCTGAGGCACGCGCGCCCATACCGCGTACAGATGGACATCCGAATCCACGCCGGATATCTCGTCGCCGGCTTCATAGAAGTCGCCGTCAGCGTCCGCCTGCGTGTTCCACGCGATGAACGCGGACCTTTCATCAGGCATACCGAAAGCGATGTTCTCTACTGTGTACTTCTCATTAGGAGCAGCCTCTCTTTCTTCCGAAAGATCCTCTTTAGCTCCGCCGTAATTGCTGTGATAGTAAACCTTGAATCCTTCGACTGCGATCGTTTTGGCTTTTCTGTATTTTCCGTATTCTTTCACCGCAAGTCTGCCGCAGTCAGTGCTGCCGTTACCCTCAGTGCTGAAGTTCTCGCCCATGAGTATGTCTCCGAGGTTCGCGCACTGAGCGAACATCCTGCTCATGTCAGAGCATGCCCTCGTGTCGAATGACGAGAGATCGAGTTCGCAGAGATTCGCGCAGCCCTCGAACATCGAGTCCATGCGGCTCACATTGCCGGTCTCGAATCCGCTGAGATCGGCTCTCTGCATTTTTCTGCAGCCTCTGAACAATCCCGCGAGCGAGGCTCCGTCAGGGAATGTCACGCTGCGTGTCGCTGTCGCTGACGTAATGACGTCTTCATAGCCGCTCCAAGGCACGCCCCCTTCTGCTGTGCCCGCTGCTTCTCCCGTGTCGATGAGAAGATTGCCGCTTTCGTCGATCCCCCAGAGGCATGTGCCCCACTTGCCTACTTTGATGAAATTTCCTGCCATATTCCCGGTCCTTTTTCGCTGATATTTTTGTTCCTTCAAGTGCTGCCATGAGCACATAAACATACATAGTAGATTATACTAAAAATACCGCGCAAAATAAAGAAAACCGCGGCCCGAATTTCGGGTCGCGGCAGTCTAGCGTATGATCGCTTTTCTGTTTGTTTTTAAGCCTGTCAGCGCACGGCGCCTACAAGAGCGTCGTACATCCTGTCCGCGGGATCTATAAGCGGCAGATCCGTCAGACCTGCCAGCGTCTCTTTAAGATACGGGAAGTGTGTGCAGCCGAGAACTACCGCCTCAGCTCCGCATGATTCCATGTATCTGAGCAGCTCAGCCAGACCGCACTTTCCGGCGATCTCCTCCGGCTCGAGTCCGTCCTCTATCGCCCGCACTATGGCCATGTTGCCTGCTCCGATCACATAGATGTCACCGCCTGAAGCCATAAGGGCTTCTTCTATGCCATAAGCTGAAAGGTTGTTGGCAGCCATCACACCGACGCGGCTGTACTCAGATCCCAATGACCTGTACACCTGAAGAGGCGTATAGACGCGAATGTCCTTTCCGGTCTCGAGAGATTTCGTGACAGCGTATGTGTCGAAATCGAAGGCCCCGGACAGCGAGTTGCAGTAAATGAAAAAGTCTGTGACACCATCGGCTATCGCCGCGTCAAAGATATTGTCCATCACCGCGCGCTTCTGGTCGTCATCCGAATACTGGAATTTCAGCTGTGCGTCACAGGACTCCGCAACAGGCTCGGAAAGGGGCAGCAGACACTGCCCCTCTTCGTCAGAGTTCTTATTCTTTATGAATTCGACACCCATCGCGGTGTCGACCGGCGTTCCCGCCAGAACAGCGACTCTAATTTCTTTCATGCTCACATGCTTTAGAACTTAGGCTGAACAGCTCCGTTGTATGTGTTGAGGATGAAGTCCTTCACGGCATCTGTCTGGATGGCAGCGATGAGAGCCTGTGTCTTCTCGCTGTTCTCATTGCCCGCGTTGACTACGATAACATTTACATAAGTCTCAGCAGCCTCGGAATCAGCAGTCTCATACGCTACAGCGTCATCTGTTGTAAGGCCGGCACCGAGAGCATAGTTGGCGTTGATAACTCCGATGGCAACATCCGGAAGAGCGCTTGGGATCGTAGCAGCTTCGAGTTCAACGATCTCGATGTTCTTAGGATTGTCGACTATGTCAAGCTTTGTTGCCTCGAGTCCGACTCCGTCCTTCAGAGTGATGACACCGTTAGCCGCGAGCAGCTGCAGAGCTCTTGCTTCGTTTGTAACGTCGTTAGGGACCGCGATCTTGTCTCCGTCTTCGAGAGCGTCAAAGCTGTCCTTTGTGCCCTTATAAGCGCCCATTGCTTCATAGTGTACGTCTGCGACGGCTACCAGATCAGTTCCGTTTTCAGCGTTATACTGATCGAGGTAAGGAACGTGCTGGAAGTAGTTGGCGTCAACATCGCCGTCTGTTGTAGCTACGTTAGGCTGTACATAGTCATCGAACTCGACGACTTCGAGTGTCCAGCCTTCTTCAGCCAGAGCTGCGGAGATCGAATTGAGGATCTCAGCGTGCGGTGTAGGAGAAGCAGCTACTCTGATGACCTTGTCTTCAGATGCTTCTTCGCCGCCGCCTCCGCATGCTGTGAGGAAGCTGAGTGTGAATACGAGGATCAGCGCGATAATTCCTGTTCTCTTGATGTTCTTCATTGTGTTACCCTTTCCTTTCTCATAAACAGTTATACGATCAAGTAATATTATCTTTATTATTACCCTCATGGGGTTTTAACTAATTGATGCGGTTGTCGTATTTGTTTACGACCTTGATGCCGATCTCCTGGAAGATCTGGACGAGTATTACCAGGAGCACTATGGTTATCCACATTATCGACGGCTGGAATCTGTAAAGTCCGTATCTTATGGCGATCTCTCCGAGTCCGCCGGCTCCTACGATACCTGCCATGGCGGTGTATCCGAGGATGTTTATCGTTGCTACCGCGGCCCCGTTGAGCAGTGAAGGCCTGGCCTCGAGGAGCATCACCTTGCGGATTATCTGCATGTTGCTCGCGCCCATGGCCTGAGCGGCTTCGATCACGCCCGGGTCTACTTCGAGGAGCGACTGTTCTACCAGCCTCGCGACGAACGGCGCTGCCGCTACTATCAGGGCTGCTGTCGCGGCCTCCTTGCCGATGCCCGTGCCTATCACCTTACGGATGTATGGCATCAGGGCTATCATCAGGATCAGGAACGGCACCGACCTGAGGATGTTGACTATGAAGCCCATCACCTTGTTGTAGATGCCCAGAGGTCTGATCCCTCCCGGTGCTGTCACTATGAGCGAAACACCTATCGGCAGGCCTATGATGTACGAGATCACCGTGCAGACGACGATCATGTAGAGGGAGTCAAGAGTCCCATGTCCGAGCAGGCTCAGCAGTTCATGTATATCCATTACGCGTCTGCCTCCTCTCCCATATCGTCTTCATTGATCTCAGTAAATTCGACGCCCTTTGCCGTCAGATAGGCTTTCTGCTTTTCCGCGGTCTCCTTGTCGGCCGCGAGGCAGATCACCATCTGGCCCTTCTGAGCTCCTCCGAGCACATCCAGGTTGGCGTAAAGGAAGTTCACCGGCGCTCCGAGTTCCATTATCATGTTGGAGATTATCGGTTCTCCCGCGGTCGCTTCGTCGAATACAAGCCTTACCCTGTTCCTTGTCGAAGTCTTTGTGAGAGGCTTCTCGCGGTAGTCCTCGTCCGGGAAGAAAAGTTTTCTGGCTGCCTTTGTCTTAGGCTTCTTGAATATCTCCTGAACGGCTCCGCGTTCCACGATCTCGCCGTTTTCGATGACCGCCACCTTGTTGCAGAGCTGCTTGATGACCTCCATCTCGTGAGTTATGACCACCAGCGTGATCCCTCTCTCTTCGTTGATCTTGCGAAGCAGGCTCAGGATGGATCGTGTCGTCTTCGGGTCGAGAGCTGATGTAGCTTCATCGCAGAGTATGACTTCCGGATCTGACGCGAGAGCCCTTGCGATCGCCACTCTCTGCTTCTGTCCTCCGGAGAGCTGCGACGGGAATGAGTGAGCCCTGTCTTCGAGGTCCACGACCTTGAGGAGGTCTTTCGCCTTTTCGAGAGCTTCAGCCTTCGGCACTCCCGCGATCTCGAGCGGGAAGAGTATGTTGCCGAGCGCGTCTCTCTGCATCAGCAGGTTGAACTGCTGGAATATCATTGAGATCTTGCGCCTGCTGAGGTTGAGTTCCTTGTTTCCCAGCCCGGTAAGCAGGCTGCCGTCAAACAGCACCTTGCCTTCGGTAGGCTGCTCGAGCAGGTTGATCGTCCTGACGAGTGTTGACTTGCCTGCGCCGGAGAGGCCGATGATGCCGTAGGAATCACCTCTTTCTATGTCGAGGTTGATATCCTTGAGAGCGACTACCTTGCCGCCCTTGGTATCGAACTCCTTGGTCACTCCCTGCAGGCTGATAATGTGTTCTGCCATTTTGTTCCTTCCTGAGTTTTTCTGACTTCACGGTCTCTGCTAAAAGCAGCAGACTGCGCCATTTTACAACAATTGCAGGCCATAAACAAGGGGGCAGGCCTTAACGACCTGCCCCCGCATCTCACACACATGAGAAATATACACAGTTTTGGATTCGTTACGACCTTATCCTATGCTATTCAACGGCTCTGCACATGCACATGCCCATCATTCCCATTTCCATCATCA
>SVDB01000064.1 GCA_015058065.1 Clostridiales bacterium
AGATCCGGCGCCTACTCGGATCCTTCGGCAATGACCGAAGCCGAGGCGTCGAAGATAATAGATGATGACATCAACAAAAACGAAGTGATCGAAGACATACAGAATCTTTTCGGTATAACTCCGGTCATAGAAGATTGACCTGAATGGGAGGAAACAATGGGAAAAGGAATGAAAGCCGGCAAGAAGCCTAAAGTAAGAGCAGGCGGAGCGCAGGGCAAGGACATGCAGAAGCAGCTCAGACAGCTCCAGGCGATGCAGGCCGAGATGGAACAGAAGCAGGCAGAACTTGCTGAGAAGGAGATCACCACGACAGCAGGCGGAGGCGCCATCGAGGTCACGGTGAATGGCAAAAAAGAGATCACAAAACTGATCATCGACAAGGACGTAGTCGATCCTGATGATGTTGAAATGCTGCAGGATCTCGTTATCGCCGCTGTGAATGAAGCGCTCAGACAGATCGAAGAACTCGAGGAATCCGAGCTTAGCAGCGTAACGGGCGGACTCGGCGGCCTTGGAGGCTTCGGCTTCTGATGAAGCAGTATCCGCGTTCATTAAACAAACTTATAAACGAGCTTGGCAAACTGCCGGGCATAGGCGGCAAGACCGCTCAGAGGCTGGCCTTCCACATACTTAGCCTCACCGAGCGTGAAGCTGAAGCGCTGGCTGAGTCCATCGTCGAAGCCAAAAGATCACTCCACTACTGCAGCGTCTGCGGCAACCTTACAGATAAGGAAATCTGCGGGATCTGCGCTGACGGCTCCAGAGACAGGAGCACGGTTTGCGTGGTCGAGACTCCACAGGATGTGATGGCGATGGAGAGGATACGTGAATACCGCGGCACCTATCATGTGCTGCACGGCGCGATATCTCCGGCTGAGGGCATCGGTCCCGCGGATATCAATCTGAAGAGCCTCATCGAAAGGCTGCAGAGCTCTGACGAGATAAAAGAGGTCATTATCGCGACCAACCCGAATATAGAGGGCGAGGCGACCGCGATGTATATCGCCAGGCTTCTGAAGCCTGCAGGCATCAAGGTCACCAGGATAGCGCACGGCATACCTGTCGGCGGAGATCTTGAATACGCGGATGAAGTGACCCTGCTCAAGGCCATCGAGGGCCGCAGGGAACTGTAAACGCCGGCCGCGCGCGGACGCGGCAGCGATCGGAGAACGATCAGCAATGATCAGAAAACCAGCAATATAGAAGGGAGCTATATTATGAAAAGAAAACTGACGATGAAAGAGACCATCGTCGTAGCGAGCACGCTGTTCGGCATGTTCTTCGGCGCCGGAAACCTGATCTTCCCGGTGCACCTCGGACAGATGGCCGGAAGCAACTCGTGGCCGGCGATCATCGGCTTTTGCGTCACGGCGGTCACTATCCCTATCCTGGCGGTAGCCGCGATAGGCAACACTCACAGCGATGACCTGCTGCATCTGTCGAAAAAGGTCTCGGGCTGGTACGGCGTACTGTTCACGGCGGTTCTCTATCTCACGATAGGACCGTTCTTCGCGATCCCGAGATGCGCGTCCGTTTCGTTCACAACGGGAGTCGCGCCGATCGTAGGCGAGTCGCACTACAAGCTGTGGCAGCTGATATTCACATTCATTTTCTTCGCGTTCGTCATGTACTTCTCGCTCAGACCGGGAAAGATCACTACATGGATCGGCCGCATAATCAACCCGCTGTTCCTCGTATTCCTCGGCATACTCATCGTCGCGGCGCTCATAAATCCGGGCGCTCCTATGTCTGATGTCGAGCCGATAGAGGCTTACCGCAGCGGAGCGTTCTTCAACGGATTCATCGAAGGTTACGGAACGATGGACGCCATCGCCGGACTCGCCTTCGGTATCGTAATAATCAATGTAGTCAGGGATCTCGGAGTCGACAAGGACAGCGACGTCGCGAGAGAGACTCTGAAGTCGGGCATCTTCACGGGCATCCTGATGTTCATCATCTACACGCTCACGATCATAATGGGCGCACAGTCGAGAGGCATCTTCGAGGTGTCTGACAACGGCGGCATCGCGCTCGCCCAGATCTCGAACCACTACCTCGGAGCGATCGGAAGTGTCGTGCTCGCGCTGACTATCACGTTCGCCTGCCTCAAGACAGCGATCGGACTGGTCACAAGCTGCGGGGAGATGTTCGTCAAACTCGTGCCGGGCAAGCTCAACTACAGGGGATGGGCGATGGTATTCACACTGTTCTCGTTCATCGTATCGAACGTCGGACTCACGGCGATCATCACATACGCCATCCCTGTGCTGATGCTGCTCTATCCGCTCGTAACGGTACTCATCATCATGGCGCTCACCGAGAAGGCTTTCGGCAAGAGCAAATACGTCTATGGATGGGTGACTCTCGGAGCCTTCATCCCGGCTGTCTTCGACTTCTGCAAGACACTGCCTGAGGGGATCCAGAACGCGCTCCACATTCCTGCGATGACGGAACTGGGACGCTCGATATTCCCGTTCTTCGACCTCGGCCTCGGCTGGCTCGTGCCTGCGCTGATCGGTCTGGTGATCGGACTCGTGCTGACCGTTGCGACCCGCGGAAAATCAAGCAAGGCTGCTTAGCCCGGACAGGAGATAAGATGTCGATCGAGATCGCGAGAGCATATCTGGAAAAACTGGGAATGGCCGACCGCGTAAGCGAATTCGAGGTATCGAGCGCTACGGTCGAGCTTGCCGCGAAAGCGGTAGGGGTCGAGCCTGCTCGCATCTGCAAGACGCTCAGCTTCAAGCTCAAGGACGGTACGGGCATACTGATACAGGTCGCCGGAGATGCCAGGGTAGACAACAAAAAATACAAGGACTACTTCGGCGAGAAGGCCAGGATGCTGTCGCCTGAAGAAGTCCCTGAATACACCAACCACGAGATCGGAGGCGTGTGCGCGTTCGGCGTTACAAGAGATGACGTCAGGATATACTGCGATGAGTCGATGAAGAGGTTCGATACGGTATATCCGGCATGCGGATCATCCAACTCGTGCGCGAGGTTCACGCCTGACGAGCTGTTCGAAGTATCACGATCCCTGGCATGGATCGACATATCCAAACTTCCGGAAGCGGACGACTGATCCAAGCACCGAAAAATTGAGAAAAAGTTACATATTTTGAGGAGATACTCCTCTGTATGTAACTTTTTTATTTCCGGAATATCCGGACTGTCAGACCGCTGCGGATTGTTTTTGCAAGAAAACAAGCGCAAGCCTTGACCTGCAAGGGCTGCAATGCTAATATTGCTTTATCAATTTAACGCTTTAGCACACTAAAGCAATCAAGAAAGGGCATGGGAAGAGACAGATCGCTTCCGCATAGAAAAGGGGAACGGAGAACAGGGATATGTATTATCAGGTATTCATTCGACATTGACGATCCGGACTGTATCGCAGGCAGATACGAAATCCAGGCGACATTGAACTAAAGAGACCCTAAAGGGTATACAGAAAGGATCGACAGAAATGAAAAAGAAATTATCAGTACTCTTACTCGCATTCACAATGGTATTCACTATGCTTGCTGCTGCTTCCTGCGGCGGAGGCGGCGATGACAGCGCGTCGGATACGGGCTACGGCGAGGGCTACGTATTCAAGCAGGGATTTGACCTTGACTACAGACCTTATTCATTCGTAGATGACAACGGTGAAAACGGCGGATTCGACGTAGAACTCGCTCAGGCCGTCTGTGAATACTATGGCTGGGTATATGAACCGGTTCCATTCAACTGGGACGCCAAGGACGCTGAACTCAACGCCGGCAGCTGCGACTGCATCTGGTCCGGTTTCACCATCAACGGCCGTGAGGACGATTACCTCTGGAGTATCCCTTACTCTGACAACACTCAGAAGATCATGGTCCTGAAAGATTCGGGCATCGTGACTCTCGAGGATCTCGCGGGCAAGAAGGTCGGCGTACAGACAGCGACTTCGGCTTATGATCTCCTGAATGACGAGGAAGGACAGAAGGCGCTCCTCGACACATTCGACTCTCTGCAGGTATATGACACATACACGATCGCTATCACAGACCTCAAGGCAGGAGCTATCGATGCTGTAGCTGTAGACGTGACAAGAGCTGAAGAGGCGATGGCCAATGACGACAATCTGGTATGCCTCGAAGAGAATCTCGGAAGCGAGCAGTATGGTATCGGATTCCGCAAGGACGACACAGAACTGTGCGAGCTTGTCAACGCGGCGCTTCAGGCACTCGCTGAGGACGGAACAGTAGCGGCGATCGCTGCGAAGTATCCTGAGATCGAAGAGTACATCATCCTCGGGAAATAAACTATAGACAGGGCTTTGCCCGGGAGATCAAATGAGTTTTTCAACAATGCTATCGACTATGAGCGCAGGCATGGTCAGGACTGCCCTGATCTTCGCGCTTACGCTCATAGGTTCCCTCCCTCTCGGAATGGTGGTCGCGCTCCTGCGTAAATCGAGATTTGCGCCGGTGCGCGGCTTCATCAGAGGCTTTATATCAATAATGCGCGGCACACCGCTGATGCTGCAGCTGATGGTATGGTACTTCGGGCCATACTATCTTTTCGGCTGGAACATCGGCAACTGGAGATTCCCGGCCATCATAACCGGTTTCGTCCTCAACTATGCCGCGTATTTTGCTGAGATCTACCGCGGAGGCATCGAGTCCATACCTGCCGGCCAGTACGAAGCGGCCGAGGTCCTCGGATACACGAAGTTCCAGACTTTCATGCGTATAATCCTGCCGCAGGTGGTCAAGATCATCATGCCGTCGGTTACCAACGAGGTGATCACTCTGGTCAAGGACACGTCGCTGGCTTTCACGCTGGCTTACCAGGAAGTGTTCTCGCTGGCCAAGCAGATATCGGCTTCGCAGACATCGTTCATGCCGTTCCTGGTCGCGGGCGTCTTCTATTTCGTCGCCAACTACCTGGTCGAAATAGTGATGGCGGCGATAGAGCGGTCGATGGATTACTACAAGTAGGAGGCGCGGCATGATACTTGAAATGAAAAACATCAGAAAAAGCTTTGACGGACTCGAGGTGCTGAAGGACATCAGTTTCGGCGTGGACAGCGGCGAAGTCGTAAGCGTGATCGGACCATCGGGTTCCGGCAAATCCACGCTCCTGAGATGCGCGACATTCCTCGAGACCATTGACGGCGGTGAGATAATCTACATGGGAGAGACAGCCGCGCACACGGATGAAAGAGGCTCCGCGGTATACGCGGGCCCTCAGGAACTCAAGCATTTTCGCAGCTACTGCGGCCTTGTGTTCCAGCAGTTCAATCTCTTCCCGCACTACAGCATACTGAAGAATCTCATGGACGCGCCGATACACGTGCAGGGCAAGAGCCGCGAAGAGGCAGAGGCCACCGCGATGGAGCTCCTCCGGAAGATGGGCATAGAGGACAAGGCGAAGGCCTATCCGTATCAGCTGTCGGGAGGCCAGCAGCAGAGGGTCGCGATAGCGCGGGCGATGGCGATGAAGCCTGAGATACTCTTCTTCGACGAGCCGACATCGGCGCTCGACCCGGAGCTGACCGGAGAGGTCCTCAAGGTCATCCGCCAGCTGGCTGAAGAGAAGATGACCATGGTAGTCGTCACGCACGAGATGCCGTTCGCGAAAGCGGTCAGCAACAGAGTCATCTTCATGGACGGCGGAGTCATAGTCGAGCAGGGAGATCCGCGCGACGTGTTCGACGACCCGAAAGAAGAAAGAACAAAACAGTTCCTCAGAGTATTTGAGAGATAGGCTACGGGACAGGCGGCCTCTGGGCGGAGCCGGGACGGGACCGGAGCGGAAATGGAGAGGAATAGGAACAAGTTCCTGGCGCGATCGGAATGGGGTCCGGACAGGATGTGAACAAGATCTGAGCAGAACAAACTCGGAATAGGATCATAGCAAACCCGGAACAAAATCGTAGCAAACCCGGAACAAAATCAAAGCAAACCCGAAACAGAAGCGGACGAAAAAGTGGAAAGAACAGATAATAAATACGGAGAGATCCGTTACGAAATATTCGATCCGACCGGAAACATAACAGCGCTGGTGGAAACAGCGGTCGATCCGGCTGACCAGCCGGCAGTAGCATCGGGGATCATGGACCTGCATCCGGATGTGGAACAGGTCGGCTTTGTCACGTTTTATAATGAAGGGCAGCCGGGATTGGCCTTAGGCGCAGAGCCGGCGGAACTGGATACGGACGGAAGGCCGGCAAACTCAGACGCAGGCGCAAAGCCGGCAGAACCGGATACGGACGGAAGGCCGGCAAACTCAGACGCGGGTGCGGAGCCGGCTGAACTAGATACGGACGGAAGGCCGGCAAACTCAGACGCAGGCGCAAAGCCGGCTGAACCGGATACGGACGGAAGGCCGGCAAACTCGGACGCGGGTGCAAAGCCGGCGGAACCGGATACGGACGGAAGGTCGGCAAACTCAGACGCAGGCGCGGAGCCGGCTGAACCGGGTACGGAAGGAAGGCCGGCGGCGGTTGCCGCCAGTCTGCGCATGGCAGGGGGCGAGTTCTGCGGCAACGCTACGATGTGCGCCGCGGCGCTCTGGATGACGCGCGCGGGCCTAATGGGTGAGGCGGAGGCTCGGGTAAGGGTGTCCGGGGCGACGGAGCCGCTCATGGTGAGCCTCGCGCGCACGAGCGCGGTCAGTTTCGCCGCGGCGGTCGAAATGCCGCCGGCCCTCGGCATCGATCATCTGAAACTGTCCGACGGCATGCTTCCGGGCAGTGCGGTGCTTGGGCTGCCCGTAGTAAAACTTGAGGGTATTTCGCACATAATAATAGAGCCGGATTCCGGCTTCTTCGGATTGAAACAGGACAGGGCGCTCGCCGAGACCCTGCTCAGAGGCTGGTGCGGCGCACTCGGCTCCGAGTGTCTGGGCATGATGTTTCTCGACGAAGGCAGCGGCTCGCGCCCTCTGACGCCGCTCGTTTACGTACCGGGTGCTGATACTATGTTCTGGGAAAACTCGTGCGCGAGCGGCAGCGCCGCGGCGGGCATCTGGCTTGCCGAAAAGACCGGAGCGCCTGTCGACATCACATTTGATGAGCCCGCCGGGCAGCTTCGCGTAGAGAGCGATCCAGAAAGCGGAAGAACAGTGCTCCACGGCTCTGTTCTGTTTACCTCCGGATAAGTATGCTGCTCTATTTAAACTTGAAAAAATAAACTTGAAAACGCATGTCCCTTTGCAGTGTGTATTGCCTGAGGCCATAAAATTAAGCCCAAGGCAATACATTTTTATTGCATTTTATGAGGAATGTATTACCTGAACCGGCTTTTACATCAATAAAGCAATAACAATTTCAAGTTTTT
>SVDB01000011.1:0-6728 GCA_015058065.1 Clostridiales bacterium
GTTCCTGTACATCTGAGAAGCTCCATTACAGAGATCGGCGACGGCTACTGCATGATCAAGAACTTCGAGACAGGCGAGACCTGGAAAGAAGAGTGTGACTGCGTAGTCAACGGACTCGGATTCGTTCCTAACGACCAGTTCGCTTCGATCAAGAACAAGCACCTCCACAGATGCGGAACATGCGTCAAGTGGGGAGCTCTGAGAGAAGTAATCTGGACCGCATGGGATGTAGCGATGAAGATCTAATCGCGAATCACATCAAAAGTAAAAAGACTGCCGTTCATCGGCAGTCTTTTTATTTGCGTGATTGCGCCGGCAGAAAGTTCCTGCAGCGAGATGGTCCGAGGAGGAACTGAAGCCGCACCGCGGCAGCGCTCTGACGACGGAAGGAACCGTGGAAACTGCAGCGAGCGCAGTGAGCGGAATTTCCGCGGGCCAATGGAGGAGCGATGACGCGGCATGCGCTTCGTGACGACGAGGCACGAGCGAAAGGAACTATTCTGCCGGCGCTTTACTCCTGAATATTCCAGATCTTCTTGTACTGCTTATATTTTCCCAGATTGTTCGTGACATTCCACGGGATGAAGCCGCCTGTAAGTCCGGCGTCTTCGAGCCCCTTGATCTGAGCTCTGAGTTCTTTCTCTCCGTAATTTTCAGTCGGAGCCCAGTATGGCGTGTCATATCCGGTGATCCATGTCCTGGCGACAGCCGGATCGTCCAGGAAATCCTGCCTCTTCTTCGCCCTCTTGCCCCAGTTATACATGGTCTTGTAAGGATCCGTCCACGCTCCCTCACCTCCGGTATGGTCGGTGTACGGCATTGCGCTTATGGCGTCGACTATATTGGATATCGCCGGCCAGTACTGCCCGTACGCGGTCATGTATCCGTACGCGCACTCGCCGAAAACATCGACTGAGATGTAGGCCCCGGCCTCATGGATCTGGTCAGCAGCATAGAAGCAGAAATTCTGTATCGCCTGCCCCTTTTCTTCACCGTATTTGTTGCGGAACTTGGCTCCCGACTGCGACATCGTATACGAGTTCTCAGGGAAACGCACGTAGTCGAACTGTATCTCATTGAAACCGTATTTCTCAATGGCCTCGATAGCCAGCCTTACATTGTATTCCCATACATCACGCGAGAACGCGCTCGGCCAGTATGTGCTGCCGTTGTATTTTATGCAGTCTTCAGGATGGTCCTTGGCGTATAGAGGATCATTGAAAACGACTATACGGCCTATCAGATAAACACCTGACTCCTTGAGTTTCTCTATGCCCTCTCCGTATTCTTCCGCGGTCGTATAGGCATTCTTGTAGGAAGTCGGCGAGATCTCCTTTGCGGTCTCTGCGTCAAAAGCGAGCACTCCGTCCTTGATGTCCACGACTACAGCGTTGCAGTCCGTCTTTTCGATTATCTTTATGTATTTGTCCGGATGTGTCGCTGAAACACAGTTCAGATACATCGCGCGGGCATCTGTCAGGAATTCATTGCCCTCAATTACAGGCTTCTCATAAGGATAATAATCGAGATGGCTGGCCTTGCCGCCATAAAGGTTCATCGAATAATTCTCTTTCTTCACCTTGTCGTATATACCATTATCGTTAAATACAGCGTCGGCTTTTTCCTGTGTGTCGGTCATGTACTTTCCATACACATACCCCTCAGCTATCTCGTCTCCATCCTGATATTCGACCTTGTATTTGTTTACATATCCGTTCTCATCGATGCTGTCAAAGCCCGTTACCTTCAGGCATGTGCCCTTAGGAGCAAACGAAGCGATTGCGGGACCTTCCGCCTCGGCGTAGATAGTTACAGGCGTCCTTACATAGACTTCAGTTTCGCGCACGATGTCTTCAGGAGAAGCAGCGAGATTCTCCTCTCTCATGTACAGAACGGCGTATGGCGCGTATACGTCCTGACCGGCTCCGGTTAATGCGTCACCGATATCGACTTTCACATACTTTACTCCGTCTATTTCCACATCTCCGGATAGTCTTCTTACCGGTGTGCCCCGGGGCATGCGCCCCGCTTCGACCGCTGCCATGGTCTCTTCGGCGTCTGTTGTCCTGCCGATAAGATATACTGCGGCGTCATTTGACGTACCTGCGGTATAAAGGTCAAATGTCCCGGGCCGTCCTGACAGTATAAGCACGGCAGCGGCAAGTATCAGCACAGCTAAAACAACGGCACGTCCATTGTTTTCGAGCATGCCGTAAATCCTTTTCAATAATTGCCTGATTTCCTCTTTGCTGATACTTTTCATTACTTTCAAATGGCCTCCAAGACCAATTAAACATCAATTGTCATACTCGTTCAACCTAATGTATAATCAATTTGATACATATAGGAGGTAATTATGAATCAAATAGACCTTACACCTTTTGTTAAAGAAGACAAGGGATCAGAGTTAGTCATCGATCTGCCCTGCAAACCGACAGAACGCGCATTTTTCAACGGCTATCAGACATGGACTCCTTCATATGAAGTGACACCTGAAGACACTCATATCGGTGTAAAAAGACTCTTCAGACGGTTAGGCGCTCCATGGGGCACCACCAAGTACGGAGATGTATTTTTTATGCATTATACCGGTAAGCCCGGGCGCTTCCACGGTTTTACATATTTCTACAAAAGACTCGAGGACACCTATCTTCTTATAGGCTCAACTGATGAAACAAATGGCTATACCATCTTCGACTACGATATGCCGAAGGGTATCCTCCGCATAAAAAAAGACGCCGGAAGCAGCAGATTCGATCAGGATGTGCATATTGCCGCGTTCGAGGGCGGACACGACGAGGTATTTGATGCCTGGTTCAAGGCCGCCGGAATCGAGCGCCGCCCGGCAGAGCCAATGGCCGGTTACGGCAGCTGGTATAACCATTACGATAAGATAAATGACGAAACCATCACGACTGATCTTGAGGGCGCCGCCGGGATACTTGAGCCGGGAGACCTCTTCCAGATCGATGACGGCTGGCAGGTGCAGGTCGGCGACTGGGACTGTAATCCGGAGCGTTTCCCGCGCGGAATGAAAGCCTCCGTAGATGACATCCACGACAAGGGTTTCAAGGCCGGACTCTGGCTCGCCCCGTACTCAGCTCAGTGCAAATCGAAACTGGTAAAAGAGCATCCGGACTGGCTGCTGAAGCATAACGGCAGGCCTTGGTACGCGGGATGCAACTGGGGCGGTTTCTTCTCGCTCGACTTTGACCATCCGGGCGTACAGGATTATCTGAAGCGCGTATTTGACACAGTATTCAACGACTGGGGATTCGAACTCGTGAAGCTTGACTTCCTCTACGCCGCAGCGCCATGGAGCACCAAAGGCGGTGAGTTTGACGGCGAGAGCCGCGGAGCCCGCATGTGCAGAGCCATGGACTATCTCAGGGAATGGTGCGGTGACGGCATGATACTCGGCTGCGGAGTGCCTCTCGGGCCTGCGTTCGGAAAGGTCGAATACTGCAGGATAGGCTGCGACGCGAGCCTCGACTGGAACAACGTGCCTCTCATGAGAAACGTCAACCGCGAGTATCCGTCCACCAAGCACACCATACTTGACACCTTCTACAGGAGAGGCCTGGACGGCAGGGCCTTCCTCAACGACCCGGACGTCTTCTTCCTCAGGAAGGACAACATAAAGCTCACAGAAGAGCAAAAGGATCTCCACGCCAGGGTCCTGGCGCAGTACGGCAGTTTCTTCCTCACGTCCGACAACATGGGCGATTACGATGAAGAGCAGCGCGCGCACTACATGAAACTCAGGGAACTCTGGAAGTCCAAGGACTGGACAGACAGGCACTTCCTCGACCATCTGGACGATCAGAAGTAAACCGGCACAAAAGCATATCGTTTTAGGGAATTATCAGGGATATACAATATGAGCAACAACAGACCGACAGCCGCGAACAACGCGGGCATAAGCGAAAAACAGGCAAAGCGCAATCTGTGGTTCTTCCCTCTCGGCACGTTCGGGAGAGACATGATCTACAACCTGTTCACCAACTTCATCCTCGTCTATGTACTCTTCACGCATAATCTGACGCCTGCTCAGCTGATGGCGATCACAGGCATCATGATCGGCGCGAGAGTATTCGACGCGCTGAACGATCCGCTGATGGGCAACATCATCGAGCGTACGAGGACCCGCTGGGGCAAGTACAAACCATGGCTCGTCATCGGTATCCTCAGCACCTCCATCGTCGTATATCTGGCATTCAATGTCAGGCTTGAAGGCTGGGCGTTCATCTGGTTCTTCGGCATCATATACTTCGCGTACAGCATCGCTTACACGATGCACGACATCTCATACTGGGGAATGATACCTTCGCTCAGCAAAGAAGGCAGCACCCGCGATAAGCTGACTGCGATGACCAATCTCGCGGCCGGTATCGGCGGAGGTCTGGCGGGACTCGCGATCCCGATGCTCACCACGGGCTCGGGCGCGATAGGCGGCAACGCGCAGACAGCATACGGAGTGGTGGCTCTTATATTCTGCATACTGGCTCCTCTCTTCCTGGCTTTCACGGTTTTCGGCGTCAGAGAAGACAGGTCGTATATGGATACCACCCCGCCTCCTGTCAGCTTCAAGAAGATCATCTCCACGATCACAAAAAATGATCAGCTGTCATGGATGTGCCTCATTTTCCTGCTCCATCAGATCGGAGCGGATCTTATCGTCGGAGGCATAGGATCGACGTACATCTACTTTACTTACGGATATAAAGGCGGTCTCTACTCGCTGTTCTCCACCATCGGTCTGTCAGCCTCGGGCATTCTTCTCGTAGCTTATCCTTGGCTGTCATCGAAGTGGAGCAGAAAGACTCTCATGAAGGGCTTCGGCGTGATACTCACAGTGGGATTCGCCATGATGCTCGGCGCCGGATTCCTGATGCCTGCCACAATGACATCGTTCTGGATCACGACCATCGGATACATGCTGGCTCAGCTGGGCATGAACTGCTACTACGTGATCATGATGCTCTCGATCATCAATACCGTCGAATACAACGAGTACAAGAACGGGACCAGAGACGAGGCCATCGTCGCTTCTATAAGGCCTTTCTTCACCAAGTTCGGAAGCGCCCTCTGCGTGCTGCTCACGACAGTAGCGTACCTGATCTTCGGAGTTACGAAATATACGAACCAGATCAGTTCGTTCGAACAGGCAGCCAATATGGGATCGATCACCGAGGCGGAGAAACTCGCTCAGATCGACAGCGTCATCGCTTCTGTGACCGGTTCTCAGAGCCACGGCATACTGCTGGTCATGGTCCTGATCCCGTTCGTCATGATGATAGGCGCGTATCTGCTCTACAAGAAGCACTACATACTCGATGAGGATGAATATGACCGCATCGTTAAAGAACTTGCGGAAAAGAACGCTTAACTCTCATAAACGACATATATCCATGCATGAAAAAACGGTCCGTTCCACACCTTTGTGAAACGGACCGTTTCGAATTCATCAGGATCACAGCGCCGCGTTTTTACATGTTTTCAGATGTCGAACTGAATATGCTCTTGCGTTTCAGCAGCGCGGAGCAGAACAGTTCTCCGAGAACATAACAGCCCAGGATCTCTCCACCGAGGATCTGGATCATCAGGATAGGTATCGCTGTGTCTACCACACCGTAACCGTATTTCAGCACGAACGGTACTATCAGCGCGTTCGCGATAACAGCCGGAAGCGGCACGAGCCAGCGGTTTTTTCTCAGCATATATCCAAGAGCGGCACCGATCAGCGTAGCGAGGCTGCCGAAAACGACATCGAGTATCACTCCGCCGGCGATCATATTCGCGAACAGGCAGCCAACAAAAAGACCCGGTATCGCCGCAGCCGTGAACATAGGCAGAATGCAGAGCACCTCTGCTATCCTCAGCTGGATAGGACCGAATGATATCGGGGCAAATACCAGAGTCAGCGCAACATAAAGGGCGGCTATGGCAGCGCCCTGTGTGATCCTCAGAACTTTGGGATCTCTGTTTTTCATTATTCTTTTCTCCTTTGGTTTTGATATTTTAGAAGCAGGATATCGGACCCGAACTGCTTCAGACGGCATCGTTCCCTGCGGCCGTCCACGCAGGATGATACATTATCCGTCGGATTATGTCCAGCGGAAATTCAGACGGTGAGTTCCTTCCTTTTCATCCTTGAGGCTCCTGAAGTAATCCTTCGCGGCCGCGCTGTACAGTTCTTCTGCCCTGCGCATCGCTTCCGCTGAGCTTATGCGGCCGTGAGCCAGCGGAATGATCTTTTTTATTCCGCAGCTGAACAGTCCTTCCCAGCCTTCTCCGAGACATCCGACGATCGCGGTTACCGGCACCCCCAGTTCTTTGGCTCTCATGCCTACACCCTGCATCGCCTTGCCGTGCAGACTCTGGAAGTCAGCTTTGCCCTCACCTGTGATCACCATGTCAGCGCCTTCAGCCGCCTTGTCAAAATCCGTAAGGTCCAGCATTACATCTATTCCCGGCTCCATCTTCGCTCCGAGCAGCGCGTTCAGGGCAGCACCGATACCTCCCGCGGCTCCCGCTCCGCGCACCGTATCGCAATCTATGCCGGTAAGTTCCCTGATCGCGTCTCTGTAATTACGCATGCCTTTCTCGAGCATCACGAGAGTTTCTTCATCAGCGCCCTTTTGAGGACCGTATACATAAGTCGCGCCGTTTTCCCCGGTCAGAGGATTATCCACGTCGCACATCACAGTGATCTGTGTTTCCTCCAG
>SVDB01000011.1:6828-18740 GCA_015058065.1 Clostridiales bacterium
TTCGCTTCAGTCATGTCCATAAGAGGCCCATGTACCGTTACTGAAACAGCTTCCGCGTCAGAAGAAGCGAGCACGGCATCGACAGTGCCCTCGCCGCCGTCAGCCAACGGTATCCTGACCGCCTCTATGTCACCGAAAACTTCGCGCGCGGCTTCCTCAAGAAGGTCCGCCGTACGCGATGATTCCAGACTGCCTTTGAATGAATCGCTTGCGAATACAAATTTCATTTCTCAGTTCACCACATTCACCGGGCTTCCTTCCGCCCAGGCGCGTATATTGTCCGCTGTAATGTCCATTATCCTCTGTCTGGCCTCTTTTGCCGCCCATGATATATGAGGTGTCATGATGCAGTTTTTCGCCTTCAGGAGCGGATTATCGGCTTTCACGGGCTCCGTGGATACCACGTCTACCGCGGCGGCATACACCTTGCCGCTTTCGAGAGCGTCCGCGAGATCCCGCTCATTGACCAGAGGTCCGCGGCTGTTGTTGATCAGGATGACACCGTCTTTCATCTTGGCGATGTTATCGCTGTTTATGATGCCTTCTGTCTCAGGAAAGAGCGGGCAGTGCAGGAATATGATATCGGAGCGGCTGAAAAGATCGTCGAGTCCGACATATTCCGCCAGCTTCGCTCCCTCTTCGGATCTGAAAGCGTCATAGGCCAGCACTTCCATCTCGAGCGCGCCGAGTATCTTCGCTGTCGCCTTGCCTATCCTTCCTAGTCCTATGATACCCGCCGTCTTGCCGGCAAGTTCGATCATCGGATAGTCCCAGAAGCACCAGTCGTCGTTGTTCTGCCACCTTCCGGCCTTTACTTCCCTGTCATGATGACCGATATGCGAACAGATCTCCATAAGCAGACTGACAGCGTACTGGCTCACGATATGAGTGCCGTATGTCGGGACGTTGATTACATCTATACCCTTGCCGCGCGCGTATTTCACGTCAACGACATTGTATCCGGTCGCCAGCACGAAAATCGCCTTCAGATCATGGCACTTGTCGATCGTTGCCGCGCTTACGGGGGTCTTGTTTATGACCGCTATGTCTGCGTCGCCTATCCTTTCGGCTATAAGGCCGGATTCCTCATATGAAGTACGGTCATATACCGTGACATCACCGAATTCCTCGAGCTGTGCCCAGCTCAGGTCTCCGGGATTCTCTGTGTATCCGTCGAGTACCACTATCCTGTGTTTGTCCATCATTTTCCTCCGCCTTAAATAAACAGCCGCCACACCGGGCGGCTGTCGCTTTTTCACAATTGATATTATTATTCCGCTTCAGGCGCGTCGATGTCGACTCCGAGGTCTCTGAGGATCTCTCTTGCCTTTGTGCAAGCAGGGCAGTCGCAGTATGTCTTGCCCTCAGCCTTCATGGCCTCAGCATGCTTTCTGATCTGCTCAGCAGCTTCCTCACCCATCTTTTCTTTCATGTCAGGCTTGCTGAATGTCTCGATGACTTCGTCGAGGGAAGCGATGCCTTCCTTGAGCTGCTTGATGAACTCGCTCTCTACGACCTTGCTGACAACAGGAGCCGCTTTGCCCTTGAGCTCATCGATCGTAGGAGCTGCTTTTTCCTTGAGTTCATCGATCTTTGGAGCTGCTTTTTCCTTGAGTTCATCGATCTTTGGAGCCGCTTTCTCTTTGAGGTCCTCAACTACAGGAGCTGCCTTTTCAGTGAATTTTTCGTATCCTTCACCGATCTTCTCGCTGACCTTGCCCGCTTTTTCAGTGAACTCGATCGACTTCTCCGAGAACGATTCAGCAAAATCGCCCATCTTTTCGAACGCTTCGCTGCCTTTCTCCTTGATCATGTCGATCTTGTCGCCGTACTTTTCATCTACTTCGTCGAGCCACTTTTTCGCTGCCTCTTTCAGGCTGGCGTTCGCGTTGCTGTCGAGAAGTTCTTTTACCTTATCGATCACTTTCTTGTCTGCCATTTTTATACCCTCCTGTTAAAGATAAAAATCAGAACATATTGATTATATCATACAACTTATTAAAACGGTACAATTGTGCCCGCGCTGTCAGTATATGAGAGTCTTGTCGCCCGACGGAGCTCTTACTACGCGGTGCGTTCCGCCCTTCCTGTCGATCAGTTTTTCTTCAGCCACAGGATGCTCGGTTATCATCAGCGGTATGCCTCTTTCATCGGATACATCAGTCTCGTGTGACGGCATGTACAGCTCCGCACCGAGTTCTTCGTAAGCGAGCCTCGCCTGCTCGTTGTAGACATTGAGTCCGTAGTCACCATAGACCTTGACTCCCGCTTCAGCGAAGCGCTCTATCCAGCCGATGTTGCCGATCAGGATACCGCTGTCCCTGCAGGCTTCAGTTATTTCACTGAAATGCTCTTCGATATACTTGTCGAGTTTTCCCTTGGAGACATTCATAATGTACGGGACTGCTCCGGGAGCGTGATCCTTTCCGGCGGTCTCGTCTGCCATGAAGGACTCGATGGCAACAGGTCTGATGCCGCTGGCGTTGACTTTTCTCTGCCACTCATCGCGGTCAGGGACTGCCTCGCCGAGGGATTCTTTCTCTCGGACAGCGTCCGCCTCTTCTCTGGTAAGCGCCGGTCTTCTGTTGTTCACGACCTGTTTTTTGCGCCTCTTCATGAGTTCGTCAGCCGCCTCGCGCCTCATTTTATTGACAATTGAAAGAGGCACCATTATGTCGTCATCTATCTGGATGTCTATCCCGGTGAGTCCCGGAGTGAACGTCGTCTCTCCGAGCCTGTCCAGAGACGCCATGATCCTTTCTGCGTCTGTCGGGACCTTCTCGGCACGTCTTATCACATGATCCGCGGTTATCTCTACGCTGCTTCCGGCCCTGACGTCAGTCATAACAAGCGTTGGGTACTGTCCTTCGCGAGCGGTGAACAGCATTGTCACCGGTATCTTCCGCTCAGGAGTATCGAGAGCGGCTTCCATCAGCTTCTTATCGGTGACCTTATACACCGCGTCGCCCGTGAAGGCTCCTCTCGCGAAGTCTCCCGCAAGCAGGCATCCGTCTCCTATATCTTTTATATATGTGACCACCCCGCCTGCCGGCGAGTTGATCAGATAATCCTCTTCTTCGCTTATGAACTCGATCCCGTCTCCGGAGTCAAGGACCATCCCCTGACGCTTCGCGCTTTTTGCCAGTTCGATGCATACCAGCTCGCGCCCGCGTCTCAGCGCGCCGCGCGCGGCAGCTCTTTCGTCTTTCTCACTGACTTTGTTCTCACTGTCGATCACGGCTATGACCCGTCCCAGCAGCAGCCCCTGATTCTTAGGGCTCGCTCCTGACAGCAGGCTTTCACCCGGCACGCCGTTCAGGTAACCCTCAGTAAAATCTCCGCGGTTGAATATCTGCTTGAGATCACGCATGTCATCTTCATCGACCGAATACATTTCCGCGGCTTTTTCCGGACCGTGATCACGCAGCAGTTCGTCGAACAGGTCGATGTACTTGCGGTATGTCCTTGTCACTATGGCGACGTATTCAGGTGTCTTCATGCGTCCCTCTATCTTGAACGACGCCGCTCCTGACATCACAAGTTCAGGTATGCGCTCAATAAGGCACAGGTCCTTAGGACTCAGCGCGTAATACGCTTCACCGCTGCCTCCCCTGTACGCGTGTCTGCACGGCTGAGCGCAGGTGCCGCGATTCCCTGTCCTTCCGCTTCCGCCTCCGAGCACGCGGCTCATCTGGCACTGTCCCGAATAGCACATGCAAAGGGATCCGTGCACGAACACCTCCACATCTACCGGGGGATCGAGAGACGCGCAGTATCCGGAGAGATCTGTTATCTCTTCAAGAGACAGTTCTCTGGCAGGTACCACCCTGCTGAATCCCATCCTTGACGCCGCCAGAGCTCCTCCCTTGTTATACAGTGTTCCCTGCGTCGAAAGGTGCAGCGGCAGATCAGGCAGATATTTGTGGAGCAGTCTCGCCAGCCCCATGTCCTGCACTATTACGCCGTCAACTCCGAGTCCGTATATGTAATTGCAGTAATCGAACGCCCTGGCGAGCTCTCTGTCGGCTATCAGGGTATTGATCGTCATATACACTTTCACACCGTGCGCATGCGCGTAATCTATGGCGTCAGGCAGTTCCTCATCGCTGAAGTTATCAGCGAATATCCTCGCGTTGAAAGCCATTCCGCCCATATAGACGGCATCCGCGCCGTTATTCACCGCAGCGATCAGATGCTGCTTGCCTCCTACCGGAGCGAGTAATTCGGGTTTGTTCATGACATTGTCCTCCCGATGACATATTAGCATATTTTCAGCGGATGTCTATTATTTGTATTTAATGGTGTCCACATTGTCAACTTCCTTGATAATGGTTTAACACAGTATTACACTTTAATATAGTTAATATCAACTTACCTATTGGATGGAAGAAGGCAGTAATAATGGGTACGAAGGACACGGTCCTGGCTTTATTTGAGAGAAACAGGGGATTTTACGTATCAGGCGAAAAGATCGCCTCAGAACTGAATATAACCCGCACTGCAGTATGGAAGGCTGTAAAGATCCTGCAGCACGAAGGATATGATATAAAAGCAGTCACTAACAGAGGCTATTGCCTTGACAAGGGAGCAGACGTCCTGTCCATACGCGGGATCCGCGGCTTCCTTGGTGAAGACATGGCCGGACTGCGACCGGAAGTTTTCGTCAGTGTTGATTCTACAAATAATGTGTGCCGTGAAAAGGCCGGGCTCGGAGAAAGTGAAGGATACGTCGCGATAGCCGGTGCTCAGACAGCTGGCAGAGGCCGCAGAGGAAGGTCTTTCTTCTCTCCTGCCGAGACAGGCATCTACATGAGTGTCCTGCTCAAACCTGAGACCATGTCAGAAGACATGCTTGCGAAGATCAGTGAAGCAGCGCTCGAAGCAGCCAGATCATCGATAGAAGAATTATCCGGCAGACAGGCCTCCGTCAGAGGCGACAATGACATCATGATCGACGGCAAAAAGGTCGGCGGCGTTATGTATGAAATGTGGCCGGAAGAGTCTGACAGAGATCCGGAGTACGTAATAGCCGGCACCGGCATCAACGCGTATGAGCCTGAAAACGGCTTCCCTCCTGAGATCGCGGCACAAGCCGGCAGCGTATTCAGCAAACAGGAAGTCGGACTCAAGAATCACCTCACTGCAGAGCTGCTCAGGCGTTTCATGACAGCATATAAAGAACTGTAAAACAAAAGGGCATCCGGAATGACCGGATGCCTTTTTTGCTGCCTTTGAAATGCATCAGACTGTTCCGAGATATCTTTCAAGTTCTTTGTTTGAATCCGCAACGACCTTTTCCTCGTCGATGCCCGTGATGGCTCCCTTCTCGACTGTGACTTCTCCGTCTATCACCGTATAGTCGACGGCTCCCCTGAGTCCTACAGTTCCGAGCACTGACTTAGGATCATAGCAGGCGCCTACGAGCTCGAGGCGGCCGGAGTCGACCATAAAGAAGTCCGCGCACTTGCCCACTTCGATAGATCCTATCTCCTTATCTCTTCCGAGCAGCCTTGCCGATCCCATGGTCGCTACCTTCAGCATGTCATATCCTGTCGGCGCCTTCCTGCTTGAATTAAGTCTGTGCAGCAGGAATCCGACGCGAAGTTCTTCGAGCATGTCAGAACCGTCATTCGATGCTGATCCGTCTACACCGAGCCCCACAGGGATACCCATTTCGAGCATCTCAGGTATGCGCGCGATACCTGAAGAGAGTTTCATGTTGGATATCGGGCAGTGACAGACGCCGGTGCCGGTTTCAGCGAGGAGTTTAAGTTCCTCATCGTTGAAATGGATGCCATGAGCGTACCACACGTCATCCCCTATCCATCCTACTCTTTCCATGTAGGCCAGCGGGCGGATGCCCTCACGCTCAAGCATGTAGTTTTCTTCATCCTTTGTCTCGCAGAGGTGTGTGTGAAGGCGCACGCCTTTTTCTCTCGCGAGTATGGCCGATTCACGCAGAAGATCCTCAGATACCGAGAATGGCGAGCATGGCGCCAGAGCTATGCGGCGCTTTGAACGGAACGATCTATCGTGATATTTATCGATCAGATCGATGCTGTCCTTCATGATCTCGTCTACTGTCTGTACTACACTGTCAGGCGGAAGGCCTCCGTCCTTTACGGAAAGGTCCATAGAGCCGCGTGAGAAGTGCATCCTTACTCCCAGCTTGTCAGCCGCTGCGGCCTGCGCTCCGATCAGGTCTCCCGCTCCCGCAGGGAAAACGTAATGATGATCGAAAACCGTAGTGCAGCCGTTCTTCATCAGTTCACCCATCCCGGTGAGCGATGATAGATATACCGTGTCCTCATTGAGGTTCTTCCAGATTTCGTAGAGCGTCTTGAGCCAGTCGAAAAGCTCCATGTTCTGCACTTTCTCGAGATTGCGCGAGAACACCTGATAAAGATGATGATGGGCGTTGACCAGGCCCGGATAGCACAGCATGCCGCTTCCGTCAATGACTCTGTCGGCTTCGCGCGTATCAGGCCCTATGTACGCGATAAGTCCGTCCTCACAGAACAGGTTCGCGTTTTCATATACCGTATCTTTGCCGTCGCATGATACGACCGCCCTGATATTCTTGACAAGTAATGTACTCATTTCAGCAGTTCTCCTTCCGCGTACACGCCGCTTACGCTTCGGCGATCGCTTCTATCTCGCAAAGCACTCCCTTCGGGAGAGCCTTGACCGCTACGCAGCTTCTCGCAGGCTTGGAAATGAAATACTCCGCGTATACAGCATTGAATGCCGCGAAATCACCCATGTCCGCCAGAAAGCATGTTGTCTTGATAACTTTATCGTATCCCGAACCGGCCGCTTCAAGAAGCGCGCCTACATTTTTGCAGCTCTGATGAGCCTGAGCTTCGATGCCCTCAGGGACCTCGCCGTTTGCGGGATCTACCGGTATCTGGCCTGATGTGTATACGAATCCGTTCGAAATGAATCCCTGTGAATAAGGTCCGATGGCTCCCGGAGCCTTGTCAGTTGCGATCACTTTCATAGTTTGTCTCCTTTCGTTTGTTCATCGTCAGCATCAGCATCGCGAACAGCATGACGATGACGACTGCGGCAGCCGACCATATGCCCCTGTCAGGCAGGAACGATGTGGTCCCATCTCCGTTAACTATAACATCTGCATCTCTTAATATCCACGCCCCCAGCGCCGGTCCTATGAGTCCCGGCACAAAAACCTGCCCTATGATCCTCACGCCCTGGAACTGTCCTGCCCTTCCCTCAGGGATATTGTCGCGGATCATTGCCCCGAAAACCGACATTCCCGTCAGATAGCCTGACATCATGAGCAGCGAGCCGATGAACACCGGCACGGTCGTCGTCGTGAAGTAAAGTATCATATAGCCGGCGATCAGCATCGCGATGACCGGCAGAACGCTCTTCATGAAGCCTGCCCTGTCGTAAAGCCTGCCGTAGAAAACGGTTATCACAGCGGCAAGCAATATGGCAGGAGCGAATATGAGAACATAATTATCCATCCCGAGCGTCTTCTCGTAGTATATCAGGAGGTACGGCATGAACACCTGGATCGATATATTGAAAACCGCGAAATTAGCCAGCGTGATGTAGAGTCTGCCGTTTTCCTTCGCTACTGACGGTCTGAAACTGTACGCCAGAGTATTCCCGAGGCTTTCCTCAGTCTTTTTCAGTCCCGGCGCGTCCTCGATAAGGAACCATCCGGCGATACCGATGCATGTAGTAGCGATACCGATTATGTAGTAGATCACCGTCCACGCATGATGGGTATCGAGGTCAAAACTCATGAATCCTCCGAACACCACCAAAATGGCAATGAGAGGCATCATCGAATTGACGCCTTCGATCTTTCCTCTGTTCGTGGAATCTCCCCTGTCTGTCAGCCACGCGTTATATGCCGCGTCATTCGCGGTGGATCCGAAATAAGTCATCACGCAGTCCATAACTATCGTAAGCATGATGCTTTTTATGTACGCGAAGCTTAATATGCTGATGCCCCAGATGATATAGCCGACGCTCATGAACGCCTTGCGCTTCCCTACCTTGTCAGAGACCGCGCCCATTATGATGGTCGTAAGAGCCGCTGTTACCGCGCTGGCCATCACCATTGCCGAGATGTCCGCCGGCTCAGCGTGGAACATCTTGTAAATGAACACGTTGAAGTACATGTTCTCTACCACCCATGCCACCTGGCCCATGAGGCCAAATATGAGCATGGATATCCAGAATTTCTTTCCCAGTTTAGTTTGCATCCGCTGTCACCTTCTCAATTATATCGTTATCGTCCTTTTTTGGCCGCACCGTTATCCAAACGCCTGTAAACACAAGTGCTATTCCCGCGATCTGCCGCATGCTGATCTGTTCGCCGAGCATAAGGAACGAGAAAAGCGCCACGAAAACCGGCTGAGATGCGTATATGAGCGTCGTATGCGCGGCAGGGCTTCGCTTTTCCGCTGATGTCTGGAATATGAATCCCAGAGCTCCGCATCCGAGCGCCAGATAAAGCAGCTGCCACCATCCCGCGCCGCTGACCGGCAGTCTGAAACTGTCTTCGAAAATAAGCGCGAATATGAATCCGTATACGGATACGAACGGGAGCTGCAGTGTGCCGAGGACCACGGGATCGTGCAGACGCGCGTAGCGCTCCGTGTACAGCATCTGGAATGAGTAAAAGAACGCGCTCATGACGCAGATGAGGTCTCCCTTGTTGAGAGAAAATCCCGGAGACAGGCACATGAGTCCTACTCCGATCAGTGTCACGAGTATGCTCACTATCTGCACCTTTCCCGGGACTATATGCTCCTGCGCCAGTATTATAAGCGGAGTGAAGAACGCCACAAGGCTCATCATGAATCCCGCGTTCGATGCCGTGGTGTATTTGCAGCCGAGCACCATGCAAAGATATGACAAAAACAGAAACGTTCCCAGCACTCCGGAGTGCAGGAACGTTTCTTTATCAAGTCTGCGGTACCTCTTTCGGAACACAAGCACACAGGCCGCGAAGGCAATAAGGAACCTGAGCGCCACCATGTTGAACACTTCAAGCTCGGCGAGTATCTGCTTAGAGAATATCGTCATGGCTCCGAAGATCATGGTGGCCGCGAGCATCATCAGATCACCGTACGCGATTTGCCTTTTGTCCACGGCCGTGCCTTGTCCCTGTAATTATCTCCTTACGCCTTTCTTGAATTATATATCAATTTCTCCCCGTTTGAATCACAAATAAGCGATTGACCGTCAAGTATCGTGCCTCTGATGATGCCGTCAGCGATCTCTGTCTCGACATGCTGCTGCAGATAGCGCTTGATAGGTCTCGCGCCGTAGTGAGGATCGTAAGCCTCATCGGCTATGAACTCAAGGGCCCTGTCTGTGACTTCGAGCGTGATGTCCTTGTTTTTCAGTCTTTCCGCTATGCCGTTGAACGAGAGTTTGATGATCCCCTCTATCTGTTCTTTGGTGAGCGGGCTGAAGAGGATGATATCGTCGATACGGTTCAGGAACTCAGGTCTGAATCCCGCCCTGAGCTGCGCCATGACCATCTCTTCGACCGCAGGATCAATGGTGCCGTCATCCTTCATGTTCTCGATAAGATCTGCGCTTCCGATGTTTGAAGTCATGATGACTATGGTGTTCTTGAAGTCGACCGTACGGCCCTGGTTGTCGGTAAGACGGCCGTCATCGAGCAGCTGCAGCAGGATATTGAAGACATCCGGGTGAGCCTTTTCGATCTCGTCGAAGAGTATGACGCTGTAAGGTTTGCGGCGGACCGCTTCGGTCAGCTGGCCTCCCTCATCGTATCCTACGTACCCCGGAGGCGCTCCTACCAGTCTCGATACTGAATGCTTCTCCATGTACTCAGACATGTCTATCCTTATCATGTTGCGTTCGCTGTCGAAGAGCGATTCGGAAAGGGCCTTTGCGAGCTCGGTCTTTCCTACTCCCGTAGGTCCGAGGAAAATGAACGATCCGATAGGTCTGTTCTCATCCTTGAGACCCGCTCTGGCGCGCAAAATCGCCTCTGAGACGGCTTTTACGCCCTCATCCTGACCGATGACCCTTTTATGCAGGATATCAGGCAGTCTGAGCAGTTTATCGCGTTCCGTCTCGATAAGTTTGCTGACAGGGATGCCGGTCCATCCGGATACCACCTCGGCGATCTCGTCTTCGGTGACCTCCTCCTGGAGCAGCCTCTCCTCTTCGCGCTTATCGGCAGCAGCCTTCTTCTCTTCGAGTTTCCTTTCAAGATCAGGCAGCACACCATACTTCAGCTGCGCTCCCTTTTCATAGTCCGCATGCCTCTCAGCGTCTTCGATCTCGAGTCTCACGTCTTCGATCTGCTGTTTCAGATTCTTGGCTTCAAGGATCTCAGCCTTCTCGTTTTCCCATTGAGCTCTCATTCCGGCGCTCTTGTCTTTCAGATCGGCGAGTTCCTTTTCGAGGATCTCGAGCCTTGCCTTGGATCCCTTATCGTCCTCTTTTGCGAGCGCCTGTTTCTCGATCTCGAGCTGAGTGATCTTGCGTGATATCTCGTCGAGTTCCGAAGGCATGCTGTCTATCTCGGTACGGATCCGGGCAGCGGCCTCGTCCATGAGGTCGATCGCCTTATCCGGGAGGAACCTGTCGCTGATGTACCTGTCGGACAGTGTAGCGCAGGCGATGAGCGCGCTGTCGGTGATCCTCACGCCGTGATGTATCTCGAATTTCTCCTTGAGTCCGCGGAGGATCGAGATGGTATCCTCTACGGTCGGCTGATCTACCATGACCTTCTGGAACCTTCTTTCGAGAGCAGCGTCCTTTTCGATGTGCTTTCTGTACTCATCGAGAGTCGTGGCGCCTATGCAGTGCAGCTCGCCTCTTGCCAGTTTAGGCTTCAGAAGATTGCCGGCGTCCATCGCGCCTTCTGCCGCTCCCGCGCCTACTATGTTGTGGATCTCATCGATGAAAAGAATGATCCTGCCATCCGATTTTTCGATCTCATTGAGGACCGCCTTGAGTCTTTCCTCGAACTCGCCCCTGAACTTCGCGCCCGCTATAAGTGAACCCATGTCAAGAGCGTACACGGTCTTGTCCTTTAGCCCCTCAGGCACATCGCCCGCGAGTATCCTCTGAGCGAGTCCTTCGACTACAGCGGTCTTGCCAACGCCTGGTTCTCCGATAAGCACCGGATTGTTTTTAGTACGCCTCGAAAGGATCTGCACCACGTGTCTGATCTCGGAATCTCTTCCGATGACCGGATCGAGCTTGCCGGCTCTTGCCATTTCGACAAGGTCTCTGCCGTATTTCGCCAGAGCCTCATAATTGTCTTCAGGATTCTGGCTCGTGATTCTCTGGTTTCCCCTCACTTTATTGAGCGCTTCAAGGAACTTTTCCTTCGTAACGCCGTATCTGAGGAATATCCTCTCGCTTGGAGTGCCCTTTTCAGCGATAAGCGCGAGATATATGTGCTCAACGCTGACATATTCATCCTTGAACTGTTCAGCTATGGCTTCGGCATCCATGAAGATCTTGTTGAACCTGCGGGTGCCGTACATGCCGTCTCCGCCGCCGGAGACCTTAGGGATCTTGTCTACTTCAGCCTGAACGTCCCTTGTGAGAGCAATGATGTTCACGCCCATGGACTGAAGCAGCTTAGGGATAAGTCCATCCTGCTGTTTGAGCAGCGCGAGATGGATGTGTTCGCCGTCTACCATCTGGTTGCCCATGGCGACAGCGATGTTCTGGCAGTCGATGACCGCCTGCTGCGCGTTCTGAGTGTATTTTTCGATGTTCATATATCCAATACCTCCTGTTTAGAAGATTTATTAACGTTTTTGTTGTCATGCCTGGGCAGTGTTTTTTGATAAAAATAGTCACTGCTCAATTTTGACAAGATAATAATAGTACAGTTTTCAACGTTTGTAAAGAAAAATTTAGCACTCTCTTTG
>SVDB01000011.1:18840-25640 GCA_015058065.1 Clostridiales bacterium
CAGCGGAAGCGGTCAGCTGAGATCCCTTCCGTCCTTCCGGTCTTCGAAATCCGGTCTGTACTCATCGGCCAGCATGTACGTGAAGCCGTTTCCGTTGACCTCGCTCACGCTTGTTATAGTCATGAACGCTGTTTTGTCTATCGCCATCACCGCGCGCTTCACCTTATTGAAATTTCTGTTGCTGGCCGCGCAAAGGATTATGTCTCTGTCTTCTCTCAGATAGCCGCCCAAGCCTCTCAGGATCGAGGTCCCGAAGCCTATTTTAAGCAGCTCCTCATTGACCTCGTGGATCTTTTCGGTCCAGATCATTATCTGGTATCCGCCCTGCTCCAGCACGATCATTCTGTCCATTACAACGCCGTAGACCAGCGCGTACAGTATGCCGAGGATTATTCCCTCGGTTTCGGTCACTGGTATCTGCATGAGGAATATGGCGATGTCCATGCCTGCCATCACCGTGGCGAGTTTCCAGCCGAGCTTGCGGTTCATTATCATGGCCGGCACATCGATGCCTCCGGTGGAGCCTCCGAGCCTTAGTACGAGTCCGAGCCCTATGCCGTCCAGTACTCCGGCGCATATGGCCGCGAGCATCGGTTCATTCACAAGATGGTGCAGCGATGTCATCTGCTCGAATATGCCCATGAAGAACGGGAACGCGAAGGTTCCCAAAGCAATCGTAGCCGCGAATCTCTTGCCGAGCACCAGCGCGCCTATGATAAAAAGCGCTATATTGAGGACCGCTACCACCGCGCTGACGCTGTATCCGGTCAGGATGTTCACGATCCTTCCGATACCGCTCATGCCGCTGACTACCATGTTGTACGGCAGAGCGAAGCATGTCACAGAAAAAGCACAGATGGCGTTACCAACTACCATCTGCGCGAATTCAAAAGCATTCTTTTTAGTTAAAATGTTTTTCAATTTCAGTCCTTTCCCTTTTATCAGCCAAGATCGGCCGTCTTCAGGATATTGGTATCGAATGTGAATGTAAGAGAGTCTTCGACGCGAGTCCTCTTCATCGCGAGCTGTATCATGCGGTCAAGGAGCTCCTTATACGGCACACCGACCGGCTCCCAAAGATAGAACGAGAGAGAACCCGGGATCGGATTGATCTCGTTGAAGTAGAGTTTACCCTCTTCTTCGTCGATCATGAAATCTATGCGCGAGACACCGTTGCATCCGAGAGCCTTGAAGGCCTTCACAGCAAGCGCGCGGATTTCTTCGCGTTTTTCAGGGCTCAGATCCGCGGGGATCTTTCTCGAGAGGTTCGCCATGCCGGCTCCTTTCGAGCCGCCCGCTCCCTTGGATCCGCCCTTCTTGCCGCCTCCGTTGACATACTTGTCTTCGTAACTGAGGATCTCGCCTGATGTCAGAGGCTCTTCGCATTCAGACGCTTCGGCTTCGTTCTCGTCGCCAAGCACAGCGCAGTTGATCTCTCTTAGTTTCGATATGGCGTGCTCAGCCATTACGCGGGCCGCGTATCTGAAAGCGTCGTCGATCGCGTCGATGAGTTCGTCCCTGCTCTTCGCGATCCCGATACCCACGCTGGAGCCCAGATTGACCGGCTTGATTATGACCGGATATCCGATCGTATTCTCGATATCGTCAGCGATACCTTCGATGTCTTCATAATCAGCCATCGTGTAAACGTTCGCGTCAAGGACCGGGACTCCGGCTTCCTTGAGGACAGCTTTAGTGACCGCCTTGTCCATACTTATGGCTGAAGCTGTAACGTCAGGCCCAACGAAAGGTACCCCTATAGTTTTGAGATATCCCTGCAGCGCGCCGTCCTCGACATTCGTGCCATGAACGACCGGGAACGCGATATCTATATCCACAGGCTTCATTCCGCCGAACTTCTTCGGAGGGAACTGCACAAGCTGCACCCTGCCGCCGTCGTTCACCATAATGACCCTCTGCGATTTTTTGAGCAGAGCCGGTATGTCCCTGTATGCCTTGATGTCTCCGGCATCACTTCCGATGTACATGTCGTTTTCTTTAGTCATGTATACCGGGATGACTTCGTATTTTTCCGTGTCCATGGCCTTCAAAGCCTGGATGCCGGATATTACAGACACTTCGTGCTCAACGGTCTTTCCGCCGAAGAGCATCGCGACTCTCGTCTTCATAATGATCTCCTTCAATCAGTAGTTATCAGGCAAATCGTTCTCAAGCAGGATGTATTTGTGCTGATCTGTCTTCACGGCATACGCGCGGCTGATCGCGTCCTGCACATTGTCGAACACCTCTAAATGCTTTTCAGGGAAGCCCTTGCTCAGTATACCCTCTTTTATAGGCTCGGTGTGCTTCCTGCCCACCAGGAATATCCTGTCGCAGCAGTCCGCGGCGTAGGTGCCGAACTTCCTGTTGTATTCAGCTTCGTCTTCACCCAGTTCGACCATGCCCGGAGTGATGAGTATCCTCATTCCGTCCATCAGCGCCAGAGTCTCGACCGCGGCCTTCGATCCGATAGGATTCGAGTTGAACGCGTCGTCGATGATGGTCACATCGCCGTGGTTCTTCATCTCCATGCGGTGAGGGACACTCTGTATCTTTCTGACAGGTATCCTGAGTTCGGCAAGCGGGATGCCCAGCTCGTGCGCGACCGCTATGGCTCCCATGACGTTGATGACGTTATGCCCACCGACGAGCTTCATCGAGAATCTCTCCGACTCGCCATCCGGGGCGTTCACGGTGAACTCCGTACCGTGATTGCTGATCTTTATATCCGAAGCGCGGTATCCCCTGCCCGATCCCTGCGAGTAGTAGAGCACCGGACTGTCGTAGACCTGCTTGCTGCCCTTTCTCTCGCTGAGCATCTCGTTGATGTATTCGTTGTCGCCGTTCAGGAAGAGCATGCCGCCTTCAGGAATGGCTTCGGCGAGTTCGAACTTCGTCTTCTTTATATTCTCAATGCTGCCGAATGTATCCAGATGCTGCGGACCGATCGAGGCGATGATGCCGTGATGAGGATGCACCAGGTCGCAGAGTTCCTTTATTTCGCCCACATATCTGGCACCCATCTCACACACGAAGATCTCATGCGCAGGTTTCAGGAACTTCCTGATCGTGATGACCACACCCATAGGTGTGTTGTAACTCTCAGGCGTAACGAGCACTCTGTACTTCTGCCTGAGCAAGGTCTCAAGGTAGAACTTGACGCTGGTCTTGCCGTAGCTTCCGGTCACGCCGATGATCGTCAGGTCCGGATTCTCTTTGAGAATGCGTTTCGCGTCGTTTATGTAATGGTCGTTTACGCCCTTTTCTATCGGACGGTTGACCGTGTTCGCCCACTTGTTGAAATGCAGCTGCATTCCGGTGATGAACGCCATGTATCCGCTCAGCGGGAATCCCGCGAGAGTTCTGACGCCGTCTCTTCCGATGATGATGGCCGGTACGATAAGCAGGACTAGGCATATCACGATGTCCGATGCTACCATCCTCTTGACTCTCGGAGTGAACTTAAGCGGTTTCTTGGAGTTCATCTCCCTAAGGAGCCTGTACACGAGTATTATGACGATCAGAGTCAGCCATATAAGGATGTCGGCAGCCATATCGAACCACGGCTGTTTCAGTACTACGGTCCCTCCCATGCGGATGAGACCGAGCCCTGCCGCGAATCTCAGGATCCACTGAAGGTGACTGTTCCTTCTGAGCCATTCGTTCTGCTCCCTGTTGATGTAACCGTTGAGCTGGAACATATGCATGTTGAAACGAAGAGCCAGCCACATGGCCGGAATGCCAAGAGCCAGAGAGATCAGATTGCGTACTATCATTCCGCACCTCCGATCCCCAGAAACGCCCTCAGGATATTCCTGAACTCAACAGGCTTGTACAGAAACGAGTAGTGGTTCGTCCCTTCGAGCACGACAAGCGCCGCGTTCGGCATTTTAGCTTCCATCTTGTGAGCGTCGCTGATAGGCGTATCCTCGTCGAGATCGCCCCAGACCAGCAGTGTCTCCTGCTTTACAGAAGGCATCAGATGCTGCAGGTCTTCGTTGACCGCCATGACAAGGCATTTCTTCATCATCGGGCTCGCGGCTCTGTAGTCCGCGGAACCCTGCTTGCTCATCCAGTAATCGATCACCTCAGGGAACATCGAGTGGACCGGCTTGCTCATGAGGAAGCCTCTCTTTATCTTGTAGAGTTTCACTTTGAATTTCTGAGACGCGCTTCGCTCAGGCATCACGCCCGCGCTGTCGACCAGCACGATCTTTTCGATTTCAAAAGGGAGCTTTCCTTCAGCCGATCTTGCCGCCAGTTTGATTATTATCCTGCCGCCGTATGAATGTCCAAGAAGAGAAGCCTTCTTTATGCCAAGTTCCTCCATAAAGCAGCAGAAGAAATCGGCATACGCGTCGACATTCCACGGTTCGCGCGGCTCATCGCTTGCGCCGAAGCCCGGAAGGTCGAACTGCACGACGCGGTATCTGTCATTGACTGCCGCGGCGACGGAATCATATATCTCCATGCCGGTGCCCCAGCCCTGAAGCACCACAAGAACAGGCGCACCGGAATCTTCCGATGGCCCTGTGATCCTGTAATTTATGCTGTATCCGTTGACAGTTTTTGTCATCTGCTGATCAATGTAACTGCTTTTCTTAGTACTGTGGTCTGAACGTGATGCCGTCATCTGTCATCTCGTCGACAATAGCGAGGGATTCGACCCTGTAGCCCTGTTCTCTGAGCTTGTCGCCTCCAAGCTGGAAGCCCTTCTCGATAGCCGCGACACAACCCACCAGGGCGGCTCCGGCCTGATCTACTATATCGATAAGTCCTGTGAGCGCGCTTCCGTGAGCCAGGAAGTCGTCAACTATGAGAACGCGGTCTTCAGGAGAGATATACTCCTTAGCTACCACAACATTGTTGGTATCGCCGTGGGTGAACGACTTGACCGGAGTGTAGTAGACATCTCCCGAAACGTTAGAGGACTTGTTCTTCTTCGCGTAAACTACCGGAAGGCCCATTGCGAAGCCCGCGGAGATAGCGATAGGAATGCCCGATGACTCGATCGTGAGGATCTTTGTTGCGCCATCGTCTTTATACAGACGGGCGATCTCATCTCCGATCTCCCTCATGAAGTTTGTATCTACCTGCTGGTTGAGAAAACTGCCAACCTTGAGAACTCCTCCAGGCAGCACCTTGCCCTCACTCAGTATCATCTCTTCCATTCTTTTCATCGGTCAGACCTCTTTCTTTCCATGTGTTTTATACAGTTGCCCATACATAGTAGAGGATATCATAAAAAAGATGGTTAAACAATAAAGCCCCGCATCCTGAATATGAACGAGGGACTTTGTTATGGCATATCGGTATAAATATAAGGGCGGGATACGATCTATCCCGCCCTTATGACCCTACTTTATATCGTTGTCCGTCTTGCCTGCTCTGAACTGAGCGACATCGTCTGTCTTCTCCTGATCAGGATACAGAGGAATGGCAGCAGCGTAGAGCGCCGCGCATGTCACGAGGTCCTTCTTCCATGTGATCTCGTTAGGAGCGTGCGCCTGGCTCTCGGCTCCAGGTCCGAATCCCACGCAAGGGATGCCGTAACGTCCCTGGATGGATACGCCGTTTGTCGAGAAAGTCCACTTGTCGCAGAGTGGACGTCCGTCTCTGAGGTGCATCGCGCTAGGCGAGCCGATCCTCTTCTCACCGAAGAGCGCCTTGTGTGCCTCTACAAGGGCCTTTACATGAGCCGCGCTCTCCTTGTTGATCCATGTCGGGAAGTAAGCCTCTGTCTCATATACTTCGCCTGTCCAGGACGGACGGTCATACATATACATCGAGACCTTGACGTCATCGCCGTATTTCTGAACGCTCGGGAGCTGTCTGATCTCTTCGAGGCAGCTGTCCCATGTCTCGCCGGCGGTCATTCTTCTGTCGATCGAGATCGCGCAGGAGTCAGCGACAGCGCAGCGGCTCGGTGATGTGTAGAATACCTGCGAAACAGCGCATGTGCCGCGTCCGAGGAATCTGGCGTCTTCGTAATGATCCGGATTGAACTTAGGGTCGAGCATCTTCACGAGGCCGCGGATCGCTGTCGTGTCGTCGCAGCCGTTGTTATTGAGAGCTCTGACGTCGCTTATGATATCAGCCATCTTGTAGATCGCGTTGTCGCCTCTTTCAGGAGCGCTGCCGTGGCAGGAGATGCCTTTGACGTCTACTCTGATCTCCATGCGTCCCCTGTGACCGCGGTATACTCCGCCGTCCGTAGGCTCGGTCGAGATGACGAAGTCGATCTTGCTCGCGGCGTCTTCAGGACCATCGAAATACTTGTTCACGATGTACTGCCAGCACATTCCGTCGCAGTCTTCTTCCATGACGGAGCCGACTACCATGATCTTGTATCCTTCAGGGATTAGGCCGAGATCTTTCATGATCTTAGCGCCGTATACAGCGCTTGCCATGCCGCCTTCCTGGTCGGATCCGCCGCGGCCGTAGATGATGTCGTCATCCTCATAGCCCTTATACGGATCATGTGTCCAGTTGTTGATATTTCCGATACCTACTGTATCGATGTGTGAGTCGATGGCGATGATCTTGTCTCCATCGCCCATCCAGCCGATTACATTGCCGAGGCCGTCGAATTCCGCCTTGTCATATCCGAGTTTTTCCATCTCGGCCTTGATGCATTCAGCGACTTCCTTCTCTTCAGCGCTTTCACTCGGATGAGAGATCATTTCCCTGAGGAATCTGCTCATGTCCGGGCCGTACTTTTCTGCGGCTTTTTTTATTGCTTCATAATCCGGTGTCATTTTACCTACCTCCATGACGGTGATGAATTATTTTTATTGTGT
>SVDB01000065.1 GCA_015058065.1 Clostridiales bacterium
ATATCGCCTTCCTCCGGATCTTCATAAGGCTCAACTATTTCGCTGCCTGTCGGTATGATCCCCACTTTCGGACGTGTGAAAACGGATATCTCCGTGACACCTCCAGAAAGCAGAACGCCTATATCCATAGGTCTGATGGTATGACATCTTGTCAGTATCATCTCTCCCGCGACGATATCCTCGCCTACGGGGCGTACATGCTGCCATGCCGGAACAGACGCCCTTATTATCATGCCTCCTTCTGTCTCCTGTGTGTCTTCAGCCATTATGACTGCGTCGTATGGCTTTTTGACCGGATCACCTGTGTCGACAATCACGTAGTCTTCCCCGGTCCTGAGGGTCAGCGGAGACGCCTCGGACGCGCCGGCGGTCCGTGCGGATATGACAGCGATGCCATCCATCGCTGCTGAATTGTACAGAGGTGATGAATGGCCCGCGTATACTGCTTCTGAAGTGACTCGTCCGAGCGCGTCGATCACGCGCACCGTTTCAGCACGCGGAGATATGCCGCCGCCCAGGGCGTCCATGAATATCTTTCTCGCCTCTTCGACCGGAGTCGTTGTAAGGTACAGATTTCTTTTCACCTTATGCTCCTTATTCCCACAGGAAGACCTCGACCGTATCTCCGGCCCTCACACCTTCCTGATTTTCTCTCATTATGAAATAGCCGTCCGCCTCGCTCACCGGAGATATCATGCCCGATCTCGCAAAGATCGCTTCCGCCTCATCTCCTTTGAGTTTCACAAGCTGGAATGTCATGCGTCCCGCCGCGGAAGGCACATTTGATGAGACTTTCGCTTTTACGGTCCTCCGCTGCCCGCGGCCGGTAAGGTTCCTCCAAAGGTCGATCAGAAGCTGTTCATAAACGATCAGAGCCGCCGCGGGATGTCCCGGGAGTCCTATGAACAGTGTACGGCTTGCTTCGTCATACCCGGTTATCGTAGGTTTTCCCGGTTTTGCCGCGATGCCGTGCGTCAGGACTCCCCTGTCAGCGGCTTTTCCGATCAGTGCTGCGGTCATGTCCTTTTTCCCCTGTGAACTGCCTCCGGAAACAACTACGACATCGCTGTCAGCTTTCGCGGCCTCGAGAGCAGAAGAGATCGCACCGGCGTTATCCGGGATCCGTTCCGTTCTCACGATCCCGAAGCCTTCCGCCTTACTCCTTGAAGCTATGGTATATGAGTTGATGTCGCGTATCTGTCCCGGTCCCGGAGCCGTATCCGGACTGACGAGCTCATCGCCTGTCGATATCACTGTTACTTTCCAAGGGACGAATACAGGCACTGAAATTATCCCGGCTGCCGCGAGTGTTCCGATGTCCTGAGGTCTGAGTTTTCTCCCCTTTGAGAGCAATATATCGCCTTCGGCGATGTCTTCACCGATCTGGACCACATTCTCCCCCGGAGAAACCGCCCTGGATACAGCCAGCATACTGTCCCCGAAAGCTTCGCAGTATTCTGTCATCACAACCGCATCCGCTCCGGCAGGAACTTCTCCGCCTGTCGGAACGTATACGCAGCTGCCCGCCTCCATGGTGAGCAGTGATGAGTCAGTCCCGGGGACGACCTCTCCGCGTACTTTCAGCATCGTCGGTATCATATCGCCCGCTGCCCCGAGATCGCCGCTGCGTACAGCGTATCCATCCATTGTCGATCTCCTGTACGGGGGAATATTTTCTTCTGAATATATGTCAAAAGCAAGGACTCTCCCGGCCGCTCCGGACAGTTCCGCGTATTCGGTCACGGGCATGATGCCGGCACAGCGCGCCAGCTTGTTCCTTGCTTCTTTTATCGTATCTACTTTGAGAAGATCCATCAGACGATCCTCCCTCTTTCCATGTGATGCACCTCATCGAACAGAGAGTTCATCTCATCCCACTGGTGGCTGACGATCAGCCATGTGGAGCCATCTTCGGCATGCCGTTCGATTATCATGTCCCTGAACAGTTTTTCGCTCTCAGGATCCAGATTAGACAGGGTTTCGTCCATCAGTATCAGTTTCGGGCGGAAAACGATCGCTCTGAGAAACGAAAGTTTCTGCCTTTCTCCGCTCGATAGGCTGCCTGCGTACTGATCCTTGATGTCAAGAAGACCGGTCCGTCCGAGCAGCTCGTCTATCTCTTTCTCATCTATTTTTGCCCCGCGTATCTTCAGCGGATAGACGATGTTGTCATACACGTTCGCGTGCATCAGATACGGTCTCTGGCTCATCATCGTTATGTCAGCAGACTTCAGTCCTTCATAATCGACCGATCCCGAATCCGCTTCGGTGATGCCCATGATGATCTTGAGCAATGTGGTCTTGCCGCAGCCGTTCGGTCCGACAAGTCCGTGGATCCTGCCGCTTTCTATTTTCAGATCTTCGATATACAGATCCGTTTTTCCAATTTTTTTCCGGAGCTCAGTAATTCTCATCGCGGATCTGCTCCTTTCTGACATGATCGCTGAGGGTCTGCAGTATGAAAGCCATTATCAGCAGCAGCAGTCCCAGACCAATGCCCTCTGAATATATGCCCTGACTCTTCAGAAGGGATATCATTGTAGTCATGGTCCTCGTGTGGCCTTTGATATTGCCTCCGACAAGCATGACCGAACCGACCTCGCTGATCGCCCTGCCGAATCCTGTGATGATACAGAAATATATCTCGTTGCGGAGCTCACTCAGTATCAGTCTGTCAGTCTGCTTCCTGTCAGCTCCCATCGTCTTCGCGAAGGCTCTGATAGCCGGCACCGCACTTTCCGCGTACGAAAAGACCATGCCGCTTATGATCGGCGTTATTATCAGTACCTGCGCGAGTATCATCCCCCCGACAGTGAACAGAAGCGACAGAGGGCCGAGCGGCCCTCCGCGCATCGTAAGCAGGTATACGAGCAGTCCTATAACGACCGGCGGAGCGCCCATGAGCGTCCTGTTGATCCTTACTACTGCTCTCTTACCCGTAAAGTCATGGTTCTGAAGCCACAGTCCTATCGCCACGCCCAGCACCGAAGATATGAGCGTAGAGGCGAAAGCCATCTCAAATGTGACTTTGATCGCGCTCAGTACAGCGGGATTGGTGAAAACTCCCCTGAGCCATTCGAGCATTATTGATTATTACCGCTAGTTGTCAGTACCTGCGTTAGGTGTGAAGAGAGCCTGTCCATATTCTTCGACTCCGTATTCACCGATCAGTGACTGGATCTCCTCAGATGTGATCCACTCGATGAAGATGTTAGCCGCTTCGTTGTTTACCTCAGGATATTTCTCAGGATTCACGGCGATCACGCCATACTGGTTGAGCAGCTGCGGGTCGCCCTCACACACGATATCTATAACGTATTCAGTCTCTGAGTCCTTTGACTGCTTGAGCCATGTTCCGCGATCTGTCAGGCAGAAGGCTCCCATCTCGTTCGCCATCGTCAGGGTAGCTCCCATGCCCTGTCCGGACTCGATATAGTTAGGGTTGGAAGAAGGATCTATTCCAAGCGACTCCCAGATCTTCTTTTCTTTCTTATCTGTTCCGGAATCATCACCTCTGGATACGAATGGCAGCTGCTGATCATTGATCGCTCCGAATACTGCCGCGACATCGGCTGTATCCACGAGTTTTCCGTCAGGCCCTACGATGACGAAGTCGTTATACATTACAGGGAACCTCTCAACTCCCCATCCGTTCGCAACAAATTCTTCTTCGCTCGCCTTGGCGTGTACCAATACGATGTCCACCTGTCCGTCTTCGCCCATCTTCAGAGCTTCTCCGGTACCTACAGCAGTCCACTGAAGGTCGATCCCCGTGTCTTCCTTGAAGATCGGCTGCAGATAATCGAGCAGCCCCGTATCCTCAGTGCTTGTCGTGGTCGCCATCATCAGGACGCCGCCATCTTCAGACGCGGCTTCCTCATCACTGCCGGAACCGCCGCACGCTGTGAACGCGAACACCATTACAGCGCTCAGAAGCAGAACGATCAACTTTTTGATTTTCATGATTACACCTCATTTATGATTAATTGAAACAACGGATGACTGTTAATGGACGCGCTTACTGTCTCGCGCACTCGCCGGAACGTCCCAGCATTATCTCCAGGCCATGTTCAAGAGGATGCAGCAGGAACCCGAGACATTCCTTCACAGCCTTCGGGCTGCCCGGCAGATTGATTATCAGTGTCTCTCTCCTGATGCCGGCGGTCGCTCTCGAGAGCATCGCGGTAGGAGTTTTGGTCATTGAATAAGCCCTGATCGCTTCTGCGATGCCAGGCGTCATTCTTTCACATACCTCGGCAGTCGCCTCAGGCGTCCTGTCTCTCTGCGCGAACCCGGTCCCGCCTGTCGTGAAAATGACATTGACCTGTCTCTGGTCAGCGAGCCTCATGAGTTCCTTTTTGAGCATGGCAGGTTCGTCAGGGATCAGTATCCCTTCAACCACGTCATATCCGGCCTCAGTCAGGATCTCTCCTATCAGCGGTCCGCTTTTGTCTTCGCGCTCTCCTGCAGCGCCCTTATCTGAAAGAGTGATCCACGCGGCGGTGAACGGTCTTGCGGGATCCGCCTCTATGAGTTCGACCTCATCTCCGGCCTTTACCGTACCTCCTTCAAGAACTACCGTAAACACGCCTTCCCTGGGCATGATGCAGTCGCCGACCTGATGGTAGATCGCGCAGTGGGTATGGCACTCCTTACCGATCTGAGTAAGTTCAAGCAAAGTGTCTCCTATCCTGAAACGGGTGCCAACAGGGAGATTTCTCAGGTCGAAACCCTCAACTATGATATTTTCGCCAAACGCGCCATAATCGACTTCAGCTCCCCTTTCACGGAAGGCTTCTATTTTTTCCAAAGCCAGCAGGCTCACCTGCCTGTGCCACTTGCCGGCGTGAGCGTCTCCCTCGATCCCCCATCCCGGAATCAATTTTATTGAAGGCACCTCTGTTTTCTGTGTGCCCTTGTTTTCACTTACGCAAACGGCTATTACCTTGCCGGTATTTCCCATTCTTTTATCCTCCGATCTGTGACATCAGACGCTGCTCAGCGTGATCTGAAGCGTTGCCCTCGTTGCTGAAACTGTGCGCTTTTGGTTTGTCAATTATCGCTTTTCTCAAGACTTCCTTCAGTTCATGATCTGTCTCATCGTGTGGTCTTTTGAGGACCGGCATCAGATCCGTTCCGGTGTCAAAACCCAGGCAAGGCTTGAGCTGTCCCTGAGAAGTCAGGCGCACTCTGTTGCAGTATTGACAGAACTTTCCGTGTATCGCGCTTATCAGACCGATGCTGCCCTTCACACCTGGCCGTCTGTAGTAAACAGCCGGTCCGTTTCCGTGGACGCTCCCGTCAGGCTCCAGGTCAGGCCATATCTCCATCAGTTTTTTCAGCACTTCAGTATTTGAAAGGCCCGTCTCCGCGTCTGCGGCTCCTACAGGCATCATTTCGATGAAACGTACGTCGATGCCGTATCTGAACGCCAGAGCAGCTATGTCTTTTATCTCGTCTTCGTTGAACTCTTTCTGCAGAAGGGTATTTATCTTTGTTTTTATTCCCGATCCCGCCGCGAGTTCGATCGCGCGCAGGGTCTTGCCGAGTTCTCCTCTCCCGGTAATGTATTCGAACCTCTCAGGATCGAGCGTGTCGAGGCTGATGTTTATGCCGTCGATGCCTATATCCCTGAGCTCATCGATGTACTTTTCGAGAGTCTGCCCATTCGTCGTAACAGTGACTTCTTCTATTCCGTCAATGGCCTTGATATCACGCATCAGGCCGGTACACCCGAGCCTTACAAAAGGCTCTCCTCCGGTTATCTTTATCTTGCTTATCCCGAGTTCTGACGCTGCCCTGCAGATACGTACTATTTCCTCGTAGGTCAGGATCTGGCTCATGGATACTTTTTTGATGCCCTCGGGCATGCAGTATCTGCAGCGCAGATCGCACCTGTCGGTTATGGAGACACGCATGTATTCGATTTTTCGCCCGTATTTGTCAAGCATGATGTGTTATCGTGTCACTCCCGGCGGTCATTTTCAGAACTTGAAGTCCCCGCTCTTTCCGCCTGTTTTTTCTACAAGGTGGATGTCGCTCATCACCATGCGTCTGTCCACGCTCTTGCACATGTCATATATAGTGAGCAAAGCAACTGAAACACCGGTAAGGGCTTCCATCTCTACTCCCGTTTTGCCCTCACAGACTGCATTGCAGATCGCAGTGATGGTGCACGCCTCTTCATCTACCTCAAATTTCACCGTCGCGTGCATGAGCCCCAGCGGATGGGCCATCGGTATGAGGTCGGCCGTGCGCCGTGTGCTCATTATGCCGGCTACCTGCGCTACAGTAAGAACATCGCCTTTCTTGACGCTCTTTGAAAGAATGGCGTCCATGAGTTCGCGGCTGACTGTCATCGTTCCGGTCGCCTTTGCCGTTCTTCTTGTGACTTCCTTTCCCGAAACGTCGACCATGCGCGCGTTTCCTTTTTCATCAAAATGTGTGAATCCTTCCATTTTCATTCTCCCGTCTGTTTTTGAATGTCCGCGTTGATGCACTGAGCTTCCAGCCCCTTGATAGTCATAGTGTGGAACAGTTCAGTGAAAGCGTCCTCAGATATCTTCTTGCCTGTGTCATACCAGTATGTCAGGACTCCCGCGAAAGCGGCCACGACATACGCCAGTTCATACTCTATCATAGGATCCGGTTCAGCCGTGATCTCCGCCGCCAGAGCCACCGCCTCACGCTGCACCCTGCTCAGAAAACGTTTGTCGCCGTCTTCTCCGAGAAGCAGTGCCAGGCGGCTGTAATACGGCGCCAAAGCCTTCGCGAGATCCCTGTATGAGCAGCTGAAATTGTATCTTACATACAGATCGCCTATCAGCTGTTTCAGTTCTTCTATCATGATGCCTTCGACATGATCCGCCAGGTCTTCGACACTTCCGAAGTACTCGTAGAAAGTGCTCCTGTTGATGCCGGCTTTTTTGACGATGGCGCTGACACGGATGTTCTTCGCTCCCTCGCTTTCGGCCATGTCCCAGAAAGCGTCGATGATACTCTGCCTTGTCTGATTTGTCCGTTCTACGTGTTTGCCCATATGAGGTCCCCGTCTTTCAGGCGGCACCGCTGTGGCCGCCTGTTGATATGCTGCCATTATAATACAACACACTGTTGGAAATTATAAGACCCTTTTGAAAAGAATCATTTGCCTCGTGAGTCCGATGATAAGTTTGCAGTGCGCAGCCGTTC
>SVDB01000066.1 GCA_015058065.1 Clostridiales bacterium
GAGCCGTTCAGCTGCGACTGCATCATCAGGACAAGAGTTCTGTAATGCCTGCGTCATAAAGACAGATCAAAAGAAAGAGCCGGGACCATGTCCCGGCTCTTGTTTTATTTGCGCTGTTTCTTCAGACAGATCGTCTTTCAGATGTGGTCGATTTTTTTCAGATATGATCGACCTTTTTTACCTCCCTGTCGTATGTCAGCAGACCGTTCGTCTCATCCTCGACATCTGACAGCTGGGTATAGATCGCGGCGCACAGGCCCTTTTCTTTGAGAGGCTCGATCTCTTCACGGTACAGACGATCTATATCGTTCTGAAGCGCTTCAGTATCCGCGCAATTCCTGTAGCCGTATTCCCTGCCCCTGCCGAAGTAATGGCCTTCTATCCTGCAGGCATATCCGCCGAACTCGCTCAGCACCATCGGTCTGCTGCCCGGCTTCAGATCCACCTTGCGGAAATACACGTGATAGCTGTCCACATCGCTTTTTTTCTGCCAGAACCATCCGGATGTGCTGTCGATGAAGCGCGTGCTGTCGATGGTTTTCAGCATGTCGTAGACCGCGTCCGCGTTGAACTGCCCCCACCCCTCATTGAAGATGGTCCAGTAGCATATGCACGGATGGCTGTACAGATGCGTGACCGTCTCTTCCATGGTATCGCGGAATATCCTGCGGCTCGTCAGGTCGGCGTGCAGCTTCTTGTCGTTTATGCGTTTTACTCCTATCGTCGGCAGAGCCGTGTCTCTGAGGAACGAGTAATCTGAGTTGTTCACCATATCCTGAAAGACTACCATGCCCAGCCTGTCGCACTCGTAGTAGAACTGTTCAGGCTCGATCTTGATGTGTTTTCTGAGCGTGTTGAAGCCGAGGGATTTCACGGCGAGTATGTCGTCAGCGTATTTGTCAGGCGATGACGGAGTGTAGATGCCGTCATGCCAGTAGCCCTGATCTAGCAATCCGTTGAAGAAATACGGTTCGCCGTTCAGGCACAGTGCCGGGTGACCGTTCCGCCACCCTCTCGAAAGCGTCCGCAGGGCGAAGTACGACCGCACTTTGTCGCTTCCGCCTTTGACGCTGAATCCATAGAGGTGAGGATCCTCGGGGCTCCACGGTTTCGGGTCGCTTATGTCTATTCTTACCGATGCGCGCGGCCTTTCGATACTGTTTTTGTTGTCTAAATCGGCCTCAAGATCATAGCAGATGCCGTCCAGTTCGAGCGTGCCGTTGCTTATCCCATAAGCAGTTATCGTCACCCAATTGGTTCCGTTATCCACTTTAATGGATGTGATATATTTCTCCGGCACGGGCTCCAGCCACACGCTCTGCCATATGCCTGAAACCGGCGTATACCACATGCCGCCGTTTTTTACCTTCTGTTTTCCCCACGGATACTTATGATCGAGGCTGTCGCGTGCTTCGACTATGACGCTGTGCAGACCGTCTTCACTGTCATTGAGCAGTTCTGTAATGTCAAAGCTGAAAGGCAGATATCCTCCTTCGTGAGAGCCCGCGAACTTTCCGTCCACATATACTTTTGCGGTCTGATCGACTGCTCCGAAGTGCAGTATCACCCTGCTTCCCTTCCATCCCTCCGGGACTTCAAATTTTCGCCCGTAGAACATGATGTCATCGGCTTCTATCCGCCTGTTTATTCCGGACAGTTTGCTTTCGGGGCAGAACGGCACGATGATCGTCGACATTTTAGCAGGCATTCCCTGCTCGCCTTTTTTCTTCGTACCAAAATCCCACTCACCGTCAAGGCTCAGCCACTCGTCTCTTACCAGCCGCGGCCTTGGGTATGTATCTTTCCATTCGTTAGCCATGTCTTTTCCCCTGTAATTTGCCATGTCTTATCCTTTTTTGCGGATGCGGTCCGGATACAGAAAGAGTCATTGCCTTTTGACTGCCAGCAGTTTATCGGCAACGACTCTGAATTTCTGAATGATGTAAAGTTTTCTTTACATCATATTTGCTTGTTTAGTTTGATGCTGCCGCCGCGAGAACGATGGAGTAGAATTTCTCCTCAGCGCTGGATCCTCTCGATGTCAGAACGATAGGAACCTTTGCTCCTACAATGATCCCTGCCATCATACCGTTACTGCTGACTGTCCAGGATTTGCCGAGCATGTTTCCTGCCGCCATCGAAGGCATGATCATAGCGTCTACCTCACCCGCTACCGGACTTTCGAACTTCTTGAATTCAGCGATCTCCTTGCTGAGCGCGATATCGTACGAGATAGGTCCCTCTACCGTGCAGCCTGTGATCTCGCCGTTCTGCCACATCTCCTTAAGAGCGACCGCATCCATGGATTCCTGAGCTTTCTTGTTAGGAACTTCTGCTCCGCACATCACGCCAACCTTCGGATCATCATATCCGAGGGAGTGAAGCACTTCAACGGCGTTGTTTATGATCTTGACCTTCTGCTCGAGATCCGGCTGGAGCAGCATTCCGCCGTCTGTCAGTACCACTACCTTATGGTAATTCGGTACCTGGAACAAACCGACGTGGGACATGATCTTTCCTACCTGAAGACCTGTCTCTTTGTTTACGACCTGTCTCAGGAGATCCGCCGTCTGCATGCGGCCCTTCATCAGGAAGTCGCCCTTCCCTTCGCGTATGAGTTCGACCGCCTTCTTGGCAGCCTCAACATCATCATCAACGTTATATACTGTAACATCGCCGAAGTCGAAACCGTGCTCAGCGCAGATAGCCTTGATCTCTTCTTCCTTTCCGACGAATACAGGCTCTACGATACCCTCTTTGAAAGCCTCATATACAGCGTCGAGAGAATGCTCGTCATGAGCACAGCAGAGAACGATTCTCTTTTTTACCGGGTTCGCCTTTACGAGTTCGGCCATTTCTTTGAAATTTTTAAGCATAAATTACCTCCGAATACAATGATCCTATTATTGAAACTTCATTTCAGGCATGGTAATTTTAGCACATTTGCTTCGCTTCATAAATAAGAGATTGATTCACAAATAAGAGATCGCCCATTCGGCGTCAGGCTTTGTTTTTCTTTTTTCTTTTTGAGAAAGTGCATTTATTGCAGGATTTCGTGCGTTTTATGTTCGACAAAAAATGGCAAATCCGTATCATTTAACTATGATGAAAAACATTCTTTTACATGAAGCAAATGAGACGCTTTGCGAGCTTCATCGCAAACGGATAAGATTATCTCAGCAGTTTGATTCGCTGCGGCCATATGAGGGCTGGCTCCTTCGGAAAGAAGGCAAAAAACGTTCTGCCCTTGCATATTATGATGTCATCCGAAAGGACTCCGGAAAGAAGACTTATCTCGGCGGAGAGAAGCACGAACAAGTCCTGGCTATCAAAAGATACCGCTATGCAGGAAAAGCTCTGGAAGTCCTGGATCGCGATATAGAACTGCTTGACTCGCTGGTCCGAAACTATATACAGCCGGACTATGACACCATCAACAGCCTTCTTCCTGCAACTTATCGGACGGATCTACGATCGCCCGGCCTTTCCACTGCAAGCATGCCGCCAGAAGCAGTTGAATGGAAGAAACGGCTTGAAGCGGAAAAAGCCAAATATCCTCCATATAAGCCGGAACAACTGAAGCATCCGGCAATGGATGGCACCATGATGCGCTCAAAATCTGAAGTCATCATTGCAAACATGCTCATTCAGGCAGGTATCCCTTTTGTATATGAAGCTCCCCTCTTCATCAATGGTAAAAATGTGCTCCCGGACTTCACCATTTTATCTCTGATAGATCTGAAAACCGAGATCATCATTGAGCATCAGGGCATGATTTTCGTGGATGAGTACGCAAATAAATTTATCCGTTCACTAAGGCTCTTCCTGCAAACTGATTGGATACCAAATAAGAACATCTTCTTTACATTTGATAACGCTCAGGAGACTATAGATCCCAGGCAGGTGCTGTCTATCCTGAGGAAATATGTAGATCCCAGTTTGTAACTTTGCGGATCATCTTTTAATGACCCATCGATCAGGATTCGCGGACACTTGCGTCTCTGATTCCGAAAATTATTAAGTAGTTTTTTAATCATGACGGAACATCGTCTCAGTTTTGGCATCGATGTTCCGTCTTTTTCTATGCTATATCAAAAAAATGACGGAACGGTACGCTCTTGCCTTAATTAATGTTCCGTCATTTTTGCCAAAAGCGGTCAATATGACGGAACATTATATTATTGTCGAATGATTTGTTCCGTCATTTTTGTCCATCATAGCAGAAATGACGGAACAACTTCTCTTCTCTGTTCTGCTCTTATCTTCTTTTCTCTTTTCTTTATTATATCTGTTCCTTTTCCGTTTCTTTTCCGCTGCGCCTCGCTTCATCGGAGGCAGCACAGTGATCGCACGGTGTTCACGCCTATTCCAATACGCACTTTGCTTTAGCCCTTATGCTCTGTCATTGAAAAACCATTACGTGAATGTTAAAATGCCTATGTATGAAAGCCTATGTATGAAAAAAACGCAAATGGCAAATCATTCAACAGCGAGGTAAAAAGATGGAATACTACGATGACATAGTCAAGAAAAGAAACTCCTGCAGAGGATTCTCTGACAAAAAAGTCGGCGATGATGTTCTCAACGAGCTTCTCCAGTATTATGAAGAGGAAGAAAGCGATCTCGTAGACGAGATCGAAACTGAGCTGAAATTCTATATCGGCAACGTGTGGGACGAACTCAAAAAGAGCGTCGGATACAACGGATTCTGCATCAAGGCTCCGGCATACATGGTCGTTTTCTCTGAAGTCGCGGATCACTATCTCGAAAATGCCGGTTATATCGCGCAGGGCCTCACGCTCAGAATGACTGAACTCGGGCTCGCGGCATGCTGGCAGACAATCAATGACGCCGAGGCCGCTAAGGCCGCTCTCGAAGAGGATACTGATAAGGCAGTCGCCTGCGTAGTCGCTTTCGGTTACAGAGATCAGGATAACGACGAAAAGAAGGCGCCTAAAAAGTCTCTCGACGAGATGACTGACGGCTTCAAATTCGGTCAGGACATCGATACGGACACGTTCTACAGTTCGCTCGAAGACGGTCTCAGGGCTATCGCTCACGCGCAGTCTTTCCAGAACCTTCAGCCATACAGGATCATCGTTGATTATGATCAGATAACTCTGGTCGGACTTCCTGACGACATGACATCCGAAGCGGACAGGCTTCTCAACTACGGAATCGTTATGTTCAACTTCTACGCGGTCATGTGGGCCGTCAGGCCGACGACTCCTAGATGGAGCTTTGAACCTGTGACCGACCGTGACCTCGGTCTCCCTGCGGACGTCACCTACGTCGCAAAGTGTAAATACTGACACAAATACAGATAATGTTACTGATATAATTACAGATATAATTATTGATGCAATATTGAAACCGGCAGCCCGTCAGGGCTGCCGACTTTTTTATCAAGAACGATCCGGAGGATCAAGCCTTTTGCGTGATGCGGGCGCATGATCACAAAACGCGCCGCGGTTCCTTATGAGCATCTGATCTTAAAGCGCGGCGCAAGTGTGCCTCATAGGTGCCGCACCGGTTCCCTTCTATCCGAACATCTCGTCATATGAAGCGCCGCGGCTCATCTTGTCCGTCAGGTCACCCATTTTTGAGATATCGCCTATCAGTATGACTCCCGCGAGTTTGTCATCAAGGAAGTAATACTTCTCATAAGTCTTCCCGTCATCGCCCCTCTTTTCCACGGCTCTGAATTCCTTGTCAGGATCCTTGCCGTTCGTGCCGAGGGCAAATATCGATGTGTCGAACGCGTCGATGACCAGCGAGCTTCCTATGGACTCGTATTCCAGCTCCTCTCCCGCGGCATTGGCACCGGCTATCCTTCCGGTCTCCACAGCCTGCACCCAGAAAGCCTGAGGCTGCCCGTTTATCACGCAGCAGTCTCCGCAAGCGAAGACTCCATCCACGTTAGTCCGCATCCTGCTGTCAGCGACGACCCACTTGTCGACAGCGATACCGCTCTCCTCTGCTACCTTGGTGTAAGGTCTCATTCCGGTAGACATTATGACCAGCTGAGCTTCGTACTCCGTTCCGTCGGCCAGCCGGACCGCGTCAGGCGTGATCTCTGCGATGGACGCGCCTGTCACGATGTGCAAGCCGGTTTCGTTGCATATCTTCTCGAGCATTTCGGAAGCCGGATCGTCGAGCTGCCTTGGCAAAAGTCCCGGAGCGGTTTCAAGCACAGTGACATCGAGGCCTCCTGCCTTGAGACCCCACGCTCCTTCAAGTCCCATGACTCCGCCGCCTATACAAACGGCCTTTGTGGCGTTCCGCTCTTTTATGATGCCGCGGACCCTCTCAGTGTCAGCGATGCTGCGTACCGATACGACGTGGCTCAGCTCCGCGCCTTTGATAGGCGGAACAAAGCAATACGCGCCGAGGGCGTAAATCAGTTTGTCGTAATCGATGCCGTATGAGCTGCCTCCCGCGTTGACCACTTCTACAGTCTTAGCTCCGGTATCGATCCTTTTCGCTTCCGTATTCGCCATGAAAATGACGTCGTTCCTCTTATACCACGCGTCTCCCTCGATCGCCAGGCCGTTGTATCCGAAGTCCCTGATTATGGCCTTTGTCAGCATAGGCCTGTTATACGGCAGGTATGACTCCTGAGAGACGATTATTATCGTCGCGGTCCTGTTTCTTTCGCGGATCGCCTCGGCCGCGCTTTTTGCCGCAGGGCCTCCGCCTATGATTATGAAGCGTTCGTCAGTATCGAGGCGGAACGCGGCTGGTTTTTCCTCATAAGGAACGAAGTTCTCCGAGCCTACTCCGCAGACCGGACATGTCGCTTCGTTTTCATCGAATACCGCTCCGCATACCAAGCATTTTACCTTTCCCATGTCTTTCTCCCTTCCGTATCGCCTCTATTTGTTTTCAGAAATACTGCCACAGCTGATGATGAACCGGAACTCATATTCCTTATTTGCCGGATACTTGAACTCGTCTTTGGTCTGCGGGCCGCAGATACCTGTGCCTATGCCCTGCTGGAACGCTGATACCGTCACATAAGTCCCGCTGCGCTTCTCATCTTCGCGGTGCTTCATGCCAAGCAATTC
>SVDB01000067.1 GCA_015058065.1 Clostridiales bacterium
GGAGACTGCTGCGCGCTTTCCCGCAGATGAAGCACCATAAGTACGCAGAACTGCTAGAGGAGATTTGCGGGAAATTGAGGTACTAAAATGTCCGGCGCTTTACTATTTGCAATAAGCGCCGTGAAATAGTAAAATAAGTGGAAATGCAACGAAAGGAACCCTTTTAAATGAAGTCTGATTACCTCACGAAAATGAAACTTCCGGGAGACCTTATGGCGGCGCTCAAGGCCTGCCCTAACATCTACTTCCCTAAGACCAAGCAGGAACTCTACGAGCTCTGTTTCGGTACTTCGGGCGGCAGTGTGCAGATCGTCGGCTATACGATCCCGGGCGGAGAGTATGTCCAGGAAGCTGAAGTAGTGCGCTGCAAGAACGGCGCCTCTGTCAATTTCAATGAAGAGTACATGAGAAGGCGCGACCCTAACTGCATGTACATCGGCGACGATCTTCCTACAGACAAACCCCGTTTCAGCGATTCATGGGGAATGGAATTCGGCAACCTCAGAGCGGCAACGATGAACTGGCTCGCCGAGCAGAGTCTCATTGTGATGCCTGCCGGTATAGGCGGAAGAGCTCACACTTATTCGTGCCTCATAGTCTGCCCTGCCAACGCGGCCTTCTTCGCGTACGCTCTTTCAAACATCCAGGAGTTCGTCAGCATCACCACCATCCCGGACGGTTATGAACCGCGCTCCATCATCTATGTAGCGCCTCCATTCAGACACACTCATTTCGGAGGAAAGCAGGCAGTAGTCCACTGCCGCGGCGAGCATCTCCACGAGGTGTTCTCGTACAATCTCTATCCGGGACCAAGCGCCAAAAAAGGTGTCTTCTCGATCCTTCTCGATATCGGAGAGCGTGAAGGCTGGATCACCAACCATGCTTCCGCGGCCATGCTGCAGACTCCGTATGAGAACGAATTCGTATTCATGCACGAGGGAGCTTCAGGCGGCGGAAAGAGCGAAATGCTCGAACAGATCAGGCGCGAAGCCGATAACCGCGTGCTTGTAGCGACCGACAACGTGACAGGCGAGGAATTCTTCCTCAACATGGGCGACACCTGTGACATCTTCCCTATCGCCGACGACATGGTCATGGCGCACAAGGACATGCAGAACGACTCCGGCAGGCTCGTGATCACCGACGCCGAGAGTGGCTGGTTCCTGAGAGTTGACGGCGACAAATACTACGGCAACATCCCTCTCTATGAGAGGATAAGCATACATCCTGATGAGCCGCTCGAATTCTTCAACATCGACGGAACACCGGGCGCGACATGCCTCATCTGGGAGCACACCATGGAGTCAAGCGGCAAGCCATGCTCCAACCCGCGTGTCATTATCCCGCGCAATATGATAGACAACATCATCCCGGGCGATGAACCGCTCGAAGTTGACGTGCGTTCATTCGGCGTCAGGATGCCGCCTAGCACAAAAGAATCCCCTGACTACGGTATCATGGGATTCGTACAGATCGTCCCTCCTGCCCTGGCATGGCTCTGGAGGCTCGTATCTCCGCGCGGCTTCAAGAACCCGTCGATCGCCGAGGATCCTTCGGCAAGCGAACTTTCCGCTGAAGGTGTTGGCTCATACTGGCCATTTGCGACAGGCGAAAAGGTAACGCAGGCCAACATGCTCCTGCATCAGATCGTAGATACGCCTGATACGCTCAACATCCTCATCCCTAACCAGCACATCGGCGCTTACAAGGTCGGCTTCAAGGCTGAGTGGGTCACCCGCGAATATCTGGCGCGCCGCAGCTGCACCGTAATGGCAAAGCACCTCGTCGAGGCGCGCTGTCCTCTCTTCGGATACTCGCTCGACGAGATGAAGATCGACGGTCAGTACATAAGACTTAACTTCCTGAGGCCTGAACTTCAGGTAAGGCTCGGAAACGACGGCTACGACGCGTGCGCGAAGATCCTCACGGATTTCTTCAAGAAAGAGATCCAGCAGTTCCTCGTTCCGGAACTCGATCCGCTGGGAAGACAGATCATCGAACTGTGCCTTAACGACGCGCCGCTGTCAGAGTATCTCAAGCTGACTCCGATCAACGCCATCAAGGGAAGCCACGAGCACGGCAGACAGAAGAGATAACGCATGGCTTACGATGGTATCATCACATATGCTGCCGCGAAGGAATTAAGAGAACGCATCGTGCCGGGCAAGATAGAAAAAGTCTATCAGCCCGGTCCCGAAGATCTTTTGGTGCACATCCACACACAGCGTGGGAATGTGCGCCTTTTTATTTCATGCAACAGCCAGTCCGCGCGCGTGTGCCTCACAGAAGGCTCATACACTAATCCCGACCAGCCTCCGACATTCTGCATGCTGCTCAGAAAGCATCTTCAGGGAGGACGCATCACTGATGTGAAGCAGAAGGACGCGGAGCGCATAATGGAGATAGATATCGAGGCTCAGAATGAACTTGGCTTCTCGGTCTGCCGCAGACTGATAGTCGAGATAATGTCGAAGCACAGCAACATCGTGCTGATCGACCTCGAGACCGGCAAGATAATAGATGCCATAAAGCGTATCTCCATTGATGTCAACAGATACCGCCAGCTGCTTCCGGGCGTGATATATAAATATCCGCCTGTCCAGGACAAGCTGCCGTTCACTGAAGTGACAGAAGATACCGGACTGCCGCGTGACGACCGCGCTCTCATGGCGCGCGTGGGAGGCATCTCCCCTGCCATCAGCCGCGAGATAGCCGCGGACCCGGGCCGCAGGCTCGCCCGGATAGTTGCTTCCGTCGCGGACGGAAGCGCGAGACCGAGAGCCTATATCGATGATAAAGGCACCCCGAGAGAGTTCCATATAACCGGACTTTCTGAATACGATGGTCTTGAATGCAGGTTTTTTGACACACTCTCGGAATGCGTGGACTTCTATTATTCGAACCGAGAAGCGTCGAATCTTGTCCGCCAGAAGTCGCAGCCTCTGCTGAAGTCGGTGCAGGCATCGCTCAGCAAGGCTCTTCTCAAAAAGAAGAAACTGTCCGAAGATCTTCTGGCCGCCGAGAATTCGGAAAAGTACAGGCTGTACGGAGAATTGCTGACAGCCAATCTCCACCTTGTGCGTCCGGGCGACCGCAAGGTCAGAGTCGTCAACTACTACGACGGCAGCGAGATCGACATCCCTCTTGACGAGAAGATATCCGCGTCGGCGAACGCGCAGAAGTACTTCAAGAAATACTCCAAGGCAAGGACCGCGATACACGAAAAGCAGGCTCAGCTCGAAGATAACGAAAGAGACATCCGTTATCTGGAGTCTGTGATACAGAACATCGAAGCCGCTGACAACGTGCCTCTGCTGGAATCCATCAGGGATGAACTGGAACAGACCGGATATGTCAGAAGACGTCAGAAGGCGGCGCAAAGAAAGAAAAAGAATTCGAAGCCGGAGCCTCTGAAGTATTTGCTGAGTGACGGCACAACGGTGCTTGTAGGACGCAACAATATCGAAAACGACTGGCTGACCATGAAGTTCGCGTCAAAGACCGATGTCTGGATGCACACCAAGGACATCCCGGGTTCTCACGTGATCGTGAAACTCGACGACGGGCGTAATGTAAACGACCTTCCTGCAGCCCTCATATACGAGGCCGCGTCCGTAGCGGCCTACCACAGCAAGGCTTCCGGAAGCGATAACGTTCCCGTTGATTACGTGCCGGTCAGATATGTCAAAAAGCCGAATGGCGCGAAACCGGGCATGGTGATATTCACGCACAATCAGACGGTCTATGTGAAGCCTGCTCTGCCTGAAAATAAAATAAAGTAGTGAAATCTTTTCTGTAATGCGTTACAATAGTCCTGCGCGGCAAAACGCGCAGGTCCTATATGGTCTGTTAGCTCAGCTGGGAGAGCGCATGGGTCACAACCATGATGTCGCGGGTTCGAGTCCCTCACAGACCACCAACGATAAGGCCGGTACCTCCGTTATCGGAAGTGCCGGCTTCTTGTTTAGGCATATCTTTCGATTTGAAAAAGGGAAACGGGAAGTAACTTATCATCGTGAAAAAGCACTGGTACCCTCTGATCGGCGTCCTCGTGATCGCTTTCGATCAGATAAGTAAATATCTGGTAAGAGCCAACATGCGGCCCGGCGACCGTATCCCGGTCATCGGCGACTGGATGAGCATTTACTATGTCCAGAATACCGGCACTGCTTTCAGCATGTTCGCGGGCAACCGCTTCGTCACGATATTCCTGACTTCGGTCCTCATCTTCCTCTGCATAGTTTTCGTTGTAAAGGAATCATCCGACGGACTGAAGCTGATCCCGACGCTCTTCACGTTTGTCGCGGCCGGGGGCATTTCAAACATGATCGACAGACTTGCTCTCGGTTATGTCACGGATATGATAAGCTGCTGGAGTTTCGCTGTGTTCAACGTAGCCGATATCTGCATCACCTGCGGCTGCATACTGACGATGTTCGCGCTTATCTTTTTGTATAAGGATGACGAAGAAAAAGAAAGCGCCGCGGATGACGCCGGTGACTCTGAGGACGTCAGCGCTGATGATAAGGAGGCGGACGAAGATGAGTGACTGCATCCTTACCGTTACCGCTTCCGCTGAAGACGCAGGCAGCCGTCTGGACGCTTTCATCGGTTATAACACTGATGAGCTCTCGAGAAGTTACGCCGTAAAACTCATCGAAAAAGGCATGGTGAGCGTGAACGGCGCAGTCATCACATCCAAGAAGCAAGCCGTCGCTGAAGGCGATGCCGTAACTATAAACATGCCTGATCCCGAGCCTCTGTCCGTCAAGGCAGAGAACATCCCTCTGGACATAGTCTATGAGGACGATGATGTCGCGGTGATCGACAAGCCTCGAGGGATGGTGGTGCATCCGGGTCCGGGAAATCCATCAGGAACTCTTGTGAACGCCATCATGTACCATATGGGAGATTCTCTCTCGTCCATCAACGGCGTCATCCGGCCGGGCATAGTCCACAGGATAGATAAGGACACCAGCGGTCTTCTGATGATAGCCAAGAATGACAAGGCGCATGAATCCCTGGCGGAACAGCTCAAAGAGCATAGCGTCACAAGAGAGTATACAGCTCTCGTGTACGACAATTTAAAAGAAGACGAGATCACCATAGACGAGCCCATCGGACGTGACGAGCGCAACCGCATGCGCCACGCCGTCAACGGAAGCGGGGCCAGACACGCGGTTACCCATATAAAGGTGCTTGAGCGCTTCGGGCGCTATACTCTGGTAAGGGCAAGGCTCGAGACGGGCCGTACCCATCAGATAAGGGTGCACATGGCATACATCCACCACCCTCTCGCGGGCGACGAACTGTACGGACCTCGCAGGCAGTCCTCAAAGATCGAGGGTATCCCTGTCAGCGGACAGCTGCTGCACGCCGGAACACTGGGCTTCATCCACCCTTCGACCGGCAGATACATGGAGTTCCATTCAGAACTGCCTGAAGTATTCGAACAGGTACTCGCGAAACTCCGGAACAACTGAAAAAGCTGAAAAAATGTGCGCATATATCTTTCGATACATGCGCACTTATTATTTGCCTTAATAGTATTGCAAGAGCCTATTCCATGATGTCGTCGTCGTGGAAATCGAACTCGACTTCACTCTCTGACGGGACAGTTGTACGGGCAGCTGCCGGAGCGGCTTCCTTTACAGGCTGCTTCTCTACTACTTCAAAGTCCACTGTCTTTGCCTGACGGGCATCGCCGGTGCGGGTGTCACCTACGCCGAACGGTCCGTAATAACTGTATTGTGAACTGAATCCTGTTATACAGTAGAAGACCGGAGTAAGGAATGTGTATCCCCAGGCCCATGCTTCAGGCTGTCCGTATGCCTTCGCGGTAGCCTTTCCTATCTGGAATGTAAAGTAAAGATATAGGATTATTCCTACAAATGGTATGACCACAGTGAAGAGCCTCAGCCAATACCACGGGTTATTCATGACCTTTTCGCAAAGCTTGTACTGGTTATAGAACGGTATGAATCCGATCCAGCCCGGTTCTCCCGCCTTCTCGAACATCTTCCAGAGGCCGATGGCCATAACTACATACCAGAATGTAGAAGCGCCGGAACCCGATCCCGCGTTTTCCTGTGCGTATGTCATTATTTGTTCCATTATCTTTTTCCCTTTCTATTCTCTGCTATGGTATTACTCCATGTCGTTCATGGTTATGCGTCTGACCTCTTCCCTGTCGAGTTCACGCTGTTCTTCGAGTTTTTTGCGGCTGTTTTCCTGATGATCGAGCAGCATTTCGCCAAGATTCTTCGCTCCGCTGATGAGGAGCGCTCCTCCCGCGACACCAAAAGCGAGTATCTTGATCAGAGCATTAGCCAGCGAAGCGTCCGCGCTGCGGCCTGTATTGCCGAGCCCTGTTTTATTGCTTGCCATTCTGAGTCCCTCCTTGTCCAGAGTCTGAAATGAACCTCTAAAGTTTATTATACCACAAATCGTATATATCTGTCCTGCGAGCCGAAAGAAGCGGCAGGCGCTCTCTCACCTCGTCCGTATAGTCGATGTCGATCTCTGTCACGGCGCAGCCTTCCTTCTCGTCCATCTGCATCAACACCCGTCCCCACGGGTCTGTAATGATGGAGTGACCGTAACCTGCATAGCTTGCCCCGGGATCCCTCGCCGCGGCGGTGCCGACCATGTAGACCTGATTCTCTATCGCTCTCTGCCTGAAAGCGACTTCCCAGTGCGCCGGTCCCGTTGTCATATTGAACGACGCGGGATTGAAGATCACCCTCGCTCC
>SVDB01000068.1 GCA_015058065.1 Clostridiales bacterium
AAGGTTCCGCTGCGCTTTTCAGCGACAGCCTCATTATTATATGAGAACACTCCCCCAAGGTCAACACTTTTTTTGAAATTTTTTAAAAAAATTTTGCGGGGATCGTTAACCCCGCAGATAGTGTTTTCTTCCTATTATATATACTATATATGGTACCCCGGATATTACTCCTCGAGTTCGCGCTCGGCTTCGCGCTCCTGACGTGTAATTGCCGCGCTCATCATTACATCCTGTTCGGCAGCCATGTCTTCTTTGATCTTCGCGATGCGTCTCTGCGCGCTCTTCTGCTCGCGTATACCCTCTTTCGCTTTCGCGAGGGCGCGCTTTTCGTCTTCTTGCGCCTCCCTGAGTTTCTCTTCGTTGCCGGTCACGAAACTCGGCTTTGAGTACTCTATGTCGAGGGACTGCCAGAAGCGTCTGAGTCCGAGAACTATCATGCAGATGCCCGTCAGTAATGTGGAGCTTAGCCTGAACGCCGAATTATTGAAGAAGATATATACGCCGGCTATGAGCATCAGAGTGCTGATGGCGATGCCGATCCTGTGTTCCCAGTCAGTCTCCATTATGTCGAACCACTCCGCCTTGAACGCGAGGACCCCCTCTACTGTGAGCCACAGCGCGAACATGACCTGAGCGGACATATCATCAGTGACCTGGCCGGTAAGGATGACAAGCCCTACTATGAGCATGAGAGCGCCGTCTTTCGCGATTCCCACGCCTTTCTCAGATACATCGAAGTCAGCGCGCCTGCTTATCAGCAGCTCGATCGCTCCAAGCAATACGAAGACCGCGCCTATGACGAAAGCCACAGACAGAAACGCGGCGCTGCCGTTCGCGACACAGAATATTCCGGATCCTATCATCGCAAAACTTGCGATCATCATCAGTGTTCTCATTGTGTCCTCCTTCGAAGTCCGTTCTATAGTAACACTAAAATACCCGCTCTCGCAAGAGCGGGTATCTGTTGTTGTTTTCGCCGCGCCTGCTACAGGCTGTAACCGGCGTGGAAAGCCTTCTTGTTGAGTTCAACGAATTTAGGCTTTACGTTTGCCTCGATCTCTGCATCCCAGTCGATCTCGTCGAGTCCGCCCATGTTCTTTACAAGAGCGCCGAGCAGAACGATGTTCATTGCCTTAGGATTGCCGAGCTCTGTAGCGATCTCAGCAGCCTTGAACGCGTGAACGTCGCAGATCTCGCTGAGGTGCTCGATGATCCCTTCAGGATACTCGGCATTGCCCAGGTTGACCGGTACCGGCTGGATCTGGTGATCATTGATTACCATTGTGCCGCCGATCTTCAGGTGGTCGAGCCATCTGAGAGCTTCCATCTCTTCGAAAGCTACGATAACGTCTGCGGATCCCTTGCCTACGATCGGAGAATATACCTTCTCGCCGTATCTTACCTGAGTGGATACGGATCCGCCTCTCTGAGACATTCCGTGGATCTCGCTCATCTTTACGTCATAGCCTGCCTTCATGAGGCCGCTTGTGAGGATCTTCGATGCGAGGATAGTTCCCTGTCCGCCTACTCCTACCAGGAGGATATTCTTTACTTCACTCATTACCTTGTCACCTCCTCAATAGCCTTGAATGGGCAAACCTGCTTGCAGACTGTGCAGCCGTTGCAGCTTGTGTAGTCCACGACTACCTTCTCCTTTGTGGAGATCAGAGCCGGGCAGCCTGTCTTTACGCACATCTTGCAGTTTTTGCACTTGTCCTGATCGATCACGCACTGTGTCTTGTGCAGTGTCGGGAACTCGTCGATGTCCTGCTTGCTGAACTTCTTGAGTACGCACGGCCATCTTGTGATGAGTACGCACGGTTCGTCCTTCGGCAGCAGCTTGTCGAGAGCATCGTTGACCTCGTCGAGGTGGTTAGGGTTGACTGTGATGATGTTCTCTTCCTTGACGCCGATAGCCTTGCAGAGTGCAGGGATGTCTACCTCAGGAGCTTCCTTGCCCATCAGAGTGTAGCCAGTGCCCGGATTCTGCTGGTGGCCTGTCATGCCCGTGATACGGTTGTCGAGGATAACAGTCAGGTTGTGGCCGCTGTTATATACCTCGTCCATCAGCGAGTTGACACCTGTGTGGAAGAATGTGGAGTCGCCGATTACCGAGACGACCTTTGTGTCCTTGCCTGCATCCTTCAGAGCGATGCTTGCGCCGTGGCCCTGAGAGATCGATGCGCCCATGCAGATAGTCGTGTGCATTGCGCCGAGAGGTGCAGCGGAGCCGAGTGTGTAGCATCCGATGTCGCCTGTGATCATGATGTTCTTTCTCTTCGAAAGAGCATAGAAGAATCCTCTGTGAGGGCAGCCTGCGCAGAGTGCCGGCGGTCTTACTACAGTCTGGAGGTCAGACTTGTATGTCTCAGGCTCAACGCCCAGGAATGCCTTTCTGACGATGTCCGTGTTGAGCTCGTCATATCTTGGAATGACGTCCTTGCCTGTGCACTCGATGCCGAGCATCTTTACATGCTCTTCGATGTACGGATCCATCTCCTCTACGATGTAGACCTTGTCTACCTTGGAGCAGAAGTCCTTGATGAGGTCATCCGGCATAGGGAATGTGAGACCCAGCTTCAGATACGATGCGTTGTCTTCGAAAGTCTCCCTTGCGTACTGATACGAAACTCCGGATGTGATGACGCCGATCTTTGTGTCGTGCATCTCAACTCTGTTGAACTCGCAGTTGTTTGAGAACTCTCTTGCAGCTGCGACTCTGTCTTCGAGTGTGGCCCTCAGCACCTTGGCATTAGCCGGTGCAGTTACATACTTTCTGATCTTAGGCTCGTAATCAGGAACGTCTGCCTCTTCTCTCTCGCCCAGCTCAACGATGCCCTTGGAGTGGCATGTTCTTGTTGTGACGTGGAAGAGTACCGGCATGTCGAATCTCTCGGAGAGTGCGAAAGCCTTCTTCATGAAGTCCTTCGACTCCTGGGAATCAGACGGCTCAAGCATGAGAAGTCTTGCAGCCTTTGCCTGGTTTCTGTTGTCCTGTTCGTTCTGCGAGCTGTGCTGACCCGGATCGTCTGCTACTACCATTACGAAACCGCCGGTAACACCGGTGTAAGCGAATGTGTAGATAGGGTCTGCCGCTACGTTCATTCCGACGTGCTTCATCGCGCAGAATGATCTGACACCTGCGATGGATGCTCCGATCGCTGCCTCTGTGGCTACCTTCTCGTTAGGTGCCCACTCGGAGTAGCAATCTGCTCCGTACTGAGGCATGTTTTCGAGGATCTCCGTGCTCGGTGTTCCCGGATATGCCGAAGCGAATCTCGCGCCGCCTTCCCATGCTCCGCGAGCGGTTGCTTCGTTACCGGACATGATAACTTTCATAAAGCATTTCCTCCCTTTTACATAATGCAGGCATCGCCCGGAGAGGCGATACCGTTATTGATCGTTTAATGCCCTTACGCCATCATTAGCTTCTATTTAATATAGAAGAAACACGATATTTTGCTGTGATAATTATACAGCGGAGCAAATGTGCTTTCAATGTCGCATCGTGCACAAAAAAGAAGCAAAGAGTTTTGCTCCTTGCTTTTGTCTTTATTCACTTTGACTGATAGTCGACGCATTGCTGGCGGTCGAGGAAGAAATGTATACCGGGCGATGAGTCCTTCCAGCGGTCCATCTGGAATCCGTTGGCGGGCTCAAGCCATTTGCCTACCTCATAATAGAAGTCAGGGTCGACAGTAGACTGCGCCCATGTGTAATTCTCGGTCTCATCTATATTGGTGATCTTGAGCACCTTTACTTTGGACACCCTGCCCGTCTCCATTGTCGCCATGCAGCGGTGAGCGTCCCGCGGCACAAGCATCATCACAACGCGGAGGTCAGTGCAGCACTTCCATGCTATAAAGGCTTCGCCCTCTTCAGGGCAGCGCATTTTATACCAGCGGGTGTCGTCATCGATGATCACCTTGTCCTGATTGATGGCGTCCTCGAGTACTGATGAATAGATGTTGGCGCCTCTCAGATCGATGTCTGTCATGTCCTGAAAGCGGAAGCTGCAGCCGCGCGCCTTGCACCCGCGGAGCTTCATTCCCACCAGATCGTTATTATAGAAAGCGACATTGTCCATCTGCGAGCCGCTGAAATCCGTTTCGCGCAGGCTGCAGCCGTCGAATGTAGCGCGCCGGAAGTCGATGCCCGTAAGGTCGCGGCCGGCAAGATCTATCCCTTTGATTATGCAGTGACGCATGTCAGGCATGGCGCCGGCCGCCGCCGCGGCGCGCGCCGCCTCAAGCGTTTCGCTGAACTCTTCGACTGAGTTTATCCGCCGCTTTTCGCTTTCGGCTACAGGCACGTAAGCCTCATTATCTTTGACAAAATCAAGTTCGCTTGAAGTAAAGTTCATGTCTCCGTCCTTTCCCCGGCACGGCGCTCTTAACACCTTTTCTATGATTATACTCCGCCGGGTAAATAAAAACACGGTCCGCGCGAATAATCGCGGACCGCGCTTATTGATAACCGATTTGTCTTTGGCCTGCTGCCTCTTTTATTCAGCGGCTGCCTTATTAACGTTCACGGAATCAGGAACTCTGAAGCTTCCCTCGCGTCCCCTGAAGAAGAAGAGCACTCCGACCATGAGCACGACACCAACGACCAGCGGGATGACCGGGCTGCTTGTATAACCCGAGATGACGTACGATATCGCGGAAACGATCGCTACAGTTGTAGCATAAGGCAGCTGTGACGATACGTGCGAAACGTGGTTGCAGTTCGCTCCTGCCGATGCCATGATCGTTGTATCCGAGATCGGCGAGCAGTGGTCGCCGTATACAGCGCCCGCCATGCATGCCGCGATGACCGGTGTAGCGAGTTCCGGATGCGAAGTCGTGATAGCGAGTCCAAGCGGGATCAGGATGCCGAAGGTTCCCCACGATGTGCCGGAAGCAAACGCCAGCACACAGGCGATCAGGAAGAGCGCGGCAGGGATGACGCCTACAGCGGTTCCGCTCATTCCCTCTACGAGTCTGCTTACATAATCAGCGAGACCGAGGCTGTCTGTCATGGCCTTGAGTGACCACGCGAGCGTCAGTACCAGGATAGGCGGTACCATAGCCTTCATACCTTCAGGGATGCAGCTCATGCAGTCTCCGAAGCTTATCGTGCGCCTGATCGTATAGTAAGCGATTATGATGACGAGCGCTACGAGAGCTCCCATCGAAAGTCCTATGGACGCGTCGGAGTCAGAGAACGCGGTAACGAAGTCAGCTCCGCCGAAGAATCCGCCTGTGTAAACCATTCCGAGCACGCAGCTCACGACCAGCACGACTACCGGGAATACCAGATCGAGTACGATACCCTTGTCGCTTCCTTCCTCAGCCGCGTCGGCCAGTTCAGCGTTCGCGTCAACGACAGTGAAGAGGTCTCCGTTTTCTATCGCGTTCCTCTCGAACTGAGCCATGTTGGCATAGTCGAACTTCATGAAGATGAGCGAGAACATCATCACGAGAGTGAAGATCGCGTAAAAGTTGTAAGGTATGCATCTGATGAACAGCGCGATGCCGTTCTCTCCTTCGCCGGCAAAGCTCGATACCGCTGCCGCCCAGGATGATACCGGAGCGATGATGCAGACCGGAGCAGCCGTCGCGTCGATGATATAAGCGAGCTTAGCTCTTGATACCTTGAACTCGTCTGTGACCGGCTTCATGACGCTGCCGACTGTGAGGCAGTTGAAGTAGTCGTCGACGAAGATGACGATGCCGAGCAGCACTGTCGCTATTTCGGCCGCCATGCGGGATCTGACGCGCTTAAGAGCCCATCCTCCGAACGCCTTCGACCCTCCGGAGAGATTCATCAGCGCTACGATGATGCCGAGTATGACAAGGAATATAAGTATGCCTACATTCCATCCGTCTGTGAGCGAGGCGATGAGTCCGTCGCTGAGGACGTGATTCACGACGCCGTCGAAATCAGCTCCGGCATAAAGGATCGCGCCGGTGAGCACGCCCAGGAAGAGCGAGCTGTATACCTCCTTTGTAATGAGGGCCAGTACGATGGCTATCATTGGGGGCAGTATCGCCCAGGCTGTTGCGTAAAGAGCAGGTGTGTCCATATAAGTTACCTCCTAATAATAAGAAAAAGATCCATGAATAACGCTTGAAACGAAACTGCCATGGATCTGGTAACTTACACATTAATTTTACCGCCAACCATGATAGCGCTCCACTTTCGTGACAGTCCGGCGCATCTTGTTGCGCCGTCCCAGCAAACCGGTTTTGGGATTCCGGTAAGCTTCGGCGGATCATCCTTTCACGGTCACGCTCCCCCGCGTGTTTGAAGACCGTTACTCATAATCTCCGCGACCTCTATCGGGTCAGGTGTTATTCACTTGTTGATGTTGACATAATAAGGGTTTATACACAAATTGTCAACATTTATGAACGATTATTTGTGCTTTTATACAAAAACAACAGAAGGCCCGGCTGTTTAGGCCGGGTCTCCTGCGGGCATTCGCCCCTTTATGTGGTTGGGTGGTTGGATCGTAATTATGCGTTGATTGTTTCTTCAGCAGGTTCTTCTCTGACCTCCTTCTTTGCCATGAGTGCTACCAGAGCCTGGATCATCAGGATCACTGCCATGAGGATCGTCCATCTGTCCGTGAGGACCATCGGGTCGTTCATGTTCTCTGTGAGGATGAATGCTACTGCTGCTCCGATCGCCGGGATCAGGCTCGCGAGTCTCGCGGATCCCTTGCGCTCTGTCTCTGCTCCGTTCTCCTCAGCTT
>SVDB01000012.1:0-5444 GCA_015058065.1 Clostridiales bacterium
GCCTTACCGTAAGTGTATTCCGAAAATCTGCTGTCCGGGTATGTCAATCTTGTGATCCTTCCGAGCAGATCACTTTCGGCTTTGATGCTTCCGCTCCAGTCTCTGACTTCGGCAAGTTTTCCGAGCGCGTCATAACTCATCATGACTTCTTTCCCGTCATTGTATCTGATCGCGTTGATCCTGCCATTAAGATCATATGCATAATCAGTCACAAATCCGTCCTTGTCAGTCTTTCTGATGATCGCACCGTTCCCGTTATACTCAAATGTTTCAATGAATCCCAGCGGATCTGTCGACTTGATGATGTTCCCGCACAGGTCTCTGCTGTATTCAGTAATATGTGTGTCAGATCCGGATATCCTCTTTATCTTAGTCAGCAGATCGAGCTCATCATACTCATATTCAGTCCTGTTGCCGAGCTCATCGATAACGCCTGTCAGATTGCCGTTAAGGTCATACTGATAGCAGCTTGTATTGCCATACGTATCCGCGGCTGATGTCAGATTACCTACTTCGTCGTAAGTATAGGTATAACGTCCGCCGTCACTACCCTGCGCTTCTACCAATCTGTCCAGCGCGTCGTATGAATATCTTACTACCAGTCCCTGTTTATCGGCTCTGCTTACGACATTGCCGTTGCCGTCATACTCAAAGATCTCCTCCCTTCCATCAGGGTATGCGATCCTGCCGGGCTTGCCTTTCGATCTGTACTCTATCTTCAGGAGTCGTCCTGCCTCATCCTGGACAAGTGCGATATCTCCGTCAGGAGTATACGAATACTCCCTCGTCTGCCCGTCTGCTAAGATCTCTTTTACCAGCTGTCCCGCAGCATCATATTCGTAGTTCGTTTCCGCTCCGTTCGGGTCTCTGGTGTATACAAGATTTCCTGACGCGTCATACCGGTAGTGAGTCTCATTCCCTTCAGCGTCTCTGACAAATGTCAGCTCATTCATGCAGTTGTATCCGTATTCGGTAACACCGCCTTCAGCATCGGTCTTTGAGATAAGATTGCCGTTGCCGTCGTATTCGTAAACAGTCTCGTTTCCCAGGGCGTCTATCTCTTTTGCCGGTCTGTTGTTTTCATCGTAAATGACCCGTCTTGTCCCGCCGTTTGGAAGGATCTCGGCAGTTTCGTTCCACATGCTGTCATATTCAAGTACGGAGATATGGCCAAGTGGGTCCGTCACCTTGCTCGGGAAACCGAGATTGTTGTATTCAAATACAGTTTTCGCCCCGTTGAAGTCCACTGCCTCGGTGATCTTGTTGAGTCTGTTGAACTTGAATGTCCGAGTATTCCCGGCAGCGTCCGTTACCGATGTCAGATTGCCGTGCATGTCATAGCTGAACAGTGTGGTGTTATTTCTGCTGTCAATAGCCTTTGTCACTCTGTTTAAGGCATCATATTCATAGCCGTAAACGCCTCCATGCGAATCTGCCGCGCGGATCACATTGTTTCTGTCATCGTATGTCAGTTCGGTCTGTTCGCCTCCCGGCATCTTTATAACGGCCGGCAGTCCCTTTTCGTTGTATCTGAATATGGTCCTGCGCCCGAGCGCGTCTGAATACTCAAGAAGGTTGCCATTATCGTCATAAATATATTTGTGCCTTCGCTCTCCGTTAACGGATACCGTCGCGGGCTTGTTATGCCTTTCGTATGTTATATTGACAACCGCCCCGCTTGCCATCGTGACCTTTGTGACATTTCCTCTGTTGTCATACTGATACTTGGTCTCGTTGCCGTTGCGGTCGCGTTCAAGGGTTATCTGATTTTTCTCATTGTATTCATATGACTCCGTGCCATCCGTGTAAACGTTTTCAGTGTTTCTGGAAAACTCGTCATGGTAGTGATACGATTCAGATCCGTTCTTCTCGCGCAGTACTGTGGAGTAGTTTTCATCATCATATGAATAACTCATCACAGAGCCGTCAGGGAACATCTGCCGTACCACTCTGTTTTCAGCGTCATATTCATTGTGAAGGATACGCACGCCGCTTGGAGCTATTACTCCGTCAAGACGGCCGAGCGGGTCATATTCATAAACTGTTTCCTGATTGCCGCGGGTGACCGCGGAAAGAAGACCTTCTTTATAGCTATATCTGACAGCCCGTCCCGTGTGATCTGTAACGGATATCAGTTTTGTCTGGTCACTTTTCTTATAGTCAAGCCTGAACCATTCGCCGGTATCCTTTCTTATCTCAGAAAGCTGCTCTCCGTTATATATGAGTGAGCATCCTGATCCGTTCTCATTCTCAACACGCGACAGCAAGCCGCCGCTAAAGTGATATGTTCCTTCAGCGTTAATGAGCTTAAAGCCGTCATTTTCCTTAAAAAGCTCCGCGCCGCTGCCTGAAATGGATTCGTAGCCTTCCCGACCCTGTTTGAAAAGGATCGTCCTTCCGTCTTCCCAAAGCACTGTGATTCCGGCATCGCCTTCCCTCAGCTTCATCTCATAATTGTGCATCCACCCTTTTCCGAAGGTTCCTCCTTCTTCGCTGAGCGAATTGTATATCCTGGAAAAAGCGAACGCCTCATCGCCGCCGGTTTCCAGATCTGTATTTTCATAAATAAAGTTGCCATTATCAAGATTGACAGGATCGCCTACATAGGTGTTATAGGCGTTCTTTCCTGCCTTATACAATTCGCTTATGGATGTGCCGACGCTGCATGCTGCTACCGTTGTGTTCCTGAACAGATCGCTGTTGTTTTTTACTTTTCTCTGATTTTTTATCGCTGCTTCAGTGCGTTCATATTCGGTCCCGATAGCCTGCAGACTTCTTTCCATGCCGGATGTCGCCGCGGCAAGAAAAGACAGGTCACTGCTTGTCTTTCTTAAGCTGCTCTTTATCCTGCCTGTCGAGTCACCGATATCCAGTCTCCCGATCGCGGATTCGATCTTGTTCACGACGCTCCCGATCGCCCGGCTGCTTCCTCTGAGATCCTGTGATGAATATTTAAGCTTTCTTGGTCTGACCTTAAATTCCATTTCCTTTTTTCTCCTGCTTCACGCACTGTATTTTTCTGATCACAGTATATATGCCTCTCTTAAGGCAAGCGTGTTTTACTCCCGAAATGCGCGTTTTTAACCGCAAAATGCACACTATAAGTGTGCATTCTGCGTAATCAGATGTTATTGTATGAACTCTATCTGTTCGTCTGCCAGTCTGATGATATCTCCCGGCATGAGCCTGACGCCTCCGGCGTTGACGGGTATGTCGTTAAGGAAGGTGCCGTTCGTCGAGTTCTGATCGAACAGATAGTATGAGCCGTATATGTTTTCTATCAGCGCGTGATGCCTGCTGACCTTGTTGTTGCTTATCACGATGTCAGAGTCGCCGCTCTTTCCAATCGTGATGCTGTTGCCGGCAATATAGCGTTCTTCGCCGGTCCTGCAGATCCTCAGCCTCGGTGGAGCCATCACTTCAGGCGCCGCCCGCTGAGGCTTGTCCCTGCCTTTTCTTTTCTTAGGCGCTTTATCCTTTTTACGTTTCCGCTTTTCAGGTGCCTCTGAGTTTTCCGTACCGCCGCTGTTCTTTCTGTACCACCTTTTCAGCAGTATCAGTCTGACGAGCAGCGCGATTATCAGTACTCCGAGTACGATGACTATGATGTTCAGGAAACCCGCAGCTTTAGTCGTCGTTGACCCGGCAGCGTCCTGAAAATCGCTCAGCGCTCTTGCCAGAGAAGCCCTGTCATACGATGATGAGCTGCTGAGCACCTCATACGCTTCGTTATACGCCTCGCTCAGCGCCTTCTGCGAAGAGCTGTCGGCCTTCTTGAACTCATTCGGATTATTGGTGTAGAACTCAAAGAGTTCGTATAGTTCGTTATATAAAAGATCCTTGTCTCTGGTGCGGAAACTTATATCCTCGCTTTCCAGAAGGGCCTCTATGGCCGCGGCGTCCAAAGCCGAGACGCTGCTTCCGGATCCGTTTTCTTCAGTGTTTACAAGCCCAATGGCATATCCGTCCTGATCTACCAGCACTCCTCCGTCCGCGCCGTCGAATGCCGGTGTATCCGCTGAATAATAGCCTCCGTTCTCGCCGGACATCTTGGTGATCTTGCCGCTCTTGGCAGTCACGTCATCAGCGGAGAAGTCTGAGCCGCTTCCCAGGCCCGATGAGAACCCGAGCAGCGTGACTTCGTCTCCCACGGCGAGCTTCTCTTCTTCCTCATAGGAGGCGACTCTCAGCGGGATCGCGTTCTTATCGCCCAGCTGACTGTCTACAGACAGTATGCAGAGGTCTTTTTCTCTGCTTTTGAGCGATCCATCTATCCGCGCTTCGGCAAAGGTGTCATTTTTGATGATCACCCTGACTGTCGTGTCATCGCCGAAGTCGACCGCGTGCAGGGTCGTGACGACATATGGTGAGCTTCCTTCCATGCTTACTATGAAGCCGCTGGATACAGCTCTGACCTTTTCATTGCCGTCCTCGTCTTCTGTGACCGCGACGACCCTTACCACGCCGTTCTTTGCTTTTTCAAGATCCATGGTCCGCGGCTCATCGAGCCCGTTGACCCCGGATCCCGCAAGGGCAGTCTGCGGCGCTATCAGCATGATAAGCGACAGGCATAACAGGCTGCCCCTGACAGTAATTCTTTTTAGTGCTCTCAGAAAATTTTCCTTCATCTTCTAGATCGACAGGGCCGTGACCGTGTCTCTGTTGTGCTCGGTAGTGATCTCTTCTAAGACCTCATTAAGGTCCTCACCGCTGTAGTATGCGTCGATATCCAGCATATCGTTGCTGATAAGTGTGTCGATCTGTGTATAATCGTAACTTTTGTCGATAGGTGACAGTGTCACGACCAGATACTCGGTCTCAGTTTCATCAAACCATGTATAGTAAGCCTTATAAACGGCGACTATCTGGTCTTCGTAGATCTCTTCATCGGTTTCATAATCCCAGCCTTCGGCGACACTCGGAGCGATGTAGTACAGCTTGACCATGCCTTCAAGATCATAGTCCCTTTCAAGAGCGTATCTGGCCATATAGTCGTCCATATAACTCTTGATCTCCGACAGTTCTTCAGGATCCATGTCGCTCAGGTCGCTCTTGTACCTCTCCCTCAGACCTTCTACCGTGTACTGCTTGGTGTCGCTCTTGACTTTTACCTTGCACTTCCTTGCGGCAGCCTTATCGTAAGAGACTGTAACAGTCACGACGTCTCCGTTCGACAGTCCGTCAGTTTTATCGAACGTATAGTAGATGCTGTTATAGAAGTCTGCCGTATAAGCCGGCTCGCCTATCCAGTCTCCGTCGTAGTACATGCCTTCTGAGTCGTCGAACCATCCTTCGCCCGAGTAGCCGTTAAACTGCAGTTCATCCCAGTAAACGAACAGGTCTACCTCAGTAAAGTTGAAGAATGTATCGTAGACGAACCATCCGCCTGCTCCGAGCGCCACCACTATGAGCGCGATGAGCACGCCCTTGATGGCTCCTCTTCC
>SVDB01000012.1:5544-23986 GCA_015058065.1 Clostridiales bacterium
TCGTAGACGAACCATCCGCCTGCTCCGAGCGCCACCACTATGAGCGCGATGAGCACGCCCTTGATGGCTCCTCTTCCGCCTCCCGACGGGCTCTCGTAGATAGGCTGTCCCGTGTACGGATCATATCTTACGATTTTCTGACCGCCTTTTTTTGCCATTTCTGACCTCCGTTGCTAAAACTTGTAAATTCTTTATAAATTTTCTACGCCTTCGTTTTTAGCTACAGGCTCACCACAGTTTACGCAGAATGCAGCCCCCGGTCTCAGCGGTGATCCGCACTTGGCGCAGACAGCTCCTGCCTGATTAGGCATCTGCAGTCCTGTGAGCGTGTAATCTCTGTTCATGTTCAGGTTCGGCTCAGGCAGGATGCTTCCGCAGTATGTGCAGAACTGCTGTGCGCCTTTGATCGTTCTTCCGCAGCCCGGGCAGATGATCTCTACCTCGAGCAGCGCGATCTGGTTGCGCAGTTCCTTCGCGGTTTCTCTCGCGTTTATCAGCTGGCTGTATAATTCCGGACATTTCTCCTGGCATACTTCCGGCTCATTTGATACCATCTGCAGTCCCATCTGATAGACGAGCGCTTCCAGTTCCTTCTCTTTTCTTCTGAGCTCGCCCTGGAGCTGGCTCTTCGCCGATGAGCGATCCGCCATGTCTCTGATGCCTTGGCCTGTCTCAGCTATCGTATTGCTTAAATTATCAAGAAAACCCATTTTGTCCCTCCTGTCAGTACTTATTCACCGGTCCGATCGTTATTTTTTGACTCCCGTGTATATCGCGAGCGCCCCGTGTATTCCCAGCACTATCATAAGCAGGTACAGCCCCGCTCCGAAAATATTTACCTTGAATCCGAGCTCGCTTATCATCTCTGCCGAGATCCTTGACGTGATGATGATCCATATGATCAGATTCACCACACTTATGCCCCCTGATACTAACAGCAGCGGCTTGCTTTTCAGGAATCCTGATACGATAGCCAGTACTACTGCCGCGAGTACAAGCACGAGCAGCCAGCCTATGCTGTAGTCGAGCTCCGATCCGAGGCTCGCGAGATTGAACAGGTTATAAGAGAGACTGTATCCCCAGATATCGATCTTGACCAGCGGGAGGAATGAGCTTATGAGCATCAGTACTCCGAGTCCTATAAGGATAAATCCCGGATCGAACCCTGCCGCAGCCCTTGCTCCCGGTCTGTGCGCCGAAGGGACTCCTCTGTTCGGTACCCTTGTGTTAGGTACTCTGGTGTTTATGTTCCTTACAGGAACGCTCGCTGCTCTCGCGCCGCAGATCCCGCAGAACATTTCACCCGGTTCAATTTTTGCTCCGCATTTTTCACAAAACATCTGATATTTCTCCTTCCTTATTTATAAACAGGGTCCGGCCCCTCTGATAAAGAGGCCGGTGACCCGCTGTTTCGCTGTTGGTCTGTTCCTAGAATACGTTGTCGTTCAGTGAATTTGCAGCCATCATGTTGGCGCTTTCAGCTCTTTCGTATTCGTTTGCCATGTTGCTGAGATCGTCAGCGTGCTCTTTGATCATTGTATCGATCCTTCTGATCTCGTCATTGAGTCCGTTGAACTTATTGACGAACGCTGTCGATGCATCGCCGTTCCATACCGAACCCGTAAGTGTTGTAACTGTCTGAGTCATGTTTCCTGTCGCGCTTGCGATCTGTCCGCTTGTCGCAGCAAACTCGCTGGATGCGTTTCTGAGTCTCTGCGGATCTACCTTGATGATGTTAGCCATTTTTATATCTCCTTTTCGTTATGAAACTTATCTTCCTGTTGATTTACCGTGTTCCGCTTATACGAGTCTTGTCACTGCCGTATTGATGTTGGTGTTCTCGGCTCTCTCATACTCTGCGGCGATCTCTTCGAGCTTGGCTGCGAACATATCTATCGCTGCGCAGAACTCATCAAGCTTGGCTGCGTCCTTTACGAATTCTCTTGAGAAAGCATCATGCGCTTCGCCTTCCCACATTCCTCTCAGTCCGCTCTCCTGGGTCCTGAGTGAATCTACCTGAGCTCTGAGAGTCTTGTTCTGGTTTCTCAGCTCGCCTGCTTTGTCGCGCAGTGCCGACGGTGTTACTGTAAACATTCCTGCCATTTTGTTTTCCTCCTGTTATGGTAAAGTTTTTGATTTGAATTAGCTGGTTATATGCTATGAATGGTTGCGTATATCTGCTAGTCTCTTAGCTTCCATTTCTGCATCGTATATGTTCCGGGCGTTTTTCCTGATCACATCCGCCGTGGCCTCGAGCTGTTTCGCGAGCGTCTTGAGGTCGGATGTGACGACATCCATCTTTCCGGCGAATCTGGCGGCGTTGTCGCCCTCCCATGCTCTGGTCACCTCTGATCTGCAGCCCTCGAATCTTTCGCTTTCCCTTTTGATAGCCTTGGCCGCCTCATCGAGTTTGTTCGCCTGATCGTTCGCCTTCGCGAGATCGTACCAGATCTGGATCCTGCTTTTTTCTCCTGCCATTTTTTACCTCCTGTCAGAACAGGTCTTCCGGCAGTTCTGCCGCGCCTGCTTCCGCTTCGCCCTCGGTCACTTCGTAAACTCCTGCCATTGTCTGCAGTTTGACCGGGTTCTGCTTGAGCCTGCCGATCAGCTTGTTCACTTCTTCTTCAACATCCTTGAACAGTCTGATGTGCGTCTCGCTCGCGTCGCCTTCCCAGTAGCTTTTGCTTCCGTTGACCAGATCCGTGATCTTGCCCCAGTTTTTTTCTATTGTCCTGATGTCATCCAGTACCAGGTTCGACTGATCTTTCAGCACCTGAGGAGTTACTCGTATAATCATCGTATTTTCACTCCTTTCCTTATCCTACGTGTACCTGATTGACCAGGTCCGCTACCTTGCTTTCGCACTCATCGTACTTCTGTCTGGCAACGTCTTCGTATTCGTTCATTGCGTCCAGCGATGCCATTATCGCCTCCAGCGCTTCTATGTCGCTCAGGAAGGCCATCTTGAAAGCTTCGCTGCTCGGGCCGTCCCACATCGCGTCGAGTGTCGCGCTGTGTGCTCTGAGATCCGTTATCCTGTTCCTGATAGCCTGTATGTAGCTCTCTATGTCGGATGCGTCGCTCTTGAGCCTGTTCGTATTTACCTTTATCCAGTCCGCCATGTCTGTCTCCTATAGCCTTTCGAATGTTTCGTCTATGTAAGTCATCCCCGCCGGGAATGATATTGTATAAGCGTCCAGATGATCCTTGCCTGCTGTGTAAGGTGTCATTCGCTGTCCCTGAAGGCTGTCTTCATATTCCATGATGTCGCTTTCAGTTCTCATGTACACTTCCGCGATCTTTTCGAGCGCCACCCATGTCATCCTTACTGAGCGGATCTTTTCACAAAGTTCGTTGACTCTCTTTGTGAGCTTGGTGGCTGCTATCTGCATCGATTCGTCTTCGCTGTGTCTCAGACTCGCGATCACCGCTTCGATGTCATTCGCTCTGATCCTGAGATTTCTTTCAGCCTGACTGATCTCGTCAGCAGCTCTTATTAATCTGTCCGGTCCTGTGTTTATGTCCATGTCTCTTCCTTTCTGTCCACAGTTTAGCACCGTGTTCAGAGTTTTTTTCCAAATATGCCGGAATGCACAACAGTCACCCTGAAATGCACATTTATACCAGGATCAGTCTGTCTCCGTCCCTTATCCCGCTTTCGAACAGTGTCTTTTCTTCGGAAAGCGGCTGCTCTCTTTCGGTATCGTAAAGCGCGAACGCGCCTGGGTCGGACGGTCTTTCGCTGCCTGTTTTCTTCGCTGTCATCTCTGTTACTTCCAGAAGCACGGCGCTGAGATCAGCATTCTCGTCAAGCATAAAATCGAATGTCTGATCGACTGCCGGCACATATATATCGACAAGTATCATGCTATACCTCCGCTCCATTCCTTCAGGATCTTTACTGCTTTTTCTCTGCTGTAGAGTTCGCTCCGGACCGCGCCGCCTTCTGACATCTCCATCATCGCGTACAGTCCCTGCTCTCGTATGGCCATCGACTGCAGAAGACTGCCGTCCGGTACGCTTCTGAGCTCAAATGTGACATATGGCTCAGGCTCAGGCGCGGACAGAGGACCCTCTTCGGGCTCTCCCGCCGTCTCAGGCATTATCCCCGGAGACTGCATTTCCGCCAGCCACTCACTCACTGTCTGAACGCAGAGTTCTATTTCATGTCCGGAGGCTGTCCGCCTTTCGACCGAGACCACATTTCCGCCGCTGCAGTAGCACGCGCGTACCCTGCCTGAGTGTCCGTTCTCGATCAGGATACATATCCCCGCGTCCCTGAGCGTCCTGAACGCCGGTTTGTAAGACTCCGCTATGTGAGCCCGTCCGTCATTCCAGTCGACCAGATGCTTGCGGTACAGTGAGGCAAGGATCCTGTTGAGATAACTTTCGTCCATCTCATCGTCTTTCCCTTCAGAAAGATCCAGTCCGTACCATCGTTCCACTCCCGCGGCGGCGAGCAGCATCCGGAATTCATCATTATTTAATATCGTTATCCCATTTACCTGATAATCCACTGAGATACTCCTTGATCGGTGCCTTGAACGATCTGGACAGCGGCACTATGATGCCATTCTCCAGATATACTGAATTTTCTGAAAGCTTGATCCTGTCAAGATAAGCCGTATTGAATACGAAGCTCCTGTGGCTCTGCACGAAGCCCGCCGGCAGCTGATTCTTTATGCTGTCAAGCGTATCGTACTTGCTGTACTCCCTGTCACGAAGCCTGAAAAAGACTTTCTTCTCTCTTGCTTCTATATAGTAGATCTGGGAGAAAGGCACCACCGTGCGTCCGTCCCTGTTCTCGATGACTATCGAGTTCTCGTCGGAAGGAGTCTCTTTCTTTCTGTAGAACGCCGACATGAATTCATGTACGACCGTCTCCATGTCTTCCTTCCTGAACGGCTTGAGGAGCAGCGAGCATGCCCTTATATCGGGAGTCATGTATCTCATCGGAGATATCCTGCTGTCCGCGAGCAGCATCATGTCGGCCTGTACGCCGGCAGCCCTGACTCGCCTTATCAGGTCTATGTCCCCATCTTCGCATACTTCGAGCATAGTAAGATCGAGGGGGGGACCCTTCACCAGAAATCCGTCGACCTGCTCAGCTGCGCCGAAGCAGCTGCACTTCAGGCTGTCGTCGGACAATCTTGCGACCGAATCCCCTATCTTTACGCGTATCAGCTCCTGTTCTCTTTTGTCTCTGTCGTACAGAAGGACGTAAGTCATTTGTCGCTCTCTTCTTTGTTCTCCATTCTTACAAGAGGTATCACTACCTTCGATGTCTCGTTTTCACCTATGACATCAGGCAATGTTCCCATGCCTGCCTTTTCGGTCTTGTTCTTCTCGGAATACGACGTTATGTAATCGAAGTTCAGGATCATGTTCATGGTCGTTCTTCCGCCGAGGTGGATGCCCTTTCTGTATCCGATGAATGTATCGAATACCGGGTATCCGCCAGCGTTCGCCTTGTTCTTGAGCGAGAGGTCGGCGAAGAAGTAGATATTGTTGCCCTGGCCCTTGCCTATGACATTCTCGAGGAAGCCCTTCATGTTGTATTCAGACTTGTAGATCATGTTCACGAACTGATCGAGCTCGGATATGAAGATGAAGACAGGCCTGAATTCGCTGCTCATCACCTCGAATATCTCGTCGGACTCCTTGCCCTGCTTTATCAGTTCGGTCTTGCGGTCACGCCTCTTCTTGAACTCCGGAATGAGACCGTTGAACGCATCGAAAACCTCTTTGTCTTCAGTCAGATACGATACTCCCTCGTACCCGTCGAACATGGCGAGAGGCCTTTCCTGAGCGTCTATCACGTACACCTCAGCCTGCTTATCAGCAGCCGACAGGATGCATGCCTTGAGCATGTTGGTCTTGCCGGTCTTCATCTCGCCGTAGATACCGTAGCAGAAAATGTCCTTGAGCGGGATGCCGTATACAGACGCGTTCGCCTGATCGTAACCGACCGGCAGCAGTCCTCTCTGCGAATTCTTCTCTTTGTACTCGTCGAGCTCCGAGAATTCTTTCCACAGCGGCTTTTCAGGGATCACCGGCACAGGCCTTGCCCTTCTGCCGGTCCATGCCCCGGCCATGGCGGCGCATACCTCTTTGATGCGCTCCATTCTCTCGTAATCGTTGTCCGCTTCGACCGCTGCAGCTGTCTGGTACTCAAGTATCCTGTTGCCGTAGTACGCGAGACCTCTTCCCTTGACGCCCTGTTCAGGCATCACGCTGATCTGCATCGAGTGCAGAAGGTCTCCATACTCGAACTTGTCCTTGAGCGCAAGCGTGAGCACCGTCTGGAAATTCCCGCCTATCCTGGTCGTGATCTCGTTGGCGCTGAACCCGCCGCCGCTCACTACCATGTAGATGCCGTTGCTGATGCCTTCCTTGGCGAGCTTCATCACATCCTCTTCATAGGCTTCTCCGGTCTTCTGCTTGAACGCGCCGTAATTGTCTATCATTATGAAGATCGCCGGCATGACGATGCCGTTCACGCGGACATACTGCTTGTAATTTCCGCCGTGGAATACTTTCTTTCTTTCCTCGAGCACTCCGTTGATCATGTTGAAGAACTTGGCGATCTTGTCGTCATCGTTTTCGTACATGACTCCGCCGACATGAGGCGCGTGCTCGAAGGCAGACATCATCTTGCTGCTGAAATCGAGCGCGTAAATGCTCACCGCCTCAGGCGAGTAATTCTGTATCAGCGAGTACGCGATCGTCTGGAGAGAAGTACTCTTGCCGCTTACGATGGATCCGCAGACCGCGAGGTTTCCCTCCTCCGCGAAGTCGTAAGTGAACGGCATCTGGTTCTGGTTCTCAGGGTCATCCATCTGCCCGATCACGACGTTCAGGCTGAGCTTCCTGTCAGCCGGCTTCCATGTGCCGTTCTTCGAGAACGAAGCAGCCCTGAACTCCTCGAATTCATCAAGGTAGATCTTTTCTCTGAGCACAGGCAGCCACAGACGGTGATCGGTGACATAGCCCGCCTCGCTGCTCACCTTCGCAAGGTGATCTCTTACGGCATCGAGTTCCGTATGCTCTTTCTGCTGAGGCAGCTTTCTGCCGCTCTGCTGGGCAAGCTGAAGGATCTCTTCGGCACCCGGCTCGGTCCCGTCGTCGTTGAGTTCAGCGTACATGCTGATAAGATCCAGCAGTCTCGAGGTATTGAATTTGCTTTCGCCAAAGTCGATGCCCCTTGCTGCCATCAAAGCGTACATACGGCTTACGATCTGCTTCGCGTTTTCACTGTCGTTCATTCCGCCGTCGTTGGACGCGAGAACTCTTGCCGCCGACTCCTTGAGTATCCCGAGCAGCGTTTCAGTCCACGCGATCTCGGCTCTCTTTTTCTGTTTCTGTCTGATCGTATTACCGGTAAGATCGGTCTTTCCGGTAAGAGCGATCAGTTTGGCGACATCAGTGCCGCCGGTGTATGAATCCGCGTCATAGACCGCGCCGCTGTAGCCGGACTGGAACAGCTCGTAAAGTTCGTCATTGCCTACCTGCAGATAGCATCTGCCCGCCTGGGTGATATACGCGGCGTCAGGCTTGTGGAGCATATCATTGCTGTCCTGCTTGTCCTGCACCCTGAGGCAGAGCCTGAATCTGGAGTTGCTCCAGATGTTGTCGTCTACGGTACCGCTCGGCTTCTGTGTCGCCAGTATCAGGTGCACGCCGAGGCTTCGGCCTACCTGCGCGACACTGATCAGCTCGCGCATGAATTCCGGTTCTTCGCGCTTGAGTTCCGCGAACTCGTCGATGATGATGAACAGGTGCGGTACCGGCACGGTAGCCTCGCCGCTCTTGTACATCTTCGTATAGCTGTTGATATTGTTTACGCCGTAGTCAGAGAATATGCGCTGTCTGCGGCGGTTCTCGCTCTTGATCGAGATCATCGCTCTCTTGACCTGGTTTCCGGACAGGTTGGATATCTGACCTGCCATGTGAGGGAGCCCGTCAAAGAGGTTGGCCATGCCGCCGCCCTTGTAATCGATGATAAAGAACGCCACGTCATCAGGGCTGTAGTTCACGGCCAACGACAGTATGTAGGTCTGCAGGGTCTCACTCTTACCGGAACCCGTTGTTCCCGCGACGAGTCCGTGCGGTCCGTGGAATTTCTCATGCACGTCAAGGTAGAGAGGCGCTCCGCCTGCTTTCTGGCCGAGCAGTCCCTTTATGTTGTCGTAGATCCTGTTCTTGGTCCAGAGGTCTTTTACCGGAAGGTCTTCAGGCTTCTTGATGCCCATCATCTCAAAGAATGTGAGCGAGTTCGGGATGTCCCCGCCTGATTCGATCTCCATGACCTGCAGTTTGGATATCCTGCGCGCGAAGGCTTCGAATCCGGCAGGGTCAACATTGTCGAACTTTATCCTCTGCTCCGCTTCAGAGCCCATCGATGTCTGATAGTAGCCCCTGAATCTTTCGGTATCCTCTATGATGAACTCACATCTGTTCGGCAGCTCCTCATACTGTTCAGCCAGAATGACCGTCGTAAGCCCGAGGTTCTGCTCTTCGTCAAAGATGTATTTTGAGAACAGTTCGCCTTCTATCAGGGACGCGTCCGAAACGAAGAGGATGTAGTACGGTTTAGGGAACTTCTGCTTTCTCTGCTCTTCTTCGTTCTCTGACCTGATACGGAACACATTGCCGAGTTCATACAGGATGTCGGCGGTCTCGTCCGCGTCTGACGCGATGAATCTCGTCTTGTGATCTTCAGACCAGACGTGTGGCAGCCACTTCGCGAAATCCCAGTCGGTATCGCCGTACGTGCTGCTCTTATCGTAGATATATGCCAGTTTGACGTCCGTATAGCAGTTGTTCGCCGCTATCTGGGCGCTCAGGTTCCTGGCTATGTCCACCGCGTTGCCGCGTCCCTCTCCTCCTACGATACCGATGATCCTGTGCTCAAACATGTCGATCGTGACAGGTACATCGTAGAGAGTCGCGTAATTGCTCTTGATCATATCCGGTCTCTGCGCGAGATCGTCTTCATACAAAGAGAATTTCTGCGGCGGGATCTTTATGTCCATGGAAAAAGGAGTATCTCCCGTCCCCAGTCTGTGGACGAGAAAATCCGGATGGGAAGCGTTCCGGTTCCAGAGTTCTCCGGAATGCTCATCATAAGAGATGCATTTGGATGCATCAGGATAATTTTCATACAGACTGTTTATGGTCTGATCGTATGCTTCTTTTACTTCGTTCGCTTTTTCTATAAGGTACTCGCTGTATTTATTGAGCCTGAGTTCCTTGAATTTTTCGCGCTCATTCCTCTGCTGACGGCGGTTCGCCAGTGTCCATATGACGCCTACAAAGGCGGATGAAACGGCCATCACAAGTCCGGTGAGCATGAACGGATTGAATCCTCCGCTTGAACCAATGGTCTGAGTGGATCTGCTCGCATAGATCATGAGCGAGCAGCCCAGAAGCATAGGCAGAGCCATGGTAAGAGAAGGTCCCACAGCCATGAAAAGAGACTGCGATTTTTCTTCAGGGAGTGGAGGCGGAGCCTCGATCTCGATCTCGGAGACGTCCGTTCCCTCGACATATCGCGGCGCTCTTCTGTATAGGATCTTTCCGGTCGAAAGTTCCCTGCCGCCGGCCGGCCTTCCGCTCTTCTTTGCCGTGCGCGTTACTTTCTTCAGTTTGGCTGACGCGATGGTGACTTCGGTCTTCGCTGTATCGATCGCGAGCATCGACCCAAGATACACCATGTGCAGACCGATGATGTTGATGTAATCACCGAACGAAAGCGCGGTGGTGCCGTCCACCCTGCGGGAATTTATATATATTCCGTTGAGGCTGTAGTTGGTTATGTAGGCATCCCTGCCGTTGCGCGTGATGACCGCGTGCTTTCTTCCGATGCCTTTGAAGTTGAATACCACATCGTTGGAAGCGTCTCTTCCGAACGATATCTCGTTCCCTCCGCTTATCCTGAATTTCTCGAAAGCGTGGAAAGGACTCGCAGCTTCTGACGCTATCATCGTGATAGTGTCACCGCTGTGAGTCACGATATTAAGGATCAGTCCGTCTGACAGGTCGACAGTATCGTATCTCTGTTCGCCTACAAACAGGCTGTATCCCTGACGGTCTTTCATGGTCCACTGATTGTCCACTATCTCCATCAGCACGCGCAGGTCTGTCTGAAGATTGAGATGGCTCTTTTTGATGACCAGCTCATAGTCGGAGTTGTTCAGTGAAGGTAGGTTGTATTCCTTGAATGAGTCGTGGGAATACGCGGAAATGATAAAACTCATCGGTTGCCTCTCTTCTTGTTCTTAAGCATTTCGTCAAGCTCCTGATATTGATAAGCCGAGGTCTTTTTATCGATCTCGGCCTTCAGAGCCTTGTTCCTCTTCGAGTTTTTGACAACAAAAAACAGAAGAACTCCGGCAATTATCAATTCTATTGCTATCCACGTAACGCGCGAGGTAAGGATCAAAATCAGTGTTTCTTTCATTCTATTTCCGTAGTCAGCTCAATCGTGCAAATGCCGCCGGTCTCTTTGTCCATGATACCCGTGTTTTCTACCGTGATGACATCCCCCGGCGTGATGCCCGCAGGAATGACTATCTCGAATCTCTTTCCCGTACCGAAATCCACGACCTTGCTGCAGCCGGAAAGCATCTCTTCAAGAGTAAGCGTTATGCTGCCCTTCTTGACCGTCTTTCCGCCTTTGTATCCCTTGTTGAGGTCGCCCAGAAGAACAGTTCCTTCAAGGTTGTCATTGATGGCATACGCTCCGGTATTCAGAGGCTGTGTCTGTGGCTGAGGCTGCGGCCTGAACTGAGGCTGCTGTGCCGGAGCCTGTGGCTGCGGTCTGAACTGCGTCTGCTGCGGCTGCTGAGGAGCAGCGTTCGGGGTTATCATCTTTATCGGCGCTCCGCACTTGCGGCAGAACTTATCGCCTTCCTTGAGCGCGTTGCCGCACTTGTTACAAAACTTAGGCTGCATCTGTATTACCTCCATTACACTCAATCGATCTTCACGGCAAATGTCACGCCCGCAACGCTTACTTTGTCGCCGGACATAAGTATTACTTCCTTGCCGGCCTCGATCCTCTTTCCGTTGAGCTTGACTCCGTTAGTCGAGTCATCATCGCATACGAAGAAGCCATTGTCATTCTTGTCAAAATGCAGATGCCTTCTGCTGGCTCCTTCCTTCAGGATCGCGTAATCGTTGCAATCGGATTTGCGTCCCATGAGGAACGGGAATTTTTCTATGGTAAGTTCTTTCTGCTCTCCGCTTTCGTCATCGGTCCATGTCAGTCGGAGGGTCTGTCCCTCTGCCGCGGCAGGCGCTTTGATCGTAGCCTCATCGACCGGCTCCGCCTTTTCATCCGCGGAGTCCTCGACAGCACTCATGTCTATATACTGAGTCTTTTTATTGTCCGCGGCTTCTTCCGCTTTCGCGGATACGGCAGCGGCTCTGAGTTTGTCGTAAGCGTCGTCGATCTTCGGCTTCTTTTCCGCCGCATCCTGTACGGCCTTTTCCGCCGCCCTGCGCAGACCCTCTTCGATCTCGGTCTTAGGCAGTCTGTTGGTGTAGCTCAGCGGCTTTTCCTCACGAGTGAGTCCGCATTCGATCTGCACGACTTCGCTTTCGTCATACTCGTATTCGTTGATTTCCCTGGCCGTGACCGTGATGTTTTTGCTGCGCTGCGGCTCGGTCCTGCCTGCCGTGTCCGCGCGGACATCGTCACGCATCCTCGCGTAGACGTTCTCCTGCTCTCTTCTGGCAAGTTCTTCATAGTCGATGCTGAACTCGAACTTGACCTTACCAATCTTGATCTTGTCGCCGTCCTCGATGTGATAAGGTACTCCCGGATCGAGCTTCGTGCCGTTTATGAACGTGCCTACCGTGGAGTTGAGGTCCTTGACCGTGATCTTGCGGTTGATGCACTCGAAAACGCAGTGCTCACGGCTTATGCTGTCGTGAAAGAAAAACAGATCGACAGTCTGGTCGTTCCTTCCCAGCTTAGCTGGCAGTTTCGGTATGTCCAGAACCGTGTCTCTGCGCGACAGTGACGCTACCGGTCTTCCGTATTGATTGTTTTCCATCAGTTCCTCCCATGATCCTTCAATTCCGTCAGGGCCTCTTTCATGTCAAGCGGATCATATCCCAGTACGGTTTTCAATCTTGTTATATCCATGCGGAACGGCCTTCCGGTCTCAGGATATGAATCGTCATATTCTATCGGCTCCGGATTGCCGAACACTTCGTTGACTGCTTCAGCTACCTCGAGATTGGTATACGCTTGAGGCATTCCCACGTTCACGATGACATTCCCCGCGGCGTCGAAACTTTCATTCCCTGCGGCAAGTATCGCGAGTACGCGCGCCAGATCCTTTACATAGATGTAATGCTTGCGGGCGGCGCTCTTTCCCATTACCTTCAGCGTTCCGTGAGCTTTAGCCGTGTCGAGGAACACATTCATCATCGCGCGGCGTTTCTCCCCTTCGCCCAGCACCTGAGCTATACGGGCGATGCCGTAAGTCATGCCGCTGTCCGCAGCGTATTTCCGGATCAGCTCTTCACAGTCCGCTTTGGAGTCTCCATAGCAGGAGCGTCCTCTCAGTGGAGCGTCCTCTTTCCACGGCATCAGGCTGTCGTCGTTATATACCGACATCGTCGACGCGAAAACGATACGCTTTGCCCCAAGTTCCGCCATCGCTTTCAGGATGTTCTCCGTCATCTCCGCGTTGACCGCGAATTTATCGGGGTCGTTCTCCGTGCCCCTCACGCCCGCTAGGTGGATCACGGTGTCAGCTCCATCAAGCGCCTTCAGCAGGCTTTCGAAGGAATAGTCTGTGCTGCGCCATTCGCTGTTCGCGGAATCCTCATGTCCCGAGGCGTCCCTTGTGAGCGCGATCACGCTCATGCCTTCTCTCTTATTCAGTTCGGCAAGCAGCTCAGTACCTATGAAACCACTCGCTCCGGTAACTGCTGTCTTCATACTATTTCACGTTGCAGACGAAACATCTCTGCTTTCCGGTCTTGTCCGGCGGCAGCTCGTCGAGCCACTCTATGGTTATTTTGAACTCATCGCCGTAGAGCTTGGTCACTTCTGTGATGAAACGATCCTCGATCTGTTCCTTCGTCATCGTCTTGTTGAAAGGATCGGCGACGAGCTGGATCTTCATGTCGTGATAAGTCTCTTCGATGAATCTGAACTGCGAAAGGCCTACTGTATGGTTCGCGATCCTCATCAGCTGGAGCGCCGAGGAGTCAGCGCCTCCCTCGTGCTTCACGAGGTCGTTCATGCGGCCCTCGATATCCGTGAAGTAACGGATGCCGTCCTTCACATACGACTTTCCGAGGTCGAGTGTCTCGTAGTTGATCAGCGGATATGTATGTTTGTAGAGCGATGTCACGACGATGCGTCCGTCGTTCGACAGTTCGTTCTTGTCGTTGTATACGTTCGCGACGGCTATGTCGTTCGCCACGTATCTGTAGTCCTTGAGCGGGAACTGATAGATGAAGCTTCCCATCTCGGATACTCCGTACGCGTCGATCAGTCCCGGACCGAGTGCCTCCGCGAGTACCTTTCTCGTCACGTCGTCTACCATCTCGCTGATAGGAGCGTAGAAGTCCGGTTTGTGGATCCTGAGGCCGTGCTCCTTGGCGTAGGCCACCATCCTGACCATGACGTTGCGTCTGAGGCAGATGAGGTCAGGCTTGTACTCGTTGATGTCCGCTATCAGATCGGCGATGCCGTCGCCCACGATGTGGTCTTCTCCTACTACCTTGCGGCGCATCAGTCCGAACTTCTGGATGATGGAGTCTCTGTCCTTCTTGCGCGGGCCCTTGTGGCTCGTCGAGAAAGAATACATCTTGCCACGGAGCGGGTGATATCCGGCGGCCTTCAGCACTCTCGCCCAGTTGGCGTCGCTGCAGGCCTGTTCCTTCTGCGTATAGAGCATCTTGAGCGGCGTGCCCGAGGACCCGCTCGTGCTCAGGATGTTGATGTCGTCATGCTTTTCAGGATGGTCGTCCCATTCCTTCTGCATCCAGAGGCGGAGCTCCGGCTTTGTCAGCGTCGGGAACTTTACGAGATCTTCAGCGGAGTGATAGTCCGCCGGTGTTGTCCCCGACTGCTCGAATTTTTCCCTGTACATAGGGATCTTGTATGCCCTCTTCATCAGCCTGTGGATCTTGCGGTTCTGATCGGCCTTGATGCGCTTCGGATCGCCTGTGAGCGATCTTCTCAGCGTGAGCAGGTACCATACTGTATATACATTTTTGAGTTTTTTCTGAATTCCCACTGTGTTCCTCCGAATCGTTTTTCTGGGTCCCGGTTTTACGCGCTGTCTTATATCACGCGTCCGGTCCTGCGGATCACGTATCCGCACTTTTCGATGTATCCGTTTATCTTCAGCACTCTGTCGCCGTCCTTGTAGTAGTAGCAGACGTGTTCCGAGCCGTCCGTATCGAAATCGGCTTTTGAGAACGATGTGTTAGGCGCTTTGCTCATGAACTCGAGGCTGTATTCCTCGCGAGGCATATCGTACTTTCCGTCGAGAACTGAGTCTCCTTCGAGCAGGTGCCTGAAACACGCGTCCAGAAGATCTGCTCCGCAGTAGTGCTTTATCAGGTTCCACATGTGGCATCCGTCGAGTCTCGGTGTTACCTCGATGATCACCGGTTCCGTTCCGCCCATGAGTTTTATCTGGCAGTAAAACGGTCCGTTGCTGATCCCGATCTTTTCCGCGACTCTCGCGGCGAGGTCCACGGTCTTCGCCTTGGCCTCTTCATCCGCGAATGATGACGGCACCCTATGCTCTTTGATTATGCCTCCCGGCAGGTCGTCGAACGCGTAGCGGTCGCTTACCAGCGCGAACTTCATGACGCCATCCTGCATGTACGCGTTGACCGAGACTTCGGGTCCGTCTATGTACTGCTCTATTATTACCTGTCCCTCGAAGGAATAGTCGAGTGATGCCGCGAAATGCAGTTTTATATCCTCGGATGACATGACTTTGAAGCATCCGCGCTGCCCCTGGGAGTCGACCGGCTTCATCATCGCCGGGAAATCAGTGTATTCAAGAGCCTCTTCAAGCGTGCTGCAGACCATGAATGCCGCGTTGCCTTCAAAACCCGCGCCGAGAGCCTCTCTCATCTTTCCTTTTGAGTGGCAGGTCTCCGCCGCTTCAGCGGAAATGAAATGAGGCAGGCCGAGATCAGCGCTGACTTTCATGACCACAGGCATCGCCAGGTCCGAACCGACTGAGTAGATCGCGGATACTCCGTATTTTTCCGCAAGAGCAGTCACTCCTTCGATGCTCTTTATGTCGACCTGCTCAAAGATGTCCAGATGCGGGATGCCGCAGTCAACTGTAGTGTAGCTGCAGCCGACCACCTCGTATCCGTGTGCCTTACAATATTCAATAGCGTCTATCTGCGCGTTTCCGGCGCCGAGGATCAGTATACGTTTTTTCATTGCAAATCAAATCTAAGGTCCGGGATTCACCTTGACCAGAAAGTCTCTGACAGCGGCCTTTACAGCTGCGGCAGCGCTCCCGGCTTTCTTCAATAACTTCTTGATTTTTTGGCTTTTCTGAGTTTTGCCCATAGTTAATTTATTTTACCATAAAAAATGGAGCGATTGGGCAAATCACTCCATTTGTCTATACATTTTAGTTGCGCTGAACTCCTAGTTCTGAGCGTTGACTCCCGTGTATCTCATTACGTAATTCTTGCTGTTGCTTCCGTATTGTCTGAGCCTGGCGGCAGCCCCGCTCTTCAGAGCTATCGACTTAGCCGTGAACCCTCCTCCGTGGCTCTCTACGATGTTGTCGCCTCCGGCATACATCCATACATGGCCGCTGTTGTCGTTATGCGCTGACCACTGGATGACAACGTCGCCCGGCTCCAGATCGTCTATGGTTAGATCCTTGCACTTGCCAATCTTGGTCCAGCATGAGAACTTGGAGAAGTTGTTATCGTTCTCGTAAAGAGGCATCTTGCCGTGCGAGCACGCGTAGTACACCTCAGGATCCTCCGCGCCGTGCGCGTAGGCCGCAGCTACGAAAGTCAGACAAACATAAGTCTTTTCATATCCCTTAGGCTTGTTCTTCTGATTCGTTCCGCAGAAATAGCATCCTATAGCGTTGGCAGCAGGTTTGTCGCCATATGTGAATGAGTTGTCGTTGGCGATATCGATCGCCCAGGCGACCGCGGCGACCGCGCCGTCTCCGGTCCACACCGCGTACAGGTCGACATTCTCTCCCTGTTCAGCAAGCTCCGAGACTTCCACTCCGTCCTTATACTCTACCAGGCCTCCGTCTTCCGTCGCCCACCCGAGGAACTTGTGGCTGCCGTTCTCGAAAGGATTGGCCTGGAGTGTGTCTGTCGAAGATGTTTCGATTATCTGTTTTGAAGTCTCGTCAGCGTCATCACTTGAGTGGAAGGTCACAGTGTACGCGTCGATCTCTTCGACCGAGACGCTGATGGTCTCTTCTGTGTCTTCGTACTCGCTGCTTCCGATCTGCTTTACGGAGATCTCGGCCTCGCCTTCACCCTTTGTGGTCAGGTTGCCTTCTTCATCGACTTCAACTACATCCGGATCGCTCGATGAATATATCAGGTCTTCTCCCGAGGTCGCTTCAGCGTCTATCGCTTCATCAGGTCCCGGGAAGGTCATCTCGTATTCTGTCGTGCCTGCAGTGATCTCCTGCTTCTGCCTTTCGACATATTCGATCTCGACTCTGACCGGCTTGCTGAGCGACTTGCCGTCTTTCTCTTCCTCTACGAACATCGTATTGACATTGCCTCCGATGTTCTTAGCAGGCACTTTGATCTTGAACTTGGCCGGGGCATTCGTATCAGGCAGCTGCTTTTCAGCTATCACGCGAAGTCCGGCTCTCAGGATTATCGTCTGCCCGCATGCCGTAGGAACCTCACCCTCGATAAAGGTTGCTTCCTTATCGTTGGTGACGAGTCTGGTGTTGTACACGGTCAGCTCACGGTCTCCTTCATCGGCAAGGACGAACTGCGCGCCTGCCATAAAGACCATGCATATTATCAATAACGCTTTGATACTGTTTTTCAGCATTATTGCCCTTTCTACCGGAAACTTAAGCTATTTTGCTGCCATTAAACTAATGTCTGTTTGCCGTCATTTTTCATCTACGGATAAAAATAATACCATATTCGCTTAGCAATCGCAATTAACAGCCTGACAACATTCACCTCAAAACCATGCAAGCCCTGCATGTTTGACGGAACGCATACTACATTTGCCGCGCATTTTGCGGTGATTATTTGTTATACTTCTTTAGGTTTCTTTTACAAGAGCCATCATGATTTATGCTATAATACACACCGTATGAATAAAAAAACCGAATCGCAAGTAAATCAAGTAAATACCGGGGCTGCTGCTGACAGCGGACTCAGCCAGGAAAGATTCGCCGGTCTCCTGAAGGAACTGGATGACAAGGCTCTTTCGGAACTGCTGGAACGCGTCGGTCTGTCTTTTGACGACCTTGCGGAGGAGGTTCCTGAGGACCGGAAGGCGGAAACAGAGGCGGAGACGGATGCAGATCCCGCAGAGGAAGGTCTTACGCCGGAAATGATCGGGCACCTGCTCAGGTCCATGAGTGATGATGCGCTTAATGGTCTGCTGGAAAGCGCGGGTCTTTCGCGGGACGATCTGCCGGCTCTGCCGGCCGGATCCGATGCCGCCAAACCGGAAAGCGAAGTAGAAGAGGCTGGCGGAGAGGATAGTTCTGAAGAAGTCCCAGGGGAGGATGGTTCTGAAGAGCCTGCCGAAAAAGGAAAAAAGAAAAAAGGGGTTCTCAAGTCCCTGCGCTCAAAGCGCTTCCTTCTTATAGCCGTGATCGCAGGCGCTCTTCTGCTGCCTCTCGCGCTCAATAAGATCTATCTGAGCGCCATACTCAACAGCAACGACCCGATACAGTACTCCGAGGCGGTGGATGACATCTTCTGCACGGAAGGCACTCTGTGTGTGAACAGCGTGACCATCGCTGTGCCTACAGACGGCACAGAAAAATATGACATCTCCTATTCGTGGGCAGAGGATGACGGACAGTATCCATCAGTGCCGCATGCCATCACCGCGCTCTACTCCGATCAGGAGGGGAAAAGTCTTTACAGCATTTCTCTCTACAGGAACGAAACCGTCGCCACAAAGGACATCCCCTCGGGAAAGACTTCCGATAACTGGTTCGATGAGTGGACACCTGTGACTGAAGGCGACATCCTGCAGGCTCCGCTGGACACAAAGAGCGTGAAAGGTTTCTACATTTGCCCTAATGTCGCTGAAGACGGCACTGTTGCTGATTACGACAACTACAGTTACTATTTCGCTGTGTATGAGGATGACGGCGGCATCAGCATATACGTGCTTGAAGGCGTCTGCATGGACGAGGGAAGCCGCGCGGACTTCGCGGCGATAATGGATGGATGCATCCAAAACATC
>SVDB01000069.1 GCA_015058065.1 Clostridiales bacterium
AGAGGCCTGTCCTATGTAATTATTGGAATTACATGGTTTCAGACCTCTTCATTTTGGTGGAGCGTACGAGGCTCGAACTCGTGACCTCCTGACTGCCAGTCAGACGCGCTCCCAGCTGCGCTAACGCCCCTTAATATTTTGGCAGCCTTTCGGCTGCCGTTTATGGTGCGGATGAAAGGATTCGAACCTTCACGATGTTACTCACACGGACCTGAACCGTGCGCGTCTGCCAATTCCGCCACATCCGCATATGATGGCGTACCTTGTGGCACGCCATGCATTATACACTATCGGAAACAACTTGTCGAGAACGAATTTTTTTATTAGTCCTCTTCTGCCATGATCGCGTCGAATTCCGCCGCAGCAGCGTCAAATTCTTCATCGTCATCGATCTCGATGATCTCGAACTCATCATCGGCAAGTTGCTTGTATCCGTAAATATATACATCGTCTGTGCCGTCTTCAGGTGCGAGAGCGATATACTCCTTGTCGCCAAGTTCGAATGTTCCCATCACATAGCAGTCAACTGCCGAGTCGTCATCAAATTCCAGAGTGATGATGTCTTCCTCTTCTTCTTCGACGTTTACGTTCTTGATATCTTCTGCCATAACGCAAGTCTCCTTTCCTGAAATGCTATATCAATATAACACGCGGCGCAGGTTTTAGCAAGTATGCGGCTGAATATCCGCACCGGCTGGCGGTTCACAAGACCTTATTTCTCTGAGCCTGCAAAGAATTCCAGCACGCTTTCAGCAGCCTTGCTGTTCATGCCTTCGACTTCCATCAATTCTTCGTATGTCGCGTTCTTTATGGCTTTGATGCTGCCGAATTTCGCGAGCAGTTCTCCCCTGCGTTTCGGACCTATACCCGGGATGTCCTCGAGCGCGGACTTTATCATCTTTTTGCCCTTTACGCCAGACATATATGTGATGGCGAATCTGTGGACCTCTTCCTGGATGTTGCTGCAGTAGCTGAAGAGCAGCCGGTCATCCTTCAGATCGATCTCGCGGCCGTCGTCAAAGACGATGGCTCTCGTTCTGTGGGCATCGTCTTTCGCGAGCCCGACCACCGGGATCGCGATGCGGAACGCATCGACGACGGCCTTTACGGCGTGTACCTGCCCAAGCCCTCCGTCGATGAACATGATGTCCGGATAGGTGCTGAAACCCTCGTCACCCTTCCTTGCGCGCTTGAGTCTCCTGTATATGACCTCTCTGAGGCTTCCGTAGTCGTCTCCCTCGGCGGTCCTAACCTTGAACTTCCTGTAGTCGCTCTTCACCGGCTTCCTGCCCTCGTAAACGACCATGCCGCCCACCGTATCGAGTCCGTTGAAGTTCGAGATATCGTAAGCCTCTACTCTGTACTCCCTGTCATCATCATCCGGTATCAGCAGCGGAGCGCTCCCGCTGATCGAAGAGGCGTATTCTATAAGCCCGGCTATCGCCTTCTTAAGGGCGTCTCTCCTCTCCGCTTCGCGCTCAGCCTTCTCATCGAGCGAGCCGGCAAGTTTGATCGCGTCATCCATCGCCATCTTCAGCACGGCCTTCTTCTCGCCCCTCTCGGGAACGATAAAGCGTGTCTTGTGAAGCACGTCCGTCTTCCCTTCCGCGTTTGAAGTGTTCACGTTATCGAGGTACGCCTCAAGCAGTTCTTCGTCTTCTATATGCATCGGAAGGATTATCTCGCGGGGCAGGATCGAAAGTTCAGGGTAATACTGTTTTATGAACGAAGACAGCATGTCCGCCCCCAGTGTCTTTCTTTCCTTTTCAGAGTCCGGCATGGAAGCGCCGGAACTGTCGCTCCTTATGTATGTGATCTCGCGGCCGCTCATCTTGCCGCCTTCCACCTTGTATCTGGCTACCACGCCTGTCTTTTGAGTTATGACAGGCACCAGGACGTCCGCGTCCCTTTCTCTTACCATGGTCGCGCGCTGCGTCTCTCCGAGCGTTTTCAGCGACTTCATGTAGTCCCTGAATCTTGCGGCGTCTTCGTAGCGCATCTCGTCAGAAGCCTTCTCCATGTCGGACCTGAGCCTCGCCATGACCGCCGAATCCCTTCCGCTGAGTATGTCTATGACTTCACTGATCTCCGCGGCGTATTTCTCCCTGTCGGCTTCACCCGTGCAGACTCCCGGGCATTTGCCTATAAAGTAGTTGAGACAAGGTCTGACGCCTTTTCTGAACTCCTGCTGCCTGCATTTCTTGAACATGTACATCTCATCTATCATGCCAAGTATGCGTCTGACGGCTCCTGCGTCCGAATACGGCCCGAAATACCTGTTGCCATCCCTCAGCAGCCTTCTGGTGCTGAAAACGCGTGGATACGCTTCTGCGGTCGTAACTTCTATGAACGGGTATGACTTGTCATCCTTTAGCAGGATATTGTATCGCGGCATGTATTTCTTGATAAGATTGCATTCCAAAAGGAGAGCCTCCATCTCCGTCGCGCAGCTGATGTACTCAAACTCAGCTATGTTGGAGACCATTGCTCTCACTTTGGGGTCTGCCTGCGAAGTCTTTCTGAAGTAGCTGCTCACGCGGTTTCTCAGGTTTACGGCCTTCCCCACATATATCACTTCGCCCAGACTGTCCTTATGCATGTAGACGCCCGGAGTCTTCGGCAGTTTTTTCAGTTCTTCTGCTATATCAAACATTTATTGTTTCTTTCTGCGCCGCCGTTTCTTCTTGTCTTTTTCCAGCGCCGCCTTGACCGCTTCCCTGCGTATGTCCGTGGTGCGCGGAGGCATCGGATCGTAGCCGCTCGAGTTCCATTCCCTGGCGACCCTGTCGCGGTCTATCTCCATCTGCCTGCGGGCAAGTTCGCGGATCTTGGCCCGCCGCATCGCAGCCCTCCTCTTGGCGCGGACACGCTTCACATGCCATATTCTCAGGAGAAGCATCAGCAGCATTGCCAGGACCACTCCCAGTACTACGGCTGCCTTGTTTGAAATGTAATACTTTGAAGGCGCCCATCCTACCGGGACATCCTGTTTTATGATCAAATCGACGGTCCCCTTTAATTCGTCCGCGACGAATATCCTGAACTCGCCGACCTTATCGCCCTTTTCAAGCGGAGCTTCGAGATCGCTGAACATCACTACCTGTGTCTGTATCAGCTCATCACTGCCTTCAGGAGGCACATACGCGAAGCCCTTGGTCTCTGTGTACGCCGCGACCCTGGTCGAGGCGCCGCCTCTGACTCTTGCGTAACCGCAGAGTTTGTTTTTCTTTACGATGGTGTTTTTAGTCACCTTAAGGTCGCCGTATTCAAGCAGTTCCTTAGCCTCAGCGGCAGCCTTATCCGGTTCCGAATCCATCAGCACCACGATGAGCTGCATGTCATCTTTCGTAGCGACAGCCGCGAACTGCGCCCCGGTCCCCGGAGCCTCGATAGTCCCCAGCATTCCGCCCTTTATGTATTCGTATGAGGTTTTTCCCTCACCTGTCAGCAGAGGGTTCGTGCTGCTGAATTCTATATCGCGGGATTGCTTTTTTACAGTCGCCTGAACGGTCACGCTCTTTTTATTGAGCGCGTCCTTGATCACCTGATACCTCATAGCGGCCTGAGTGATGACCGCCAGATCCGCCGCGGTGGAATACTGCGTCGTTTTATACACACCGCTCGGGTTCTCAAACTGTGTGTCCATGATCCCAAGCGCCATGCACTTGGAATTCATCTCGTTTATGAAAATACTCCTCTTGGACGCGCTGTAACGCGCCAGTGCCTCCGCGGCCTGAACATCGCCGCCAACCAGCATCGCGTCCAGAAGATCTCCTATGGTGACGCTCTCTCCGAGTTTGAAAGTATCACCGTACTCCGTCAGTTTTTCGGTGATCTCGACTGTGTTCGACAGTTCCCCTTCATCGTACATGTTGTCGAGAACGACCATCGCGGTCATCAGCATAGTCACCTTGCCCGGCTGCATCTTGCGGTCCGGATGCTTTGAGGCGACCTTCTCGCTGGTAGACCCTGACATCACCATATATGAGCTAGCGCTTACTTCAGGAGCCTTCTTCGGCGCAGGGTTCTGCTCCGTCTCGGCAAAGACATCAAAGACAGCAATATAACTGATGGTGGTCACCAGTATCAGGATCACCGATATGATAGCCACCATCAGTTTTGTGATTCGATTTGTGCCTGTGTGTCTCAGCACCTGCAGTATCTCCGTTTCCGAAATTACTTGTTCTCAGCCTCGAATTCCTTCATGTACGCGATCAGAGCGTCGACTCCCTCTTCAGGGAAAGCGTTGTAGACCGAAGCTCTCATTCCGCCCGCGTTTCTGTGGCCCTTGAGGTTGATCATGCCTCTCTCCTTCGCTCCGGCGATGAACTTCTTGTCCAGGTCAGCGTCGCCTGTTACGAAAGTGATGTTCATGAGGGATCTGTCTTCCTTAGCGACTGTCGGCTTGAAGAGCCCGGACGAATCGAGATAGTCGTAAAGCTTCTGAGCCTTGCGGACGTCCTTCTCGTGCATAGCCTTTACGCCGCCGTTCTCGAGCAGATACTTGAAAACTTCGCCCGCTACATAGATAGCGTAGCAAGGAGGTGTGTTGTACATCGATCCCTTGTCAGCGTGTGTCTTGTAGTCAAGATAGATCGGAGTGTTCGCAGGAGCCTTGCCTACGAGGTCCTTTCTGACGATAACGATGGTCACGCCCGCAGGAGCGACATTCTTCTGAGCTCCGGCATAGATGAGACCGAACTTTGTGACATCGATCTCCTCGGAGAGGATGCAGGACGACATGTCAGCTACGAGCAGATGGTCGCCGAAATCAGGAACTTCGTTGTAGTGTGTTCCGAATACGGTGTTGTTGTAGCAGATGTAAACGTAATCTACGTCGTCTCTGATATCTTCTTTTGTGACCTTAGGGATGTATGTGTATACGGCATCCTCGGACGAAGCTACGCAGCGCGCGTCACCGAACTTCCTTGCCTCTTCCCAGGCCTTCTTACCCCACTGACCGGCAACGATGTAGTCAGCCTTGTGTGTTCCTGTCATCAGGTTGATAGGGACCATCGAGAACTGGAGTGTGCCGCCGCCCTGGAGGAAGAGCACATAGTAATCATCAGGAATATTCATCAGTTTGCGCAGATTAGCCTCGGCATCGTCGATGATCTTCTGATACTCAGGGGATCTATGGCTCATCTCCATTACGGACTCGCCTGTTCCTCCGTAGTTGAGCATCTCTTCAGCGCACTTTCTGAGAACCGGCTCAGGGAGCACCGAAGGACCTGCCGAGAAATTATAAACGCGATAATCGTCAGCCATTGGTATGTACCTCCGTTATATTTTTTTGTTGATCGATTTGATTTTTTGGTTTCGGGAGCGCCTGCCCCGCCGCATATATTATACTTCATGGAAAAGGCATTGGCAATTATTGAAAGGGGCAATTCTTTGTTGTAGAATGAAGCCGTCAAATAAGCAACTGTGCTTTATTGAACCCATCACTGTAATAACGGAGGACACAAATGGATAAGTATTTTATCGGTACTCTTAACAACATTTCCCAGAAGGGTCTCTGCAGGCTCACTGACAAGTTTGAGCTTACAGAAGATATCGACAAAGCAAACGGGATCATCGTAAGATCTTTCAAGATGCATGACATGGATTTCTCCGACGCTCTTCTCGCGATCGGCAGAGCCGGTGCCGGTGTCAACAACATCCCTCTCGACAAATGCGCTGAGAAAGGTATCGTAGTATTCAACGCTCCGGGCGCTAACTCGAACGCCGTAAAGGAGCTCGCGGTCGCAGGCATGATCATGGGCGCCCGCAACATGTATGAAGGCATCTCCTGGGGCCAGACACTCGAAGGCGATGTCGCCGCAAACGTAGAAAAAGGCAAAAAGCAGTTCGCCGGAACTGAGATCATGGGCAAGACTCTCGGAGTCATCGGTCTCGGAGCCATCGGAGCAAAGATCGCGAACGCTGCTTACGCTCTCGGCATGAATGTAGTCGGCTATGAAGCTTTCTCGCCGCATCCTTGCCTGACAGCACCTGTCGATCTCAAAGACAGCGTCGAAGAGATGGTCCCTGAGTGCGACTTCATCACCATCCACGTTCCTTCCCTTCCTACCACAAAAGGAATGGTCAACAAGGACCTCATCGCCAAGATGAAGGACGGCGTCATCTTCATGAACTACGCGAGACCTGACCTCATCGTTGTTGACGATGTCATCGAGGCTCTCGAGTCCGGCAAGATGAGAAAGTACATGACAGACCTTCTCGAGCCTGAATACATCGGCAAGAAAGGTATCGTCGCCACACCGCATCTCGGAGCTTCCACAGCTGAGGCTGAAGAGAACTGCGCTATCATGGCTACAGATGAGCTCATGGATTATCTCGAATTCGGAAACATTGTCAACTCCGTAAACTTCCCTAGAGTCACTCTCGAAAAGTGCGGAGATGAAAGACATTGCTTCCTTCTGAAGAACGACAAGTCGGCTGACGAAGTCAAGGCCAAGATGCAGGAGTTCTACGGCGACAAGCTCGCGGGCATCGCCGGCGCGAAGAACAGAGCCAACGAGTTCGGATACTTCATCGTTGACGTCGCTGCAGGCACAGAGCCGTTCAGCTGCGACTGCATCATCAGGACAAGAGTTCTGTAATGCCTGCGTCATAAAGACAGATCAAAAGAAAG
>SVDB01000070.1:0-4841 GCA_015058065.1 Clostridiales bacterium
CCGGCAGCCCTCTCAGGAGGTCAGATGCAGAGGATATCCATAGCAAGGGCGCTTGTGAAGAAGCCGAAGATCATCCTCGCGGACGAACCTACCGCGGCGCTCGACTACGACACATCGATCAAGGTCCTTAGCGTAATAGAAAAGATCTCCAAAGAGAACGATACGACGATACTCATGGTCACACACAACCCTGAGATCGCGAAGATGGCGAACAGAGTCGTGAAGCTGAGGGACGGAATGATATCGAGTGTAAGAGTCAACCTTCACCCGCTCAAAGCGACCGACCTCGTCTGGTAGCGCTTACGGGCGGAAGCTGTACATATATTATTTATATAGAAGATAAATGGCGAAACAGGACAAAGCGGCAAGAGAAAAAGCGGACAGGATACGCGCGAGATCGTGGACATTCTCTCAGATGGTCATAGGGCCATGGATGAGGAGCAAGTTCAACTTTTCCTGCGCGAAATTCGATCCGGACAAGATCGAAGGTCCGGTGCTTGTCGCGATCAACCACGCTTCCGCCTATGATCCCATACTGGTGGGAATAGCTTTCAGAAAAAAGAGGCTTACTTTCATAGCCAGCGAGCATCTGATGCGGATGAAGCCATGGGGAGCCGTGCTGGACAGGCATTTTTCGCTGATACCGCACCAGAAAGGCGCCAGAAGCAGCCGCACCGCGCTTGTCGCTATGAAGCGCATGAAACGCGGTGAGTCCATATTTCTGGCGGTCGAGGGAGAGCAGACCTGGGATGGGAAGCCGCTGCCGGTCATGCCGTATACAGGCAAACTGGTAAAAGGCAGCGGAGCCACCCTTGTCACGTACAGACTCGAGGGAGCCTACCTCTCTGCCCCGCGCTGGGCAGCGAACACGCGCAAGGGAAAGGTGTACGGATACCCGGTCAATGTATACGCCCCGGAAGATCTTAAGAAGATGAGCGATGAAGAGGTCGAGGCGGCGATAGAGAAAGACCTTGCCTTTGATACATGGGAATGGCAGAAGGCTCAGCCTGACGGACCGCTCAGGTACAGATGCGCTAAAGGCGGCAACGCCGATGGCCTTGAAAGAGCAGTCTTCACCTGCCCTTCGTGCGGCAGCATGGATACTCTCCGCTCGAATGGGGACTATATCAGCTGCGCCTGCGGCTTTAAGGCAAGGCTGAGCGATACGGGCTTTTTCGACCCGCCGGAACCGTTCGAGACAGTGGCTGACTGGGAGAAACTCGACCTTGAGGCTCTCGAAGACAGGCTCGGCAAAGCACAGGAAGATGGAAGCGATATCATCTTCTCCGATGAAGGAGTCACCCTGCTGAGCATCGAGGAAGGCCACAGTGAAAACGAGATCGCCCGTGGGGAACTGACGCTGAAATATGAAGACGGAGCGTTCGCTCTCCATATAGGAGACCATGTTTTCAGCATGACCGGCATTTCGGGGATGACCATGGTCCTCGCCGGCAGAGTCGTATTCAGTGATGAAAGCGGCTATTATGAGTTAAGAGCAGATAAGTCCGGAAGGACGAATCTGAGAAAATACGTTATTGCGAGAGATATCATCAACAGTAAAACTAAGGAGTAAGAACTTTGGATTATTCAGCAGCCAATCACGCGCTGTGGAACGTGATAATACAGTTCGGCTATATCGCCGCAGTACTGCTTATCGCGGTCGCGCTCAGACAAACGATAAAACCAATTCGAAAGACCATGCTGCCGATGGCAGTGCTCGGCGGGTTTATCCTGCTGATCGCTAAGCAGGTCGGCATCATCGATCTTGACGAAGACCTGCTTTCAGCCCTGACCTATCACGGCATAGCGCTCGGCTTCATCGCGATGAGCCTGCGTACGCCGGTACAGAGAGAGGCCGGAGATGAAAGAAAGGTCGGCTTCCGTTCGGGCGCTGTCATAGTCAGCACATACATGGTGCAGGGCGTGACGGGACTTATCATAACTATCGGTTTAGCACTTACGGTGATGCCGGGAATGTTCAGAGCGGCGGGACTCCTGCTGCCGATGGGTTTCGGACAGGGCCCGGGTCAGGCCAACAACATCGGAGCAAGTTATCAGTCGCTTGGCTTTGAGGGAGGACACAGTTTCGGTCTCGCCATCGCGGCTGCCGGATACCTTGTAGCCTGCCTGGTGGGAGTCATCATACTGAACGTTCTGCGCAAGAGAGGCGTGATAGAGGTCAGCGAAGAAAGAGGACAGGTCGTATTCAGGGAAGACTATATTGAAAACGAAGGAGGCGGCGAAGTATCCGAATCCATCGACAAACTGAGCGTACAGCTTGCCATGGTCGTGATCGTCTATCTGGTCACCTACGCCGCGACAGCCGGACTGACCGGAGGCATCGCGAAGATCAGCGAGGGGCTCGCTGGAACAGTCAACACCCTGCTCTGGGGATTCAACTTCATCATCGGTTCAGCGCTTGCGATACTGCTGCGTGTCATACTTGAGAAACTCAGAAAGAAAGGCGCTATCAAGAGGCGTTATCAGGACAATTACCTGCTGAACAGGCTTTCAGGCGCGTTCTTCGACATCATGATCGTTGCCGGCATAGGCTGCATCGACGTCGAGGATATCCGCGGACTCGTGGTTCCGTTCGCGCTGCTCGTGATCGCGGGAACCATCGTGACATGGTTCCACCTGCGCTGGGTCTGCAAGGCGGTCTACGGTGACTATTATTATCAGGGACTGATCTCGATGTACGGCATGCTCACGGGAACGATCAGCTCAGGCGTACTGTTGCTGCGTGAGATCGATCCTCAGCTCGAGACTCCTGCCGCGAACAACCTTGTGGTCGGATCCAGCTTCGGCATCCTGCTCGGAGCTCCGGTGCTGATACTGGTCGGCCTCGCGGCGAAGAGCCCGGCTATGTGCTTCGTAACACTCGGGCTCGCGTTCGCTTATCTGCTGCTCCTCGATGTGCTGATCTTCAAGGTCGGACGTCACGGAAAAGCAAAGCAGAAATAATTTCAAAAAAGCCTTGAAATTGAATGATTTGAATGATATGCTTTACGAGCTGTCGTCTTTGGCGGCAGCTCGAAACGTTTCATAATAATTTAGAAAGAGGTACCAACATGAAGGAAGGAATCCATCCTGACTATAAGGAATGTAAAGTTACTTGCGCATGTGGGAATACATTCATGACTCTCTCCGACAAGGCAGAGATGAGAGTAGACATCTGCTCGGAATGCCACCCATTCTTTACAGGCCAGCAGAAGTTTGCTAACAGAGGCGGCCGCGTAGAGAAGTTCAAGAACAAGTACGGCCTGAAGTAATCAGACAGGAAATTAAGCCGGAGCTCTTTCGCTCCGGCTTTTATCTTGCTGCAGAATCAAAACTCGGGATGTAACGGACGCCGGTTTTGTGATAATATTAATCGGATAGGAAAAAACAGGAGACGATATGTTTGACAAACTTGATTTCATAACAGAGAAATATAAAGAGCTGAGCGAGAAAGTCGCCGATCCTGCTGTCATAGCCGATCAGAAGACATGGCAGAAGCACATGAAGGAGATGGCCGAGCTCGAGCCTGTCGTAAAGGCATACGAGAGCTATCGCAAGATGCAGAGCGACCTGGCGGATGCCAGAGAGCTTATCGAGCTCGAAGATGACGAAGAGATGCGCGAGATGGCTAAAGAAGAAGCCAAGGATCTCGAAGAACGCATGGAAAAGGCCCAGGAAGACCTCAAGATCCTGCTGCTGCCTAAAGACCCTAACGATGACAAGAACGTTATCCTTGAGATCAGAGCCGGCACGGGCGGCGAAGAAGCAGCCCTCTTCGGCGGTGACCTGCTGAGAATGTATCTGAGATACGCCGAGCGCCGCCACTGGAAGGCAGAGATCATCGAGATGAGCGACACGGGCATCGGCGGCGTCAAGGAAGCCGTAGTCATGATCAAAGGACGCGGCGCGTATTCAAGACTCAAGTTCGAATCCGGCGTGCACCGCGTGCAGAGAGTTCCTGAGACCGAGTCTTCGGGACGCATCCACACTTCGGCTGCTACAGTAGCGGTCCTTCCGGAAGTCGATGACGTCGAGGTCGAGATCAATCCGAATGACGTCAAGGTAGATGTTTACAGAGCGTCCGGAAACGGCGGTCAGTGTGTAAACACAACTGACTCAGCTGTCCGCATGACCCACCTGCCTACGGGCATCGTGGTCACCTGCCAGGATGAAAAGTCACAGATCCAGAACAGAGAGAAGGCCATGAGAGTTCTTAAGGCCAGACTTTACGATAAGATGCTGCAGGAGCAGAACGACAAGATCTCGGCTGACAGAAGAAGCCAGGTCGGATCGGGAGACCGCTCCGAGCGTATCCGCACATACAACTTCCCTCAGGGAAGGATGACGGATCACCGTATCAATCTGACTCTGTACAAGCTTGACCAGTTCCTTGACGGAGATATCGATGAGGCGGTCGACGGGCTTATCACTGCCGATCAGGCAGCCAAGATGAAAGAATTCGGCTAAAAGCGATCTTTGCAGATGGAAACATTGAGATTATCGACAACTGAAAATGACATCAGGCGTGCCGGCGAGATAATGAGAGCCGGCGGGCTTGTTGCTTTTCCGACAGAGACGGTCTATGGTCTGGGAGCTGACGCTCTCAACGCAGAGGCCGTCGCTTCTGTATATACGGCGAAAGGGCGTCCGTCGGATAACCCGATGATAGTACATATCGCAGACGCGACAGATCTGTACGCGCTGATAGACGGAGGCATAGCGGGACTGAGCGACGAGGCGTCAAAGCTGATGATCAACCTTTGGCCGGGACCGCTGACTCTCATCTTCAAAAAGGCAGCCATAGTGCCGGACGTGACAACAGGCGGACTCGATACAGTAGC
>SVDB01000070.1:4941-6507 GCA_015058065.1 Clostridiales bacterium
TTCCGCGACAAGGCGAAACAGCTTGGGCTCGAAGCCAGACTTCGGGGCGAGAAGGTGGCGATACTCGATTACGGCAATGATCCCGGACGTGCGGCTCACAAGCTCTTCGCGGAGCTTCGCGAACTGGACAGGCAGGGCTGCGACCTGATCCTGATAAGGACTCTCGAAGAAAAAGGTTTCGGCTTCAGTGTCATGAACCGCATGCTGAAAAGCGCGGGTTATGACGTAGTCAAATAAGTTAATCAAGGGAAAACGGGACGTTTTCGCAATAACCTGATATAATTCACAACCAAATTACAAAACCAGGGAGGTAAACAATGGGTAAGATAATGGTATTCGATCATCCGCTGATCCAGCACAAGGTATCGATGATGAGAGACAAGAACACTACAAGCAAGGAATTCAGAGACCTTGCTCGCGAGGTAGCGATGCTTATGGCATTCGAGGTCACAAGAGACCTGCCTACAAAAGACGTTGATATCGAGACACCGATCTGCCCTGCTACAGTAAAGATGCTCGCAGGAAAGGACGTCGCAATAATCCCTATCCTCAGAGCCGGACTCGGTTTCGTTGACGGAATGCTCGAGATCATCCCTAACGCGAAGGTCGGTCACGTAGGCCTCTACAGAGACCCTGAGACACATGAGCCGGTAGAGTATTACTGCAAGCTTCCTGAGGACATCGACAAGAGAAGAGTCATCATCGTAGACCCGATGCTGGCAACAGGCGGAAGCGCGATCGCTGCTGTCGACTTCGTAAAAGCGAGAGGAGCAAAGGACATCAGCCTCATGTTCCTTATCGCCGCGCCTGAAGGCATCGACGCTCTGACAGAGAAGCATCCTGACGTGGACATTTTCATCGCTGCCAAGGACGAGTGCCTCAATGAGAACGCGTATATCGTACCGGGTCTCGGCGACGCAGGCGACAGGATCTTCGGGACGAAGTAGTATTTATATATAGAAAGGAACTGCATCATCATGAAGATCGCTATCGGCTGTGATCACGCAGCATATGAAATGAAAGAAGCAGTAAAGGAAAAACTGCTTCGCGAGGGATATGAAGTGACAGATGTCGGATGCGATTCGACAGAATCGGTAGATTATCCTAAATACGGACATGCTGTCGGAAAGCTGGTCGCTTCCGGCGAGGTCGAAAAAGGGATCGCCATCTGCGGCACGGGTATCGGTATAAGCATCGCGGCAAACAAGGTCCCGGGCGTCAGAGCCGGAGTCGTTCACTCTGTAGAGACCGCTCACTGGACAAAGAACCACAATGACGCGAATGTCCTGTGCTTCGGCGCGAGAGTAGTAGATCTGGACACCGCTTTCGCCATGGTCGATGAGTGGCTCAGCACTGAGTTCGCGGGCGGCAAGCACCTGCGCCGCATCAACGAGATCGAAGACCTCGACTTCTGACTGACAGACGGAGGACCCGTCGGACTCATTAACGCGAAACAACAGAAGCAATAAAAGAAACTGCCGGCTTTTGCCGGCAGCTTTTGTTTGAGCCTATATTCCTGTGAAATGGAATTCTCTGTGCACCCGTGAAAGATCAGTCCAGTTCGAT
>SVDB01000071.1 GCA_015058065.1 Clostridiales bacterium
TCTCAATCCCATACCGGACCCTTCGGGCCGTCTTCTGTCTGTACGACTATCTTCAGAGTCTTCTTGAAATCGTCTATCCTTCTGTATAGTTCTTCTCTGGTGTCTGCAGTCAGCACGTTGACGTACCTGTGCGTCTTGTCAGAGAACGGAGCGGTCTTCTTGCCGATCGTTATATCATTGAGCGAATGCGCGTGCAGGTAAGGCAGTGCCTTGACCTCCTCGATCCCCTCAACGGATGTCACTATTCCTTCAGGCAGGAAGAACGACACATAACAGCATACGTTCGGCAGTTCTTCGACTACCGGTGCCTCAGTGATCTCTCCAAGCGCGAGCTTGATAAGATATGTCGCGGTATCGATCCCCGTGTGAAGTCTGACGATGTGCGAAGAGATGAATCCTCCGCCGCCTCTTGCCGCCGCCTCGAGAAGATACGGCTGACCTTCCGCGTCCACGATGTACTCGCTGTGAGTGATGCCCTGCTTAAGTCCGAAGCCTCTTACTATATCGCTGTTATATTTGAGCAGTCTGTCCACGATCACGCTGTCCGAAGCCGACGGATACATCCTTACCTTGGCCGCGAACACTCCCGGGATGTCGAAAGGAATGACATCACCGTAAAGCAGAGTCTGGTCCTTATAGTCAAACACGATGGAGTCGACTTCGTATTCCTGACCTTCTATGAACTCCTCGATTATGACTTTGCCGGATTTCGAGTAACCGACCGCCGCGTCGAACAGGCTGTCTATCTCCGCCCTGCTCTCGACCTTGTAAACGCCTCTGCTTCCCTGATTGTCCACAGGCTTCAGTATGGCGGTCTTTCCGATGCTGTCGAAGAATTCCTTTACCTCTTTGATATCGCTGCTTGCCTTGCATCTTATCGATCTGAGGCCGAGTTCCTCGCACTTGCTGCGCATGAGCGACTTGTCGGTAAAGATGCGGGCGCATTCATACGAGATGCCGGGCAGCCCCAGTTTTTCCGAAACATAAGCCTCGGTCCTTACCGGGATGTCCGTCTGGTCGGTAGTGATGCCCGAAATGCCCTCGTTTTCGGCGATCTCGAGCACGGTCTCCATGTCCTTTACGTCAACATAGTAAGATTTGTCGGCCACGGCAAAACCCGGATAGTCCCCCTTCGGAGATATCGCTATGGTATAAAGCCCGAATTCTTTTGCCCTGGTTATGATCGGCATCTGGTACTGACCGGCGCCGAGGATCATGATCTTTTTCATCTTCCGATCATCTCGCTTTCTTTTGAAGCACTTCTCTTTCAACATACTGCGGCGTGCTGTTGAGGGAGATGTATATCCTTCCGACATATTCTCCTATCACGCCCAGCACTATCAGGATAAACCCGCCCACCAGCAGGATGGATGCTATGAGGGACGTCCAGCCGACATCTATGTCCAGACCCATCAGTTTCCGGATCACCAGCACCAGCATGGTGATGAATCCGATGAAGGCGAACAGCATGCCCGCCATGGATGAGTATCTGAGCGGCTTCGCGCTGCAGGTCGTGACTCCGCTTATCCAGAGCCCGAGGAGCTTGCTGAAGTTGTATCCCGAGGACCCGGCGATACGGTCATTCTGCGCCAGCTCGACATTGCCTATCCTTGAGGTGGTGCGAAGGATCAGCCCGGACATGTACGGATACGGATTGCGGTATCTCTTTATCTCTTCGACGATGAATCTCTTGGCGAGCCAGAACGCAGATGTCGTAACGTCATCTGACTTTTCCAGGAAGGTCTTCTGCATGAAGTTGTTCATTGCCGACCCGAAGCGCCTGAAGAGGCTGTTGTGTGTAGCCACATAGTGGGCGAACACCACGTCGAGATCGTCTTTTTCGAGCAGCTCGATCATCTGTGGCAGAGCGTCGACCGGAGTCTGACCGTCATCATCGCACACTACAACAAGGTCTCCCTCTATATGCTGGAAACCTGCCATCAGCGCGTTCTGCTGTCCCCTGTTTTTCGACAGGTCAACAGCGGTTATATTATCATACAGGTCATGAAGTTCCCTCAGCTTTCCGAATGTCGCAGCCTTAGGTCCGTCATTCACGAGTATTATTTCTGTATCATAATTATTGACCTTGGCGACTTTCTCAATGGATTCCACCACATAGCCAACGGTATCTGTCGAATGGTAACAAGGTATTACGAAAGAAATCAGCATCAACTATCTCCTTATTTTTGTAAGATCATCCGAGCGTATAGACTATCACGCCGATCATTATCAGCAGATTGCCCAGGACCCTCCCTTTCGGGATCTTTTCGTGCAGCATGACGATCGATAGCAGCATGACAAAGACATACGTGAAGGTGTCTATCACCGCTCCGTACTTAAGGTCAACTTGAGTGAACGCCCAGATATTCAGTATAAGCACTATGGCGTAGATGCTGTACGCGGTTATGACTCGCCAGTTCAGGTATTCCCGTATCCAGCTTTCGTGCTCGATGTCAGCCGAGCGTTTCAGCAGGATCTGAGAGATGGCTGAAAAGAAAGTGCAGCCGAACAGCAGAAGCAGAAAAATGTTAATCATAATGTTGTACTACCAGCACCCCCGCGAAGACCATGGCCAGGCCGATCAGGTTCTGGACCGACAGATGCTCATGGAAGAGCACGACCGCCCAGATCTGCGCCCAGATAAGATATACCGTCTTATGCGCGTACGCGAAATTCAGCTCGAATCCCTTGATGACCTTCTGCCACGCGAAAGCGTATACAGCGCAGTTAAGGAATGTCAGAAAAACGAAAACATATACCAGCGGATTCGCAAGCCCGCCTTCGTTATACTGTGTTGACGCCAGTTTCTGGAATACTCCGGTGAAGGAGAAGACCAGTATGCTGGCGTGAAGATACAACAGGTTCTTTTTCTTGCTCATTATTATGACCGCGGTACGCGTCTGACCGTCACGACCATTCCCGGTCTGACTCTCGCGATGCCGACGCCTCTGTTGCTGGCCGCGTCGATCATCTTTCCGTTACCGATATATATGCCGGTATGCTCCTTATAGCAGATGATGTCTCCCGGCTGCGCGTTCTCGTAGGCAACTCCGACTCCGAACTTCTTCAGCATCGGGTGGCTCATCGGGATCTTGATGCCGTACTTGGCGTAGATCGCCTTTACGAAGCCGATGCAGCTTACGCCGGTCTTAAGGTTCGTTCCGCCCCATTTGTACGGAGCTCCGATGTATTTTTTCGCTGTGCTGACCAGCGCAGGACCGCTGCTGAATATAGGATCGCCTTCATAGGTCTGCCAGTCTTCTCCCGGAGGAAGTCCTCTGGTTCCCTTAGCGATGACTTCACTCTTTCCTTCCTCTATGACAGACAGCATCACCTCGTCAGTGCCCTGCTCCACGCCATTGACAGTGGTATAAGTGAAGCGGTACTGCCCGAGTCCGTCCTCGCCCTCTTCTACCGTTCTGGCGTAACCAGCAGGCATGGAATCATCCCTTACATATTCGGGATCCGGAGTGAATGCCTTCTCACCTATCTCAGAACTGATGATCGTTACGCCGCCCGGTTCGCAGCCTTCCTTGCTTCCGCAGAAAGCGTCGCTGACGCATATCGCCGCCTCATCGACAGACAGAACGTCCGAAGTGTTGATTTCTTTCGATCTGGACACGCTTATGTCCTCATCGCTCTTTACGATCTTGACTCTGGTCCCCTCGACGGCCATGCTGCCGAGAGCGATGGCGATGGCGTCACTCGCGTCTTCCCTGCTTTTTACGCTGCAGACATGTTCTCCGCCGACATAGATCTCATAAGGGAACATGGAAAGCACTCCGACCGCCGCGCCGCAGACAAGGCAAAGAGACGCGGCAGAAATGAGCAGCGCCTTAGGCGTCAGTCTGAATCTGCGCTTTTTCTTTTCAGGAGCCTTGCTTTCCGCGATCGACTCGTCCGGGGCTTCTGGAGCTTCGCTCTCCGCTTCATCGATCACTTCAGGAGTCTCGCTTTCGGCTTCAGGAGTTTCGTTTTCGATCTCAGCGATCACTTCCATGGTTTCGCTTTCTGTTTCCGAAGTCTCTTCAAGAGTCTCATTTATCATCTTTTCCAGATCCATCTCTGCCATAAATCTCCCTCACTACATACTGCGGGTAATTGCCCATCGTCAGGAACATCCTTCCTACATACTCTCCGACTACTCCCAGCGTCAGTATTATGATGCCGGAGAAGAATATGATGGTCATCATTGTGGATGTCCAGCCGAGTATCTTGGTCTTGCTTACTATCTTGCGGATTATCAGCACGATCATGCCGACGACTCCGCAGGCGCTTATGAAGATGCCCGCTCTTCTGGTCGCCTGCAGCGGAACTATCGAGAATCCCGCTATGTTCGACCAGAGGCTAAGCAGCTTTTTCAGTGTGTATCCCGACTGGCCGTACGCGCGGTCGAAGTGTTCGATAGGCACGCAGGCGATGCGGTCGGTCGTTACGGTCCTGAGTATCAGGCCCTGCATCTGAGTGTAATGCGCAGGGTACGTGATGATATTGTCCCTGACATACTTCTTCATGCACACGAAGCTCGAGGTCTTCATGTTCTTAGGCTTTCCTATGAGTATCCTTACGGTCGTGTGAGTGAACCACGAACCGAAGTTGCGGAAGCCCGAGTGTTTTTTATCATTGTAGTAACCATATACGACGTCGTGGGAGTCATCAAGTCCGCCGAGTATGGCAGACAGCTGTGACGGATGAGTCTGTCCGTCGTCGTCCATCAGTATGATGATGTCCCCTTCAGCGTAATTCAGTCCGCAAATTATGGCGTTGTGCTGCCCTGCGTTGTGAGCCAGGCAGATGACCTTCACATAATCATGCTGATCAGCGATCGACTTGAGTTCCGCGACAGTCTCTCCGCCGTCCGGCGAACAGTCATCGACCAGCACGAACTCATAAGGCGTCTTACCGAGCCTTTCCATCTCGGCCGCGGTCTCTTCGACCACGGTCCTGACCGTATGTGACGATCTGTAACATGGTATGACTATCGAATAACTCATTCTGTATCTCCGGAACTGTCGTTGTTTTTAAAATACTGCGGATGTGTCTGCTTGTACTCGGCTACTGTCTTTCCGAATACCTTAAAGACCTCTACGCCTGCTTCATCCATCGAATCCGGATGCCACTGGAGTCCGTATACCGGCAGGGTCTTGTGTTCATACGCCTCGATGTGACCGCTTTCAGGATCCCACTGTGTCGCGTACAGACCTTCACCCAGTTTATCTACGCACTGATGATGATAATGGTAAGTGACCGCTTCATTGCCGAGCAGGTCGTAGAGCCATGAGCCCTCAGCTATCCTGACTTTTCTGTCGAGTTTGTGCCATCCCTCATCCATGTGCTGGATGGTAGTGCCGCCAAATACATTATTGACGAGCTGCTCTCCGCGGCAGATGCCGAGTATCGGCTTCTTCGCGTCTATGAACAGCTGGACCGCGGCGAACTGGAATTTATCCTTCTCTTCATCCGTGTTCTTGGTCCTTGGGTCTCTCTCCGCGCCGTACATGCTCGGAGTGACGCTGTGACCTCCAGGAATGATCAGCGCGTCATACTTGTCGACATCGATGCTCTCTATGTCTCCGACTCGTTCGAACTTGAGTCCGGCGTTCGTCAGATACTTTCCTATTCTTGTCGCGTCCTGAGTATCGTAATCAGCGATCAGAATGAGCAGGTCTTCAGTATTTACAGGCTCCGCGTTCGCGGTTTCGCCGTCGAGCGTCTGTTCTGCCTCTTCAAGCTGCTGAGAGAGTTCTTCTATCTCTTTATCTTTGCTTATTTTTTCATTCTGATAGAGTATCACCGTTACCGCGTTGGTAATGAGCAAAAGCCCTATCAGCACATAACTTAACCACTTATTTTTCATTCTTGTTCCCGTCTCTGCATCGAGGACGTATCAGTAATCCCATTCACAGATATAGCCGAAATACTCTTTGCTGTTGTATTCCGGTGCGCCCTGATAGCCTGTGGCGTTGCCGTCCTTATCGATATCGTTCCAAGTCATGTAATCGCCGCCGTTGTTGGTCGTCTGGAGCTCGAGGTATGACTCTTCCCCGGTATAGCCGGCAGCTTCGGTATTGTTATTAGGCTTGTTCTTCTCCCAGTTGTGGTATCCCCAGGTATCACCCTGAGTAGGATCCGGGATAGGCTCGCCGTTGATCCACTCCCAGCTGCCGCTCTCTTTTGAGCCGCCCAGCCAGTAGTGCCATTTGTTGGAATACGAATCCTCTATAAGACCCTCTATGAAGTTCTGCTCTCCCGCGTTCTCGATGATCACGAGATGGCCGCCCTTTTCTTCGCATGCCTGCTTGGCCTGATCCCAGCGCATCGATTCATCGAACACCTCATAGTGATGCCCGTTATATTCTTCGGCGTTGCTGAGTTCAGGGGAGCCACTGTTATTTGTGTCTCCGCCTCCATCGCCGGAGCCTCCGTCATCGGATACAGGAGGATCCGACGGACCGTCTCCGCCGCCTGAGTC
>SVDB01000072.1 GCA_015058065.1 Clostridiales bacterium
AAGCTGATAAGCAAAAAGTTTGAAAACACGGATATAGATCAGCTCAGAAGCATATCCGACGCCGTAAAAGAGAAAACAGACAATGTAATACTTGTCCTTGCGGCGGTCAATGACGGAAAGGTGACATTCATCGTTTCCGTCAGCGAGGATCTTATCGGAAAGGGATACCACGCCGGCAAGCTTATCAAAGAGATCGCGGCGGCCGCGGGCGGAGGCGGCGGCGGAAAGGCCAACATGGCTCAGGCCGGAGCAAAAGATCCTTCCAGGGTAGATGCCGCGTTTGCTAAAGCTGAAGAACTGATTGCGGGATAATAGAGAAGGAGGACAGACGATGAGCAAGAACACCATCATGTTTGAAGGATTCAAGGACAGCCAGCTCAATAAAAAGGAAGCTCTTGTTGAGATATATAATGCTCTGACCGAACGCGGATACAATGCCATAGATCAGATCGTCGGATATCTCACATCCGGAGATCCTTCATATATCACAAGCCACAACAACGCAAGAAACCTCATACTGAAGATCGACAGAGACGAGCTTCTTGAGGAGATACTCGTCAATTATCTCGATATCGTAAAATAATGCGTATTTTAGGGCTTGATGTAGGTAACAAAACAGTGGGGGTCGCGGTAAGCGACCCTCTTGGCGTTATCGCGACAGGCGTCACGACCATCGAAAGGGTCGGGATCCGCAAGGATGCCGGCAAGGTCATTGATTACATAAAACAGTACGGCTGCGAGACCGTAGTGATGGGTCTGCCGCTGAGCCTTGACGGAAGTGATTCTGTTCAGACTCAGAATGTCAGAGAATTCAGGACCATGCTCGAGAACAAGCTGAAAAGCTCCGGACCGCTTTCAAAGGTGAAGGTCGAATGGCAGGATGAACGCTACTCGACAGTAGAGGCTGAGGAAGTCCTGATCGAAGCAAATATGAGCAGGGAAGACCGCAAAAAGATAATCGACCGTCAGGCAGCGATAGTCATACTGCAGCGATATCTTGACCGTATGCCGGGAAAGGAGGGAAACGATGAATGATCTTCAGATAGACTATTTCATGGCTGTAGCGACAAATCTGAGCTTCACAAAGACTTCGGAAGAACTCTTCGTATCCCAGCCTGCCATATCCAGACAGATCGCGCAGCTCGAAAAAGAACTCGGCTGCAGGCTGTTCAGACGAAACAATCAGGGCACGGAACTCACAGAAGAAGGGCGCCTTTATTTTGACCTGTTCAGTAAATATAAGGCTGAGTTCATTAATACAAAGATGAGGGCTGAGCGCATAACCGGTCAAAGCAAGGCAGTGATGAGAGTAGGATTCCTCGAGGGCTGGGACCTCTTCAACATCATCCCGCCTATGATGAAAAAGTATAAGGAGGCCTTTCCTGATTCCGAGGTCGTGATAAACTGCTGCGGTGTCAAGGAACTAGCGACAGGTCTTCTGACAGATACTCTTGATGTAGTTGTGACCATGCAGAACAGCGTAAAGCTGTACAGTGAATTTGAATGCAAGGATGCTGCCAGGATAGGGAAGATACTGATCTATTCCGCTGATCATCCTCTTGCTGAAAGAGACTCTGAAACACTGTCTCTGAGAGATTTCAGTGATGACCTCTTCATCGCTCCATGGGAGATCGTCGACAAGATGATCATAGACGCGATCTCGAACTACACAAGGCCATATGGCTTCATTCCTAAGCTGAGATTCGTAAAAAATCACGAATCTACCATTACTTGTGTCAGGAACAACATGGGCGTGACCATAGCGGATGACTGGGTATGGGCGAAGAACGCGGACGACCTCAGATGGATACCTTTCAACGCGCAGGATACGATAGCTGTAGCAAGGCTGAGAACAAAAGATAATGAAAATGTATTGACCATGGAAAAAATACTGATGGATATTATAAAGTCTTTGGCAGATGAACTAAGAGAGTAGACTGCAAAAGCGTTGAAAATACAGATTCATAACAAAAAGGTTATGAACGAAAACCTGATATGCAATTATAAAATACAAGAAAACTTTGTTACACTTTAGACAAGTTAATCTTGTATTTTTATTTTGACTAAAACAATCTTATCCAAGAGGGGAGAAAAATCATGCAGAAAAGCGCTAAATTGACCGCGGTATACGCACTTATCATGGACCTGCCGCTGAGCCTCGTTATCACTCTTGTTGCACTCGCGCTTGCAAACATCGACGCGCCGGGCAGCCTTAACGGACCTAACTACCTCAGAATGGCCTGCCTCGCTTACGTAGTGACATTCTTCGTAAACTTCATCCACGCTGAAAGATGGGGATTCGCGTTCGCAGCCAAGCACTCCCAGCCGGGAACTCTCAAGTTCGGTATCCTTCTGAACGTAGTTGTCGCTGCAGTGTTCTGCGTCATTCTCGATCTTATCATGACAGCAGTAGGTATGCTTGCTGCACCGGGCGGATTCCAGTTCGGACCGTACATCGCGGCCTGCCTTAAGGGCTTCATTCCTTGCTATGTACCGACACTGATCATTGCGTTCTTCTGGAACAACTTTGCTGACAAGTGGTCGAGAGCGATCTGCAAGGAGCCTGCACCTCAGATGCCGGGTGCTCCTGAGCAGAAGTAAAAATCACAAATACTTTAAATAACAGCGGTTAAAAGTTGTTATAATGTCATCAACAGAAGTAAGTTAAATCAAACCACAATAACTCACAATAACTTTTGTAGAACACATATTGCAGGAGGGAAACAATATGAAGATTCTGGGAATTTCACTGGGAACCAAGAACGGAAACAATGACACAATGTGCAGAGTCGCGCTCGAAGAGTGCCAGAAGCTCGGAGCTGAGATCGAATTCATCCATCTGTTTGACTGGGATATCCAGACATGCACAGGCTGTGTTGCTTGCTCCAGAGGCCTCGTAATGGGCAAGGGAATGATCTGCACAAGACAGGACGATTACAAGGCTCTTTATGAGAAGATCGTAGAAGCTGACGGCTTACTCGTAGTAGATCCTATCTATGAATCCGGCGGATCCGGACTCTTCCATATTATGTGCGACAGAATGGGCCCTGGACACGATACAGGTATGCTCATGATGCTCGACGGCAAACTTAAAGAACAGGGCAAAGAAGGCCTGAATCCTCGTTACTTCAGACAGAAGGCTACTTCATATGTCGGTATCGGTGGTTCTGACTGGGCTTGCCGCGTAGAGACTGACCATGCAATGCTGTCTCTGTCCCCGGGCTGGAAAGTGATCAACAACGATTACTTCTCCTGGAGCAAGGATGTTATCATGCAGGATGATAAGGTCGAGCGTATGAAGGAAATCGGCAGAAACCTTGTTGAAGCTGCTCAGTACATCATCGACAACAATGTCATGATCCCGGGTTCCGAGAATCTGGATCTCTGGAAGGGCGAGGACGGCGGATGTCCGCATTGCCACGGCAACAATTTCTACATTTTCCCTGGTACAAACCATGCTGTCTGTGAGCTCTGCGGTCTTGAAGGCCACCTTGAATTGACAGACAACGGCGTGAAGCTGGTAAATGATCCTGAACTTGGCGAAAACGGAACTATTGAACACTGCCACGATCTGCTTTCAGGCAAAGCAGCTCACGGAAAAGACATCTTTGAGAACGAGGGCAGACTCATGAACCTCTTCAAGGATCCTGAGTTCAAGGCGCGTAAAGAGCATTACACGAGTGTAATCGCTCCTACACCATCCCCATCAAAAGCAAAGTAAGATTGTTAAATCAATGGAGCCGTTTAGCGCGGCTCCATATTTATAAAGAAAGGAGTTCCTCAATAATGAACAGACCTGATTTTTATCCTGTAAGAAGCATCATCCTGGTAGACCTTGCTCATGAAGACTACAGAATAAAGCTCGAGAACTGGCTGTACAGATATCATGTTCCTGACAGCATCTCGCAGTTCGGACCTTATGTAAGCAAATACGCTTTCTATCCTGCACTCCCGACTCCTCCGGGCGGAGCGAGATTCGGAACCGTAAGGATGCAGATGACAGAGCACTACTGGCTCGCCAACCCTAATGATGTCGGTTTCGCTAAGGATCATCATAAGATCCTCACCGAGTACTTCCCGACAGACGTACTCGTATGGCAGAACAATATCCCTGATATGGGACACTCGCACGGCATCGATAAGTCTGAAGAAGTGAATATCGAAGGCGATGATGCGCGTTCGACAAAGGGCGATGAGGCAGCGGGAACAGTTCCTTTCATCTTCGCGTTCGTACCTGTATGGTGGGAAGAAGACTTCAAAGGCGAAGGACGCACAGTCGAAGACGGACCGAACTACAGATGGATGTTCATGGTCAAGTATCCTGAAGGCGTAAGCGCAGAAGAAGGCGACAAGTGGCTCAAGGAAGAGTTCATCCCTGCATGGACTTCGCACGATGGATGCACACGCTGCGTATCGAGCAAGATCAAGAAGGAAGTCAACAACTGTGATTTCGATCGCATCGTAGAAATGTGGTTTGAATGCCAGACAGCATGGTGCGACGCGGCTGCAGCGGCAGCTGAGAAGTGCGCTAAGCCGGCTTGGGCTGAGACAGAAGACTTCCCGTATCTCAAGAAATCATATGGTATCAGCGGTATCTTCCTGTCAGACTACGCCAGAAGCGATAATCTGAACCAGTACCACGGTTACATCACAATGAGATAATCATCTTAACAAAGGAGAAAACTCATGTCAGAAGGCAAATATTTCTACTCAAAAGGTGAGGGGAATGACGGCTACATAAAGAATCTTGAAGTCCTCTCATACTGCGATATGGACGGCACATGCGGCATGTTCCAGATGGCCCTCTACAGGACCGAAGCCGGTAGATATCTGCTTTACGGCGCATGCTTCGCTGCAGGTCCTGACGGAGTAGGCATCATGATAAGTGATGTCACCGACCCTCGGAACCCTGTATTTATCAAAAAGTGGCTGCCGTTCGATATCGACGAATATCCGACGACCTCGATCCCTAAGGTCCAGATAGCGGAAGACAAGCTCATCTTCGCTCTCACATCGGGATCCGGACCGAGTGTGCTCGTAGGAGACCGCGCCAAGATGAAGAGCCTTCAGGGCATCATGATCTACGATCTGAAGAATGACCCTGAAAACCCTGAATACCTCGGATACTGGGACTGCGGAGTCCCGTATTCCATGGGAGTACACAGGTTCATGTATAACGGCGGTGACTATGTGCATCTCTCATCGGAAGCCGATGAGTTCGAAGGACTGATCTACAGGATCGTCAGCATTGCCGACCCTGCAAATCCTGTCGAAGTCGGCCGCTGGTGGGCGCCTCATCAGTACATTTACGGAGTACCGGGAAGAGAAGTAGACCACTCGGCTCCTCATAATCCTGACTTCATGGATAAAGGCTGGCTGCACGGACCTCCGTTCGTAGTAGGGGACAAGGTCTATTGCGGTTACTGCGGAGACGGTCTGTATGTTCTCGACATCTCGGATATCAGACATCCTAAAGCACTCGGCAATCTGAAATTCATGCCAGCGTTCTCGAGCAGACTCGCGGGAGCAAGGACTCACACCGCGCTTCCTCTTGTAGGCAGAGACCTCGTGGTAGTCACTAACGAAGGCGAGAGATTCGGCTTCATCAAGGATGGCGTTGTAAAGCAGGCTCAGGCAATGAACAACCTGCACATGGTCGACGTAAGCGACCCGACTAATCCTGTGCTAATCGCCGAATTCCCGTATCCGGAAGTCCCTGAGGATTTCCCTGCGCCGAACTTCAATGTTTACGGTCTCGCAGAAGGCTCAAAGGGCGGACCTTTCGGCCCTCACAATGTGCATGAGCCGATGAGCAACAAGCCGTGGCTGGAGCAGAGGACTGACGTAGTCTATGACTGCTACTTCGCTGCAGGACTCAGAGTATATGACGTATCAGATCCTTTCTATATCAAGGAAAAAGCTTACTTCATACCTCCGAATCCGACAAAGAAGTGCTTCCCGTTCCCTGGACCGATGATGGCAATGACCGAGGATGTCGTAGTAGACGACAGAGGAAATATCATAATCGACGCTAACAGCGACGGGTTCTATATCCTCAGAAAGACTTACGAAGACTGATATAGGGAATAGTTATCGAAATGATGTGCAGCCAGGCCGAAACGGCAGGGCTGCACATTGATTGAGAAAAGCAACAGGGATAGATGAAAAAGAAAGAAGTACTCACACTGGCGCTGCTGATAGCGGTCCTGCCTCCGGCGTGGGCAGTTATCAGTCCATACATAGGAATAAGCGTTGGCCCCGTAGCTCTTATATGCGCGGGCATCTACGCGACTAACGGGAACAAGTTCAAAGACGCGCACAAGATCGCTCTGGGATATCTGGCAGGGGACATATGGGCTCTGATCGCCTATGAGATAATGGCTCATACGCCTTTAAACGCCGATCTGACGCTGTTTTTGACGCTTGCCGTATTCGGATTCATTCTGGT
>SVDB01000073.1:0-1769 GCA_015058065.1 Clostridiales bacterium
GACGCACTAACGGAAACTACGGAAGCGGTTTCCGTTATTTCCTATAAGGGAAGCATTCCGGTCGGAGAGATCGGAGATATCAGCGGCATCGTTTCGATGGCCAGACGCGGCAGATGTCTCAGCATGAGGGAACTCCTGCAGATCAGGGTCAGCATCGCCTCAGCGCGGGCGGTCAAGACGTTCCTGACCGGGGACATGCCGGACGGGCTCAAGGTCATACCCGAGATCGCGGGTCTGCTTGACCCTGTAGTAAAACTCGAGCATGACATATCGGACGCGATAATCAGCGAGGACGAGATGGCCGACAACGCTTCTCCGGCGCTGAAGTCGATAAGGCGCGACATACGCAACAAGAACGATCTCATAAAGTCGCGTTTGCAGAAGATGATAAGTTCGGGCTCAGCGAAGACGCATCTGCAGGACGCCATAGTCACCATGCGCAACGGCAGGTATGTGATCCCGGTAAAACGGGAGTACATAAGCCTGTTCCCGGGCATGGTGCATGATCAGTCATCGACGGGAGCCACGCTCTTCGTGGAACCGCAGTCTATCGTGAATCTCAACAACGAGCTCAGACAGCTCGAACTGGATGAGCAGGCAGAGATCACCAGGATACTTGAGCTGTTCAGCAGCAGGGTCGGCGAGCATCATATCAGCCTGATGAACGATCAGAGGCTGATGGCCGAACTCGACTTTATCAACGCGAAGGGAAAGCTGTCGTGCCTCATGGACGGCGCGGAGCCTCATCTGAATGAAGAGAACTTCATTGACATAAAGACAGGGCGCCATCCGCTCATACCTGCGGAGAAGGTAGTGCCTATAAATGTGGAACTCGGACGCGACTGGACTACGCTCCTCATAACCGGACCTAATACGGGCGGCAAGACCGTAACGCTGAAGACGATAGGGCTTCTTTGCCTCATGGCACAGAGCGGTCTGCATATACCGGCTGACGAAAACAGCAGTCTGCCGGTGCTGAAGGAAGTCTTCGCCGACATCGGCGATGAGCAGAGCATTGAGCAGAGCCTCAGCACTTTCTCATCGCACATGAAGAACATAATCGGGATATTCGCGACCGCAGGCGAGGGCAGTCTGGTGCTGCTTGACGAGCTGGGAGCCGGCACGGATCCTCTCGAAGGAGCGGCACTCGGCATAGCTGAACTCGAAAGACTGAAGGAAGCCGGCGCGCTGGTCGCTGCTACCACGCATTACACCGAACTCAAGAAATACGCTCTTTCGACACCGGGAGTCGAGAACGCGTCGATGGAATTCGACGTTGAGACGCTCTCTCCGACATACAGGCTGAGAGTGGGTCTGCCGGGCAAATCGAACGCTTTCGAGATATCCGAAAAACTCGGTCTGGACAGGGCCATAATCGAAAGAGCCGCTGAGCTGCTGGGCGAAGAACAGCTGGAGTTCGAAGAAGCGGTAAGCAGGGTCGAGGCGGATCAGGCCAGAGCTGAAGAAAAACTTGCCGAAGCGGGCAGAGAGATCGAAGCGGCTCATGAAGTCAAGACCGAAGCGGAGAAAGAACTGGCAGCAGCCAGGGCCGAGGCGGCCAAGATACTTGAGGATGCAAGGCGCAAGGCCGGCGGCATGCTGAGGGACGCTCAGGACACCATCGATGATATAACGGCTGAACTGAGAGACATACAGCGGAAAAACAAGAATGCCGGCTTCAACGAGGGCCATATAGCGGGCGGAGCGGCTGACGGGCGCAGAAGACTGCGTCAGGCGGAATCGGCGCTCAAACCGGCTAAGGCTCCTGA
>SVDB01000073.1:1869-6376 GCA_015058065.1 Clostridiales bacterium
GTGATACACGGGCGCGGCGAGGGCATACTCAGGAGCGGCATAAGACAGGAACTGTCGCGCAACAAGCATGTCAAGTCATTCAAGTCCGCTCCGTACAACGAAGGCGGAGACGGATGCACAGTGGTGGAGCTGAAGGATCGCAAATGATGTGAAATGTAGTAAAATCAGGGCTTTTCTGATATAATTGAATGCCTGAAGAAAATAGTGGCAGATAAACAATTACAGTAAAGGATTCAAAATGGTAGATTTCAAGAACATAATCGCTGAAAAAATATACGATGAAGCGCTCGGACTGTCCATTCAGGACATCAGAGACATGATCGAGATACCGGCTGACGAGAAGATGGGAGACTACGCGTTCCCGTGCTTCAGGCTTGCGAAGGCGCTTCGCAAGGCTCCGCAGCTGATCGCTGCGGACATCGCCGCCAAGGCCGGCGATGCTGAAGCATTCGCCAAAGTCGAGAACGTGAACGCCTATGTGAATTTCTTCATCAACAGAGCTTTCTTCGCCGGCGAGGTAGTCTGTGAGGTCGAAAGACTCGGCGGGGCATACGGAAGATCAGATTTCGGAGAGGGCCGCAAGGTCATCGTTGAGTATTCATCGCCTAATATCGCGAAGCCTTTCCATATAGGTCATATCAGGAGCACGGTTATCGGCAACGCTCTGTACAAGCTATATGACGCTGTAGGCTATGACGTTATAAGAATCAACCATCTTGGTGATTACGGAACACAGTTCGGCAAGATGATAGTGGCTTACCGCAAGTGGGGAAGCGAAGAGGAACTGGCGAAAGATCCTATCAAATCGCTTCTCGGATACTATACGAAGTTCCACGAAGAGGCCAAAGAACACCCTGAACTCGAAGACGAGGCCAGAGAGACGTTCGTAAAACTCGAAGCCGGAGAACCCGCTGAACTCGAACTTTGGGAGAAGTTTAGAAAACTCAGTCTCGAGGAGTTCAACAGGGTCTATGACATGCTCGGCATCACTTTTGACTCATATGCCGGCGAGAGCTTCTACTCTGACAAGATGCCGAGATTCATTCAGGAACTTAAGGACAAGGGCCTTCTGGTCGAATCACAGGGAGCTCAGATAGTAGATCTCGAGAAGTACGGTCTCGGAGCCGCGATGATAACGAAATCCGACGGTTCAAGCCTCTATGTCACAAGAGACATAGCCGCCGCGGTCTACCGCAAGGAGACATACGATTTCTACAAATGTATCTATGTAGTCGCTTCGCAGCAGAACCTGCATTTCAAGCAGTGGAAGAAAGTGCTCGAACTCATGGGCTACGAGTGGGAAAAAGACTGCATCCACGTGCCTTTCGGTCTGGTCAGCCTTTCAGACGGAGATGACATCAAGATGATGTCGACCCGTGAAGGCAGGGTCGTGTTCCTCGAGGACGTTCTCAACACAGCGGTCGCCAAGACAGCGGAGATCATGCGCGAGAAGGACGTCCAGGGAGTCGACATCGATGAGGTATCCAGAGAAGTCGGTATCGGAGCCGTCATCTTCCAGGAACTCTCAAACAACAAGATCAAGGATTACGTGTTCTCATGGGACAAGGTCCTCAACTTTGACGGAGAGACAGGCCCGTATGTACAGTACACTCACGCGAGGGCGTCGAGCGTGCTCAGAAAGGCCGAAGCGGCCGGCGTCGACATGTCTTCTATCGGCAGCATCGACGCTTCGTATCTTGGCAGCGACAGCGCTTACGCTCTGGCGAAACTCATGTACAGAGTGCCTGAAGTAGTGCTCGAGGCGGCCGAAAAATACGAGCCGTCCATAGTGACGCGCCATCTCGTTGACATAGCTCAGTCGTTCAACAAGTTCTATCACGATGAGCACATACTGGTCGATGATGAGAAAGAAAGAGCGGCGAAGCTCGCTCTCGTGAAAGCGTCAAAGACAGTCATAGCGAACTGCCTCGGACTGCTTGGTATCGCTGCGCCTGAGCGCATGTAAAGTTACAGCTTCTTACGGGACTGCGGATACGAAAGGACAGACAGATGAAACTTCTTCTGACAACGATCAAATCAGATAACAAAAGGACGGATCTCGAACTCAAGTATCTGTACAGCGTTATCACTGATTCTCCTCTGGACGTGCAGCTCAGGACTTATGAGCGCAACGACCTCTACACCGACATCTTCGAGGACATCGCGACGGGACAGTACAACATAGTCTATTTCCACGCGAATGCCTGCAACGAGCTTCAGCTCAGACATGTCGCTGAAATGGTAAAGAAGGCGGTGCCGAGCATAGCGATCCTGTTCGGAGGCATGCATGTCTCGTTCGAGACGCGCAGGTTCATGAAAGAGAACCCGTTCGTCGACTATGTCATAAGAGGCGAGGGCGAGAGCGTGCTGTTCAGCTTCCTCAAATCACTTCTTGAATATGAATTCGATTTCGAGAACATAGCCGGTCTCGCGTACAGAGAGAGCGACCAGGTGATCGTCAATCCGTATGACGCTCCGGTCGAGATGGAGTCTCTTCCTTTCCCTTACGAAAGATTCGAAGCCGGAAAGGGCACCGTCTATTACGAGACGATCAGAGGAACATCCGACAGGACTGTCTATTCACAGCATCTTCCTGACGCCAGAGTAAGGGCGCTCAGTCTGGGCAGAGTCTGCACCGAACTGAGGTATTTCCTGGCCAAGGAAGTCGAACGTGTCGTATTCCTCGACAGATTCTTCAACTACAACAGTGAAAGGGCGTACAGGATATTCGAGTACATCATCAATAATGACAACGGAGTGACGTCGTTCGAATTCAACGTGAACGGAGACGAACTCGACGAGGAAACGATCAGACTGCTTTCCGAGGCGAGGAGCGGACAGATCATCTTCAATATCGACGTCGCGAGCACGAACGCTGAGGTTCTTGCCGCGATCGGAAGGGGTGAAAACATCTACCGTCTGATGTACAACACCACTAAGCTGCTCCAGAGCGGAAACATAATCACTGAGGTACACGTAACTGCCGGACTGCCGCTCGAGACCGAGGCGATGTTCGCCCGCTCATTCAACAAGGCGTTCGGCATGGCTGAGGGCATGCCGGTGCACATAGACAGCCTCTTCATCAGCAAGGGCACTGAACTCAGGGCTGAGGCCGATCAGTACGGATATGTATATGCCTCGGACGCGCCGTATGAGGTCATCGCTACGGGGCACATGAGCGCCGAAGAGATGCTCAGGATCAGAGGCATCGCCCGCGCTGTCGAGGCATTTGTCGGCGACGGCGGGTTCAAAAAATCGATCCCGCGCGTCCTGAATGATACAGGGATCAAGCCATATGACCTGTTCAGCAGGCTGTCAGCATACATCTCTAAGAATGGGCTGAGCGGAAAGATCCGCAAGAAGGAACATCTCGCTCGCATCCTGTTCGCTTTCGCGGGCGGGCTTTATGACGATCTCGCGGATCCTGTAAAGCTGGATATCCTGAAGGATGTCATCTATGCCGATCTCGAAAGCGTACTGAGCGAAGAAGCGATGAAAAAATTCGATAAAAAAGGCTGGGACATCGATTGAACACAACAGCAAACAAAGACAGAATAAGCAAATACCTCGCTCCGCGGATACAGAACATGATGTTCGCGGAGCTTTCACCTGATTATCTTGAGCGCACAGGGGCTGCGGATATACTCAGCGGCGTTGCCGTGCCGGTAGGCATAGAGGGAAACGACGCGAAAGGCGCGATAGACCTCAAAAGCATCGTCCTCAACATGGCCAGAGTCATCGGAGGGGACCCGCTCTTTGTGTACGCGGACAGATATGCTTCATTCCTTAAAAAAGTCATCGGAGATGACGCCGTGGCGATGCTGGTTTCTGAAGGCGCGCATTCCGCTGATACAGGCGATCTTGAGGACGCGTGCATGCTGCTCAGAGCGGCGCTCAGAATAGAACCTCAGTCAAGAGAGGCTCTTTATCTGTACGCCAGAGCCTGCAAGGAAGTATATGAGTCGGAGTCGCTCACTGCCGAAGACGGAATGGGTGATGAGGAAAAGATAGGCATGTTCAAGGCTGAGTCGTCCGAGACATTCGAACTGCTCACGATGATCCACCCGGATTTTGCGATGGGCTACTATTTCCTTGGTTACGCTTACCTGAACATGGGTCTATATCTGAAAGCGAAGCTTACGTGGCAGGATTTTCTGAAACATTCCGCAGGAAGCGAGACCGAGATACACGAGATGGACGATGAACTTCTCGCTTCACTCAGGGAGGAGATCTCTGAAAGGGTAGAAGAACTCGAAGAACCCGTAGAGATCGAACTCGGATGCAATAAGATAATGGGCGGAGACTTCGCCGGCGGCAGAGACACTCTGGCGAAGTTCACGGAAGGAAGGTACTCTGAATGGTGGCCGCTCTGGTATTATCTGGGCATAGCCGAGTCATCGCTGGCAAACCCGGACGCAGCCGCCGCCGCGTTCAAAAGGGTACTGCAGCTTTCTCCGAGCAACACGGACGCGATGGAAGAACTCGTTCATCTGTACGAGGCGACAGG
>SVDB01000074.1:0-1098 GCA_015058065.1 Clostridiales bacterium
GCGATTGGCGAGCAGCTGCAGAACAGCCGGCTGCGAAGCCAGAGCTTAGTACCGCTGCGTTAAACCGCGATAGGCGCGAGCCGGTCACTTCGGTATGTATATATGCCTCTTATTAATTTGTGCTTATCCTTTGCGGAGCTCCGCGATCTTCTGTCTGGCAGTGATCGCGAGGTAGAGGATCTCGTTCGCCGGTGTCGGGATCCCGTGCTTCTTGCCCAGCTTCACGACTTCGCCCGCGTACTCGTCTATCTCGATCGGCCTACCGGCTTCATAGTCCTGCAGCATGGACATCTTCTTGTCAGGAGGGAAGTTGACCAGCATCTCGATGATCTCGTCCCGGTCATGCTCGTCGATGTCCACACCTTCGGCTCTTGCGACTGCCAGGATCTCATCCATCAGCATCTTCATCAGTGCGCGTACCTCTTCGACCTGTCCGAAGAAACCGCACTCAGCCTGCACTTCGACAGCCGTCTGGCTCGCGCCGGTATTGAGCATCCACTTGCGCCACTTGGCCCTGCGCATGTCTTCGTAGATCTTCACATTGATACCCAGTTCTTTGAGCCTGTCATACGCTTCCTGCACTTCAGGCTTTATCTCACTGTTGTCGGCATATCCGATCTGCATCTCTCCGAGGGTCGTGTAGTAGACCCTGCGGCTCATGCGGTGGGCGTCCGTCCTGAGCACTACGCCGTAGAAGACGCGGTTTTCCGGGAATACGCCTTCGAGCAGTGTAGATGTCGTGATGCCGTTTTCGATCGGCAGCAGTATCGTATCCCTGTCGATCAGCGGACGCATGTCCCTGATGACGGAATCCATGCTGTAAGTCTTTGCCGCCAGAATGAGCAGGTCGATATGGATGTTCTGCGAAGGGTCGGAATAGACCTTCGGAAATATGACATCATTGTTGACCGATATGCCTTTTGATGAAAGGCGCTCAGCGCGCTCGCCGGTCGCCAGGAGATATACGTTTTCGGGATCTCTCTTATACATTTCGTACATCAGCGCGCTGCCGACCGAGCCCGCGCCGAGGATGCCCACGGTCTTTATCATATGTATGATTCCTTTCCTCAGATGAAAGTCTGTTTTCACAAATGAAAT
>SVDB01000074.1:1198-3677 GCA_015058065.1 Clostridiales bacterium
GCGCTGTAGACCCTGATGCCCGTGCGCGATGTAGCGTAGATCTGGTTCGTGGAGTTGTCATACGCTACGCCTGAAGACGAATACGGGGTCTTGGACTTGCCGAATTTGTTTGTCGCCGGATCCCATGTGTATATCCTCTTCTGGTTGCCCTTGAAGATATAGCACTTCTTTGTGACAGGGTCCCAGGTGATACCGTTCGGATGCCCGATGCAGAACGAGAATTTGCTTGCCTTGAGACGTTTTCCGTCAGCTGAGTATGTGACGATGCTCTGCCCGGCGGCCATTCCGTATAGTATGTAGTATTCGTTTCCCGTGAAGGTGAACCCCTGCGGGACCTTCGCGTTCTTATAACCTTCGACTGCGAAGAGCTTCTTGCAGTTGCTTGTGTTGAAGGTATAGACATATCTGGCCCTGCCGCCTATCGTAGGATTCGACAGAAGCGCTTTCGCGAGTTCGGATTTGCCTTCCAGCTCTTCTTCCGACTTGATGATGAGAGGGGACTTGCCCATCCTCACGTAATTACCGCAGACATAGGCGGTCGTATTCTTCACAGTGGCTCTGTACCAGGTCTCATTGCTTCCCTTGAATTTTGCAGGCAACTGAAGTGTCAGCGGTGTTCCCGCGTTTACCGTGCCGAGCTTCTTGAACGCTGAAGAAGGACCGTTCCTGTAGTTAAGATTATCGGTAGCTGATGCCGCCGTCTTTCCGTAGCTGATGTCCTTGACCAGATCGGCTCTTATGTAGCCGCTCTTCTTGCCCGCCGTAACATAGTACCAGCGGTTCTCCGCGGCTGAGCTGTTCTTGACCGTGAATATCTCTGTCTGAATGGTCAGAGCTGTGTTTTTGCTGAGTGTCGTTACCACCTTCGAAGAAACGCTTGCGGACTTGCGCAGATTGACGTTGTCCTCGCTCACCTTGCCGCTCGCGGTGACAGAAGCCGCCGAAGCCTCGAACGGTGTTCCGCTGCTGATCACAGGCAGCATCGCGACAGCCGTCATCAGTATGAGCATGACAGCCAGCACTCTGCTCTTCATGGATCTTTTATATGATTTCATGATCACTACCGCCTTTTCTCTCGATGTTTCTCTGTCAGCATTTTCCATATATATACCGACAGAGACTCATGATGATTATAGAAATACGCGGCGCGGCGCCTCAATAATCCTATACAAACAAAAACCTTTATATTCTGTAAGGCTCAGAGGGTTTCTTCAATTGAACACACAAAGAAGAGCGGCTTGGTATTATAATATGCGGTATGAACATATGGGATTTGATTTATGATTTTTCGATATGGATCGCGAAGATCCACGACCGTGTCCTCCGCATAAACGACGCCGGAGGCTGGTACTTTGATGACAAGCAGCTGCACTTCATCGTGATAGGCGTATTCGGCATGCTGCTGCTGTTTGTGCTGTATCCGATATTCAAATGGCTCGCGAAGCGCGACCACACCATGGTGATCACATGGCTTTATGTATTCACGCTGGTGCTGGTTTTCTCCTTCGCCATCGAAATAGGTCAGTGGTGGACCGGAACCGGATCGATGGAAGGCAGGGATATCGCGTACGGAGTGGCGGGATTCCTTGTCATGTTCCTCATCTTCGCGCTGCTTCGCGCGCTGTATCACGCGATCCGCGACCTGACGGAAAGAGACAAGCGCCCGACAAAAGTCTACTCGAGAGACATGTTCGATAAATAGGCAAAATATGATAGAATAACTCAGATAAGCGATTCGCTGCAGCGGAGGTATTCGTATGTCAGATAAAGCAAGGATAGCCGTGATGGTAAGCAGCACGGGCACAAATCTTCAGGCGCTCATTGACGCCCAGAAATCCGGGCTTCTCGAAAAGGGCGAAATAGCGCTCGTCATCTCGAACAGAGAGGACGCGTATGCCATCGAGCGCGCGCGCAAGGCAGGCATCGAGACATTCGTCATAACGTCAAAAGCAAGCGGCGGACGTGAGGGTTTTGAAGAAGCGTGCAAAGAACTGATCGATTCAAGAAACATCGATCTTATCGTACTTGCCGGATTCCTCATGATACTCAGCAAGGACTTCGTATCATATTACGATCATAAGATAATCAACATACATCCTGCCCTTATTCCTTCGTTCTGCGGAGACGGATTCTACGGGCTCAAGCCGCACATTGCCGCTCTCGAAAGAGGCGTCAAGGTGACGGGAGCCACCGTTCATTTCGTCAACGAAGTCGCCGACGGAGGCGAGATCATCGCTCAGAAAGCGGTGAACGTTGAAGAAGGCGATACGCCGGAGACATTGCAGAGGCGTGTCATGGAGCAGGCTGAGTGGCTCATACTCCCGGTCGCGGTGGCAAAGCTCTGCCGCAAGATCGTAAAGGAGCGGAATTAGCCGCGGACTACCCAGCGATGACGCCCGACACGTCATCGCATATTTTTTATAGCGTGAAGACACCGTGACTCATATAAAGGAGAAGACATGGTTTACAGGATATACTC
>SVDB01000074.1:3777-6371 GCA_015058065.1 Clostridiales bacterium
AGATGCGCGAAGGTATATGTGCTCTGCGGTGAACTGATGCCGGCTGACAGGGACGCGATCATGAACTATGTGATCAACCCCGCGGAGGTTAGGGAAGCCTCGCTTGAGATGCCGGAGACCCTCGTTGAAGAACCCGTCGCGGAAGAGATCATCCGTTCAGCTGAAGGAGCCTGCTCCGGATTCGATACGGTGATCGACAGCGCCACATTCGAAGACCCTATGCTCGAAAAGGCGTATAAGGACTACCTGAAGGTGAGAAAGAGCCTGGGACAGAACACGCCTGTCACGCTTGGCGATATCGCGCGCATCGCGGCCAGATACCTGAAGAGAGAGGGCAGGCTCGAGAAACTGGATACATCCGGAGCGAACTGCTCTGTAATGATAAACGTAGAGATCAACGGAGAAAATGAGCCATGGCTGCTGTTTTTCGGGAGCAGCGCGGATAACGGACTCACTGAAGTCAGACCTGCCGCCGGCGCGGCAGCGTGCCTCGAGGAAGGTCTGAGGGGAGTGCTGTTCGAAAGAGCGCATCCTTACGCGGTGATGAGGCTCAGCGGCGCGGATGATCCGCTGCAGCACGCTGCGGATACACTGCCGGGCAGACTGCCTCAGAGAAAGCTGGCTGTGGGCACTGCTGAAGGCAGTTCGGGATACGCGAGCCTCGCGGGGATCGCGACGGGCATGGCGGATGAGGTCTATCATCCGGGATTCGCGGCGAAAAGGCTGGAATCCTATGCTGTTCTCGCGGCAGCTCCGTCCGTCAACATAAGAAAGGAAGAGATCGAGCCGGACGATACCGTCATGGTGGTCCTCGGCAGAGGCGCCGCGGGGTATCACAAGATGCAGAGACTGCTTGGTGACGCCATGGTGTCGCGCATGGTCAAAAAGTGCTGCGACGCGGCTCCTTACGGATACGATGGAATGGCATGCGTCATCGACGCTGAGAATGAAAAACTGTTCAGACTGCTTGTTTCAGGCGAAGATCTTCAGTGCGTGAAGGCCGGTGGGACCGCGGAACAACCGCGTGAAGACACAGAAGCGCCTGACAGGCACGTAGACATAGCTCCTGAAAAGCCTGGAGACTGGAAGGCGACAAGCATGTACGGCAGCGACAGGAGTTTCACCGCCGGCATGAGAAAGATTGCCGCAGACCTCAACACCTGCTCAAGGAGAGGTCTCGTTGAACGCTTTGACACAACAGCCGGAGCGGGAACTGTACTGATGCCTTTCGGCGGAGCCAATCAGATAACGCCTGCGCAGGCGATGGCCAGCAAGATACCTGCCGGCAGGGGAAAAACTTCTGATTGTTCAGTGATGTCATGGGGCTATAATCCATTCATCTCAGAGGCTTCACCTTACCACGGAGCGTATCTGGCGGTCGTGGAGTCAGTCTCGAAACTCATCGCTTCAGGCGCTTCATTCAAGGATATCTATCTTTGCCTGCAGAGCAGTTTCGCGGCTCCCGGTGATGATGGGATAAGATGGGGCAGACCGCTCGCGGCCATGCTCGGCGCGTTCAAAGCCCAGATGGATCTCGGGCTCGGCGCGGCAGACTGCAAGGGGTCGATGGATGGAACATACGAAGGTATCAATGTGCCGCCGGCACTCATCTCATTCGCTGTGACAATGGCCAAGACAGGCGATATAAGGACTCCTGAGTTCAAAGAGGCCGGGCATAAAGTCGTGCTGCTCAAACCGCGTGAAGAAACCGACGACAGCGGATCCGGAAAGGGTCTGCCGAATAACGAATCACTTATGAAGGTCTGGGAGAAGGCCGCCGGACTGCTGGCTTCGGGAGAAGCGTTCGCCGCGTACACTCCGGGCATCGGAGGCATAGCCGAGGCAATCATGAAGATGACCTACGGCAACGGCATAGGCTTCGGATTCGAAGCGATGGATCTCGAAGAGATATTCTCTTACTCGTATGGCAGCATGATCCTCGAAGTAGAAGAGGATCTCGAGATCGACGGCCGCAACATGGACGTAGAGATCATCGGCCATACCGCAAAAGAGCGCACGGTCACATACGGAGCCGAAAAGGTGAGCCTCGCGGAACTTCTGACACTGTACGAAGGAAGGCTCGAGGGCGTTTATCCGGCTGTCACAGGCGGCAAGGGCGGCCCGGTCAGCAACATAGAATACAGAGCGCGCAGCTGGCATACACCGGTGTTCAAGCGCGCGGAACCGAAAGTGCTCATACCGGTATTTCCGGGGACCAACTGCGAAGAGGACACTGCCCGCGCGATACGAGAAGCAGGAGCCTCAGCCGAAATAATGATCATAAAGGATCAGAGCGCTGACGACCTGAAGAGATCGGCGGAAGCTTTCGCCTCGGCGATGAGAGGATCGCAGATCCTGATGATACCGGGCGGGAACTCCGCCTGCGGCGAGCCTGACGGATCGGCAAAACTCATCACAGCGTTCTTCAGACAGGATGAGGTGGCGGAAGTAACGATGGATCTTCTCGAGAAGAAGGACGGCCTTATCTGCGGTATATGCGACGGCTTCCAGGCTCTCATAAAGCTTGGGCTCGTTCCTTACGGCAAGATCACGGAAACAGGCATAGAAAGCCCGACGCTGGCCATGAACTCGAT